>CAYPPO010000001.1:0-67859 GCA_964412625.1 uncultured Candidatus Poseidoniales archaeon
TTTTCACTAACTTGGGAACCTACAGGGGAAATAGATAATCAGTATCTTCAAGGTTGGTCAATATACAAAAAAATAGTTAGCGTCAACGGAGGCACGATTTTCCCTACCACAACAGGAGATTTCAACCAAATATTATGGGATGACCTAACAAGTAATACCTACATAGAAACAGTCCCAATAAGCTCTTCTCAGTGGATTGATCAGACATATTTAGATTCAAATTTCTGTGCCTCTTATGCCATTGCTCCAACAGATAGAGTTGGGGTAACGCACTTTGAAATAGCGAATGTTACAACTAATTTGCTGGGTGAAGCAGTTTTCGTTTGTGGAGATTCAACCCCTCCTTCATCCTCAGTGGTTAATCTTTTAGCTCAATCAAGATTCACTAATTCAACTGATTGTTATATGCTTGAGAATGATTGGTCGATGTGTTATGAGGTTGAATTGACGTGGGAATGGCCATTCCTCGATGAACAAAACGTCACTTGGAATTTGTACAGAATAGAAAATAAACCAAACGGTCTAGATGTTAAACTAGCATCACCAATTGTCTCAGGCATGAACAATATCGCCGGACAACAAGCAAATTTCACTGACTCAGGAATAGATGATGATAACCTAAGACCTATGCGAACTTACTATTACGTGCTTACACCGATTGATGATGTAGGCAATGAAAGGACTGTGGTAATCTACCCATCAGCAAATGTCGCACAAATCTATGTGAAAAATGATTGGTTGGAATACAACGAATATCTCATACCAGAACCCGAACCGGAACCAGAACCACCACTAAACAATGAATGGTTAGGTAATTTTAGCGATAGTCTTGATCAAGAAGAATTCAGAATTGCTGGAATCGTGACATTAACAACACTTTGTCTTGGAATCATCATGCTGGCCTTCATCAGCAAGCGATTAAAGAGACTAAAGAGAGTTGTTAGTGCACGAAACAGAAGATTGGCTGCCAACTCCATGGCTGATGAATTCGAAGACTTTTATGACTGATGGCGCGGCAGGGGAGATTCGAACTCCCGAGGTGAGACACCACCGGATTAGCAATCCGGCGCAATGGCCAGGCTATGCGACTGCCGCAGTAGTTGTGGCGAAATTAGATGTGGTCATGAACATGACGGTCGAGTTAATTACTCTTAATCATAGGATAATGGACCGAAATAGCCTAATGATTCAGGTGGAATCATACTTACTATGACCAGAAGTAAAAACATCAAACCTAGATAGTATAGCGACCTGAAAAATGACTTTGCTGCTTTTGGCATTCTACCATTCTCATCGAAAGGTTCGTCAGGGTCTATTGACCATACGGAAGCAGAATACCACAGAGTTAGCCCACCGGCAATGAACGCCCAAAGAAGCGGCAATCCCGATTCAGGCCAAAAGCATGGTACTGAACCAAGCATAAACAGTAGCACACAGTATACCTTAGACTGGTATAATGTGTGCTCAGCGCCTTTGACTTCATTCATCATTGGAACCGATGCTTTTGCATATTCTCCGGACCGGTATAGAGCCAAAGCCCAGAAATGTGGTGGTGTCCACAGGAATATTAGCGCAAATAGCATCCAAGGGATTGCTGAGCCTAAGTCTAGTGGATTTGTATTATTTGTGTATTCTGCCGCTGCCACTGCCCAACCAATTAAAGGAGGAGTGGAACCAGCAATACCACCTATCACGATATTTTGTGGAGTCCTTCGCTTTAGCCAAATTGTGTAAATTAGAACGTAAAAAAGCACCGAGAAAAGTGACCAAAACGCCGCCTTCCAACTCACTAGCAAGAAAATTGAGCAGCCGAGTAATGCGATAATTATTCCAAATACTAACGCTCCCGTTGGAGATATATGGCCAACGGGTATTGGTCTATTTTCAGTTCTTCTCATATCCTTGTCAATGTCTGCATCAAACCACATGTTAATTGAATTGGATCCTCCAGCGGATAACGTTCCACCGATTATGGTGATTATCGAGGCATAGAAGGTATCTTGCCAAGTCCTAACTACATCAATTAATCCGTGCCTTGCTAGCATGTCGTGAACTAAGATTGCACATATTGCAGTTATTTGGAGGAGAATTATCACCCTCAGCTTCATCAGCCTCATGAATACATTAATCCATCCCGGATGAGGATAATCACCTCCTGCTTCACTCATTGAATCACTCTTCACTGTCTGGTATAGCACTATGACTTAATCTAAACATCATCGGACCGCTCGCTGCAACAATGAATGTTGATACCCCGCCCAACAAATGTAATAATGATATCCATTCAGGAAATTCCCCAATTTTAGCTTTAATCAGATAAGCAGCGCCGATCATCAAATTGGCAAACCATAGAAGCGTTGTCAGTAGTAAAGCGTGGTAGTAAGGCGTTGAATTTTGAAAATTAGCTTTCCCATCTTTCAGTTTCAATAAAGACACAACTAGCACCAAACCAACCAATAAAGCCCCAATCCTGTGAATCATTTGGACAAGGATGCCTGAATTGTCCAAGGAAGGGAAAAATTGTCCGTTACATTGAGGCCATGCATCTGGGAAACCGACTGAACACGATTGATTATATTGCCCTCCGGCTGTAGAGGAAACCCAAGCGCCAAGAACCAATAAAATCAGTACTGAAATAGCCGTTAAATCAAATTTCTTGCGATATTTAATTTTGAAGTCTAATGCAACATCCAAAAATCGCCACTTCGCACCTTCCCTTACTCTGGTAAGCATATACTGCCAGAGAATCGATGCGGTAAAAATCGATGCCAGAGATAAATGAAGGGCAACAGACCAGTCAGCATTATCATAAAACACCGTAATCGCCCCGGCAAACGCTTGTACACACAGCAAAACGGCGATGAAAATGGAGGTACGAAAATTAGTTTTGCCGTAGAAATCGATTTTGCGTTTAGCAACCAAAACATTGAGTAAAACAGGAATAGCGATTACTCCTACTAAGAACCTGTGAAACCACTCTAAAAATATTTCAAACACAGTGTATCTATGATCTTCCCCCCTCGAATCAATCTCATCAGGATTTTCTTCCCAGTAAGCTTCTTGTTCATCCTCTGATATATCGAAACCATAAGTTCCAAAGCACTTAGGCCAGTCTGGGCATGATTCTCCAGCATCGTGGATTCTTATCGCTCCGCCAAAAGATATTATCAAAATAGCAAAAAGTAACATGAAAAGAGGCAATGTTGAAGGGCGTCGCCACCAAGCCTCCTCCATGGTTCATTGGAGTAATATGCCCCTTTTGAACACATGCCTTATTAAATCAGCAATCACTATTCCAAACAGAAAACTACTGTATTGTGTGTTAATTGTAGTTTTGTTGACAATAATTTCACCTTTCGCAACCTCAACAGAGGATGCAGTTCAGCAACCACAAAGCGGTGCGCAAAACGGTACTCTGGATGTATATATTCTTGATTTACCCTGTGATGTAAATTCTACCTGTGATATTTCAAGTCCAACACATCTTGTGGAATATTTCGGGGCTGATTGGTGCGAACCATGCGAGTCGCTTGAACTATCGTTAACCACATTAGATTACAATGACGTTGCATTAATCCAACATCACCCATCCGTTCAGGACCAAAGTTACCTAAATTACTCCAAACAAATCTTTGAAGAACAATATCGATTGTTATTTATTCCGTCAATAGTAATTAACAGCAATAGCCTGTTAACTGGCGCAGCCCAAGGCCAAGAACTAAATCAAAGCCTAATAGGTACAGATTACGAATTTACAGGAATAGATGATATTTCAGTAGAAAATGGAATGCTTTTTTGGAACACATCGACAAATTATAACCTAACAGTTTGGAGGTTAGAGCAAATCAAGCATGAATATGATAACAGAACTCTACCCTACTTGGCTGTGGATCGTCTAATGTTGGCAAACGATCAACGTCAGCATAACATCAGCCACTTGCAGACTCAATCAGAGGGAAGATTAGTATTTGTTTTGCAAGATGATTCTATGCCAAAAACCCTACAATCAATTTCAACTAGTCCAACAGGCGAAAAATCCTTGAGCGAGTTGGAAGAAGACAGGATTAATATTTTCGCTTATGATGGCGGTTATGACCTAGCAGTGATTATCTTTGTAATGCTTTTTATAGCCTTATTACCAGCACTATTTTGGTTTAGAAAATTGGAAAAACAAGGCTTTGATGAAGGAGAGTAATTTGGGGTAGTTTGAAAAACACCTGCCTTTAGGACTTGCCACGACTGAGTGTCGATGTGATTGTCATGGTGAAACCAATTCGTCTCCATACCCGATTTGAAAGAGCTAGAATTATTGGAGCACGCGCCCTACAAATTGGAATGGGTGCGCCGCTATATGCAGGTGAGGAAGTCCTAAGAGAAGCGTTCAAAGAGGAGCTAATTTCACTGTACGGGTTTGAAGAGGCATCAGTCCGTTTCGTACTAGACCCGCTAAAGATTGCGCTCTATGAATACGAACATGAGTTGATTCCAATCGATATTGACCCTCATGAGGATTAAGTTCTATTGTTTGTTGAACCCGTAATATTCGGGATTGATTACCGCAGGCAGTAACTCCCGTTTGACTAAGATAGTTCTCACGGTCCATAAGTCAACAAACACACGGTATTTTAACGTCGCATCTAGATAATCTACTCCGCTGGAACCCCCAGTACCCATTCTTCTACCAATCATCCGTTCTACCATCCGTGCGTGGGAGTTTCTGAACAGTAGAATAGATTTTTCAACTTCAACAAATGAATCGATGAGGGTTCTTGGCCATGCTAGTAACGGCAGGTCTCGATACGATTCAATAAACAATAACCCCGCTCTTGAGCGGTTTACTTGACCATCGGGGATTAAGAAATCTCTGGCGTCTTGTATAGATTTTTGTAGCCGCTCTTCAAGTGCTAATTCGTTGCCGTGACCAATGGATTTGAAACTCGAAAGTACTACTTTAGAGTGCTCAGTCATAGCATCTAGGTGACAATTAATGTAGTCAGAGACTACCTGTTCATCAGTTGCATTATTTGACAATGAACCATTTATTGGTGTACGAGAGAGCCAGTTTGTCAGCAATTCATTCAAGGACGGAGAATTAATCACATCTTCAAATTCGCTTAACACTGATGAGGATATTTTACCTTCGCTTTCGAGTCTCTTCATATGTTTTAGAGGATCCATGCCCGCATCTCTCTGTTGCTGTTCTAACCCTAAAATAATCTCGATTTTGCGCAATTGCCACGATTCGAAGCCAGATGAGGTTCCTAATCGATCCCTAAAAGAGAGAAAATCCTGAGGAGTTAATGTTTCCATTACTTTCCACTGTTCTGACATCAAATTGAATACCTCAGTAACTCTCCTCATATTGTGCACTATTTTTGGCATTGATTGCTCGCTAATGTTATTGCTATCCATTAATTTGTGAACTTCTTTTAGCTCGGATAAAACAAGTTTAAACCACAACTCGAATGCTTGATGAACGATGATGAAGTGTTTCTCATCATTACAAGGTGCTGGAGAATAACCACTTGGCCCATTCTGTAACTCAAGCATTTCCTCTAATCTAAGATAATTGCCATAAGTCATTCTGCCCGAGGCATCTCCCCCTTCCATGGTAAAGGGACTGTAACTCATGACTTGAACTTTCACTGCTTAACTTCATGAATAAAACCATTGGAATTAATATCTTATACTATTTTTGTCTCAATAATAGAAATAAGTCCATAATGCTCATAGGGGGGACACTGAACCCCTCGACATGGGCGTAGACACCGATACACTGGCATCATGGCTTTCCGACTACGACCTCGACAACCTCACAATTGGGGTTGTTGCATCTCACTCTTCGTTACAAATCCTTCACGGCGCAAGAAAAGAGGGCTTCAGGACTCTCGGAATCGCAGTAGGCGAAAATCGAAGAAAATTTTACCAAGCATTTCCTGGTGCTGACCCAGATGAATGGTTGTTGTTAGAGGATTACAGAGAGATGCTCGACTATGCAGAATGGTTTCGAAAAAGAAATGTGATAATTATTCCGCATGGCTCTTTAGTGGAATATCTTGGATCTACTAATTTCAAGAATTTGCAGGTTCCAACTTTTGGTAACAGAGGAATTCTACATTGGGAAAGTAGTAGGCAGAGACAAAGAGATTGGTTAGAAGCTGGTGGTTGTGACATGCCCAAGGTCCTTGATGACCCGCACAAAATCGACGGCCCGGTGATTGTTAAGTACGCTGGAGCCAAAGGTGGACGGGGTTACTTCATCGCAAGAGATTATCGTGACTTTCGCAGGAATGTTGATATCGAAGAAGAGTTTACTATCCAAGAATATGTGTTAGGATGTCGTTATTACTTGCATTTCTTCTTTGACCCTATTGCCGAGGATGGGTATCAGGTTCAAGGTAAAGGAAAACACGCAGGGAAAAATCTTGGACGACTCGAATTACTCTCTATGGATAGAAGAGACGAGTCAAATGTCGATGAGTTCTACAAATTGGGGTCTTTAAGAGATCTTCGTGAAATGAGCTTAGAGCCGTCATTTGTGGTTACTGGAAACCAGCCTGTGGTAATTAGAGAATCATTGCTTCCAAAAGCCTTTGAGATGGCTGAGGGGACCGTGGCTGAATCTTTTGTCTTGGAAGAAGGAAGTAGGGGGATGATCGGGCCATTTTGCTTGGAGACAATCGTAACCGACCAATTAGAATTCAAGGTCTTCGAAATAAGTGCAAGAATCGTTGCAGGTTCCAACCCATTTGTAGGTGGTTCGCCTTACTCTGACATCAATGAAGAAAGGATGTCTACCGGCAGGAGAATCGCTCGTTCGATAAATAAAGCAAAGCAAGACGGACGTTTGACTGACATCTTATCATAATCAAAGATCTGATTCATCGTCCTCGATTTTAATCTCGATTTCTATGTCTTCATTAGGCACGGGTTCTTGCTCAATGGCTGGTTCTTCTTCAATCACCAGTTCTTCATCTTGTCCTGACAATAGATTCATCTCAGCCCGAATTGCATCAATTTTCGATTGTCTCTCTTCCATGGTTGGTACATTAAACTGGGCCACCAATTGAATTGGATCTCCGTGAGATAGTTTGCCATCAAATTCCATCAAGTCGCCAACATTGTTGACAATTACTTTGAACTTTGTTGGATCTTTTGTTCGACGCTTTTTGTGCTTTTTATAATGATGAACATACACCTGATACTCGCCAGATTGTGCTGTGTTATCATCCCATACCACATTTTCAACCGGCTTTTTTGTCTCAGGTCTAACATTTGCATCTACGTCTAACTCGCCCCCACATTCTGATAACTTGTTACCACCGTGGATTCTTTCGCCTGATGGGCACACGACGTGGAGATCAAGATCATTGTAATTATCCCACATGAGAGAGATTTGAACATCGCCAGAGCGGGCACCTTCTCGATCCAATCTAGCTTGAAGTTCTTTCATCGCAGTTTCCGCGGCTTGTCTAGATTCTAACTCCTCTTGCTGCCTAGCCGCTTCAAGCTCAGCCAACCTTTGCTCTTCTGCTGCGGCAAATTCGGCTTGTCTTTGCTTCTCCTCTGCCTCTCTCTCTTCTTCTAACCTAGCAGATTCCTCCGCTTCAAGGCGCATCTGTTCCTCTAAACTTTTCTTCGCATATTCTGCTTGAGCGTCCCTATCTGGTACCTCAAACTGACATACTAATTTTATTGGGTCACCGTGTGTTAAATCCCCGTGATATTCGCGGTAATCGCCAACATTGTTAACAATTATTTGGAATCCAGTAGGATCTTTAGTACGGCGCTTCTTGTGTTTTTTGTAGTGGTGAACATAAACTTGGTAAGTTCCAGGCGGTGCTGTTACTCCCGGCCAGACTACATTTTCGACAGGCTTCTTGGTTTCTGGCCTAACATTGGCGTCAACGTCTAACTCACCGCCGCATTCTGACTTCTTATTCCCGCCATGAATTCTTTCACCAGAGGGACAAACTACATGCAGGTCAAGGTCGTTAAAATTCTCCCACATTAGAGAAATTTGAACATCACCAGTCATCGCACCTTCTCTAGAGAGTCTTGCTTGTAATTCGGCCATCGCGGCTTCAGCAGCCGCTCTAGATTCCATTTCCTCTTGTAACTTTGCGGCCTCTAATTCGGCAAGTCTCTGTTCTTCCGCTGCTGCCATCTCGGCTTGTCGTAATTCTTCCTGTTCCTGTGCAAGTCTTGCTTCCTCTTGAAGACGTAATTCTGCCATCCGTGCTTCTTCTTCAAGCCGCTGACGCTCAGAATCTTCCTGCTCTCTTCTCCGCTGTTCTTCGGCCTCTTGTCGTTGGCGTTCTTCCTCTTCCAACCTTATTCGCTCTTGCTGACGTCGCAGTCTCTCTTTTTCTGCTTCTTCGGCTAACTTCCTCGCATTTTCAGCTGCTCGAAGTTCAGCTTCCTGCACAGCAAGCCTAGATTCTATCAATTCGGCTCTTCTTCTACGAGCCTCAACTATGGCTAATTTTCTATCTATTTCTTGTTTGGTCCGGCCAAAGCTTGGTGCTCCTGTATCTTGCCGAAGACCTTCCGCGGACATTCCTGGCCGCATGTTTAGTTTAGCGTCACTGCGAACAAGTACATACCACATTCCAAACAAAAATCCGCCACTGAGGGCACCCATTGCGACCATTGTTACGGGTTCCATCGTTACACCCATGGCGAACTAGTCTTTTGAAGCATCGGTTCGAAGTGAATTAGCTAACAAGTTAAGTTTGACGTTTTAGCCGCTGTGTGATAATGCAAAGTATTGAGATATAGGAGATTGTCGGAAGTGCATGGGAAAAGCGGATGTCATGGCAAAAATTCTCCCCCATGGTAAGGGTGTGTGGGTTCCAATCGATCACGGAGTTACGGATTTCCCTTGTGCAGGATTAGAAGATATTGAGGCTACTATCAAATCTCTAATTGCAGGTGAAGTTAATGTGATAGTCGCTCACAAAGGCGTGGTTGACAAATTCAGCCACCTTTGCCACGGAACTAAAACAAGCATGATTGCTCATCTTTCAGCCTCAACCCGACATGGAGGTAAAAACTACTCGAATAAAGTCCTAGTTGGAGACGTTAACGAAGCAATAATGCGAGGCGCAATAGGCGTTTCATGCCAAGTCAACATTGGTAGCAAAAAAGAGCCGGAAATGCTTGAGAGGATGGGGCTTGTGACATCCGCAGCATACTCCAACGATGCACCAGTGCTGGGCATGATATATGTTAGAGGTGAAAATGTAAATTTGATGAAAGGTGATTCTACCAAAGGATATGCTCACGCAGCACGAATCGCGTTTGAACTTGGTTGCGACGCAGCAAAGACCGTATGGACCGGTGACAAAGAAAGTTTTTCTAATATATGCCGCAGTGCACCGATACCGCTGCTAGTTGCTGGTGGTCCATCAACAGGTAACAGCGAAGAAATACTAACGATGGTTAAATTATCCATGGAATCTGGTGGGGCTGGAGTTTGTATGGGGAGGCAAATTTTTGCCCATCAAAATGTGACTGCAATTTGTCAGGCGATTGGAATGATTGTTCACGACAACATAAGTGTTAAAGAAGCGATTGAAAGATGCTCATTATAAGGTGAGGGTATTGCAGATTTGGTGTGATTGTCGTACCGGTTCGATACCAAAAGATATTGATAATGTCTTTGATTTCACCCTAACTAGTGACTCAAGTGGCGGTTATTACTTAGAACACGATAGACTATTTCACAATGGAGTATTAGTTGGTTTTCGATTCTTAGTTGATGACAAAAATAGTTACGAAAATCTCAGGAATAAGATTGGTTTAGTTGAGTGGATAGTACTTGATTTTTCAAATTGGAAGATGATCCCAGTTGAGAATGCTATATCTGAATGTGAGGGCACGGGTACCAAAATAGCGGTGATAGTCACAGAAGGAAAAGATGTCAATGGGATAGCATTTGCCCTAGAGAAAGGCGTAGACGCAATCATAATCAAACCTGAAGAAGAGTTAATTCGGGCTAGTTGTATCGCAAAATCACAACGTCTGGAAAGTAAAACACAGAACGAGCAAGGCGAGGTCGAAAGTTTGGGTAATATCATGTTGACTGAGGCAACAATTATCAATATTGAAACTGGTGGCATTGGTGAAAGATATTGTATTGACCTAGCCTGCTTAATATCGGAGGGAGAAGGTATGTTAATCGGTTCCAGTGCATCTTCCTTAGGTCTAGTACACGGAGAAGTAATACAATCTGAGTTTGTTCCGCCACGACCGTTTAGGGTCAACGCTGGTCCACCACATTCATACATTTTGATGGCTGATGGCAGAACGAAGTATTTATCGGAATTAGATTCTGGTGATGAGGTTTTGCTGGTATCAGAAAACGGCTCAACTAGACCTGCAGTAATTGGTCGACTGAAAATTGAAAAACGGCCATTTTTGCGTATTTACTGGGAAAATGACTATCAAATATCAAACTCTATATTCCTTCAACAGGCGGAGACAGTTTGCGTCTTGTCTGGCGTTGGTGTGGTGAAGTCAGTGACAGAGTTGAAAGTCGGTGATACAATTATGTGCCATCATTCAGACCAAACTAGGCATATAGGTAACAAGATTACAACCGACTCTAGGGAGGTCTAAAATGGCGGTGATTGGCACAGGACAAGCTCATGGTGCTTGCAGCTTGTTACATGCAGCCGGCACTGGGTATGGCGCCTCTTTATCTCTTGATTTACCGGTAATTGTTAAAGCACTTGACAAACCGAGCAAAAGAGAACTAAACGACGGTGATAACCTTCTTACTAAAGTCGTTGAGATATGGGTTGAAAACCAATTACCATTGCCTAAAAATTTAGAAAAAGAGGACATTAATTGGGCTGTTGCTTCAAAAATACCCCAAAGCAGAGGGTTAAAATCGAGTGCCGCGATATCTGTTGCAGCAATAAAAGCACTTTGTGATGCTACGCAAACCGAACTGAACGATGCTGAAATAGTTAGCCTATCTTCTCAAGCCCAAGTTGCAGCAGGGGTCTCGATAACTGGTTCGATTGATGATTCATGGGCTTGTCTAACGAAAGGGTGGAAACTTATCGATGCAAATTCAGAAGATATCTCCGAAGGGGTGGTTATGGAAGGACCCGGACTAAATTCCGATGATTGGTTAGTTTTGATCGCCGCAAGAGATTCTAGGAAAAATAGACCGCAACTTGAGGATTTCACACCTATGTATGGTGAATTTGAGAAAGCATTGATAGCCTTACAGCAGGGTGAATTGCTGAATTGTATGACAATCAATGGACGAGCGATGTGCTCGGTTACCAATGACATACAAGGAAGAAAAATATCCAATGACGCATTCCTTAACGGCGCCCGCTCCTCGGGTATGAGCGGGAGCGGTCCTGCGATAGTGATTGTTGTCCCATCATTGCTACAAGACTCGGCAAAGCGCATTAAATCTGCATTGCTTAGACTTATGCCGGATAATCAAATAATTGAGACAAAGTTTTTGTCAATGGATTCTGACGAATTAGAAATGTAAATTATTGCGCAGGTTCTTGAACCAACGCCTGTAGGAAATACCGATACTGATGCAGATGAGCCTAGGTGAAGTCCTCCGACTTACCTTATTTGGTACAAGCCATGGTCCACGTGTTGGTGCCTACTTGGCAGGTGTGCCAAAAGGAATTAGGATAAATCCTGGTAATATTCAGCGCGCAATGAATGAACGAAAACCCGGTGGAAGATATGCTAGTAAGCGTAAAGAGCCAGATGTAGTCGAATTATTATCTGGAATAAATGATTCAATTACCACTGGCGAGGTTATTGAAATATCTATCAAAAATAGCGATGTTAGGACCAAAGACTACTCGTTCTTGCCTAACCAGCCAAGGCCCGGTCACCAAGATATGGTTATGATGAAAAAGACTGATGGTAAAGCAGACTTACGTGGAGGTGGCACATCCAGTGCGAGACTTACTGCGCCAATAGTGGCTGCTGCTGCAATCATCACTCCAATTACCAAGGCACTAAAGATTTCCATTGATGCGCATGTTTCCTCAATTGGTAGCATAAATGCAAATCCAATATCTACTTGTCCCCCAAAATGGGCGAATGAAGCATGTCAAAATATCAGATGTCGAGATCCTAAGGCTGCAAGTGACATGATCAAGATTGTCGAAGAAAGCCGAAGAAACCTGGACTCAATAGGTAGTGAAGTAGAATTAAAAATATCTGGAATGCCAATCGGAATCGGCGAACCATGGTTTGATGGAATCGAGCCTTATTTGGCTAGAGCAATGATGTCGATACCCGCTGCTAGAGGAGTTGAATTCGGCAAAGGGTTCTCTGTTGTAGGAATGGCAGGTAGTGAACACAATAACCCCTGGGGAGGCGATAAAGAGAATCCAGTATTACTTGGAGAAAAACCAGATGGCGCCTTAGCTGGTTTATCGACTGGTTCAGACTTATTTTGTAAAGTTGCCTTTAAGCCACCATCTAGCATCCCAAAAGAACAAGTCACACTTAACCTAGAATCTAACCAACAAGAAACCTTGATTGTTAAGGGTAGACATGACCCTGTTCTTGCTCCTAGGGCTGTTGCAGTTGTTGAAGCAATGGCCAAGTTTGTCGTTACAGACCTAGCATTGCGAGGAGGATTTTTCAATGAATGACGTAGTTGTTCACAAATTTGGTGGCTCTTGTCTGAGAGATTCATCAGACCTCGAAGTTATTACTAAAATAATAAAATCACGTCCCAGCAGAATTGTGGTCGTTGTTTCAGCATTGTGGGGCACAACTGACCGATTACTCAGAGCAGCAAACGAACCAAGATATGCAACGAGGTTAGTATCTGATTTGAGAAAACAACATCTAAGATTCTCGCCAAAAATTGATGAGTCGATATTTGCTGATAAATTCAACAACGTATTGAGTGGCATAGATAAATCGCTATTTAACCTCTCCAAAAATCCAGATAGCTTTGTTGATGTCAATACATTACTCGCTGCCGGTGAGAGACTTTCCGCACTGGTAGTTGCTAATGAATTACGAAAACAAGGCTTGGATGCCAATGCAGTTGGTTCTGAGGATGTTGGAATTTGTTTGAATGGAACCGATACTGCAACAAATGTTGATATCGAAAAATCAATACAAAGGCTCGACCACTCTGCATTTAGGGGTATTCCAGTAATCACCGGATGGTTTGGTGAGGGGCGAGACGGGAATCTAGCGCTATTAGGTAGAGGAGGAAGTGACCATACTGCGGCAGCGATTGCAAGAATTTTGGACGCCAAAAAATTGATTTTATGGAAAGATGTTGATGGTGTTCTATCAGTTAATCCACGGTGGGGAGTAAACTCCACACCAATCCCTTACCTTGGTTATGATGAGGCTAGAGAGTTGTCAAGAGTCGATGCACCAGTAATTCATCACACAACCATGATTCCAATCAAAGATTATGGTATACCTGTCGAAATCAGAAATCTCCACTCTTCGTTTGATGACAGCGCACCAACTGTCATAGGGCCGAATATAATACAATCAAATCAATTGAAAGCCATTGGATGTATGAGGAGTGTAGCCAAAATCACGGTAGAAATTGGTGATATTGCAAGTCAAAGCAAGATATTGGGCAACATGTTGATTAGATTAGATGAAGAAAGTGTAACTTGTTGGTCTGTCAAGTCCAGTCCTTCGAAGATTGACTTTGTCGTATCTCAGCAACAATTACCCACTGCAGAGTCTGTTATTCAGCGAAGCCTACCAATTTCAAATATCGAGTACTATTCTTGCTTGATATCGTTTATTGGCACCAACAACAAAGAAATGATTGATGAAAAAATTGCAAAAGTTAACTCAACTACAATAAGAGTATCATATTTAGACTCTACAGAACTTTCTGTGCAATACATATGTGACACAGATGATATCAAAAGTCTCATGGGCACTTTATCAAAAATTGTGCTAGAGAAACCAAAAGCCTAGTACTATTCTGCCCGCTTTTCTCTAAATTTCTGTAGATGATTTGGTAAGTTTAGAGCAAAGAGTCCACCAACAACACAGAACACGAAGAATGAACCAAGTGCTACCCCATAAACTGAGATCAACTCAACCGATTCTTCCATCCTTGTTGCCGTATCTGAAGAGAATATCCCTACTATGAATGGTAGTATTGTGTTTGCGGACAGTACAATGATGGCTAATATTGCCGCAGTAATAGGATTGATAACTAGTGAGCGATGGTATTTCCCTACGATCTTCTTTGGATTCATCACATAAACTTCGTTGGTTCTGATGCTTGTGTCTAGCATCGAGTATCTTATTACCCCGTTCGCTAACTCAAAATACATGACCAATAATACTGCATAACTGACAACTAGAATATTCAAAAGTGCCGGATTGTCTTGTAACTCAAACGGATCTGTAGCCAATGAAACCTTGGAGGCAGCAAAACGCATGATTGCTAGAATAAACATTAGGTTACTGACCAGGGTAAACCTCCCATCTCTTTGCATCGTACCCCAAAACCCTGTTCCGGCCGCGATTACAATTATGACGATCTGCATAATGAATGAAATTGCTAAACTGCCAGTAATCATGTACCAAAGTGTTCCTTCTGGCGGAGAAATCATGTATGTTAGCAACGAAAGAGCAACAAGTACTCCGTATACTGCAAGTTGAAGGTTTTGAACCATACGGTCTGGTGGTAAAAATTTCGTCTTTGCAACTAAAGGCCCTCCAAGTAAACTCTCGATAAATGTCGGCATTTCGACCGTCGGTATCGCATCCTTCGGAATTTCTGAACCGGCACCTGCTTGCCCTGCTAGCTTCTTTCTCGAAGGGGCTGAGGACCTAACTTTTTTGCCCTCATAAAGGACCCTTGTGTCTCCCGATGGCTTATTCATTGTCATGTCCTCACCTCAAAATCCTCTTGCGCCTGCCAGCGCTGTTGACAGCAACATATCTGGCTCCCAGTCCATAATATTGACACCTAGGCCTCTCAATTCACCAATCAACACATCCCGCTCTGTCTTTAACACTTCATATCCTGTACGGTCAATTCTCTTGGCATCAAACTCAAATTCGAGCGATGAAGGTGAAAGAACTGTTACATCAAAATTTCTAGCCCTAAAATCTCTTAATGCGCTAACAATAGTAGGATCGTCTTCTAGATTTGACAAGAATATTATCGGACTTCCTTTGTTGATATGAGGCATAATTCGATTAACTACCACCTGTAAGGGAATATTACCTCTTGCTACTGCTCCGGCTAATTTTGTTAGGATGACATACAATTGTTTCTTCCCTGTATCACGGTCTACACTAACAACTTCATCACCATAAACAATTACTCCTACCGAGTCTCTCCTGCTTAGGAAATATTTTGCTAATGACGCTGCTGCTCTAGTTGAGTAAACCAATGCATTTCTAGATACTGGACCGGTTTCAGACACTGCTCTCGAGTCGACAATAATTATGATATCAGATACAGCATCTCTTTCTCGCTCGTTGACCATTAATTTCCCTGAACGTGCGTAAGCAGACCAATTAATTGCTCTAAATGAATCTCCTTCGAAGTACTCTCTTAATGAGTAAAACTCTGATCCAGGCCCTGGTTGCCTTATGTTAACTGCACCAGTGAATATTTTTGGAACTCTTGACTTGACAAATGTTTCTTTGAGGTCTTCCATTTTTGGGAACACAAGGAAATCATCGTAGACATGCATTTCTTTTTCCTTGTGAAACAAACCGAATGGATCTTGAATTCTAACCGCAACGGGACCGATGCTGTAAAATCCTCTTAATGGGCACTCGATGGTATACTCGATAAAAGTCTCTCTTCTAGGGCCCAATTCCATCAAAATATAATTCGAACCCTCCTTTATTCTCATCACTTCTGGAACCCTATCTCTAACTTCAAGTATCTTAGGCAGAGGTGAATTATTTTGCATACGAAGTGTTACATTCAACTCTCCATCTTCAAACAATCTTGCGCTGGAAAGTTTTCGCATTGCAATTACACTGCCCAATGCAATCCCCTCTTCGCCAGACCATTCCTCTGCTCTGCGACCAGTAGAAGCCACATCAGCATGACCACCAAATAGGGCAGCCCAAGTTAGGAAAACGAATATAACAACCGCAATGGTCACTAATTGTTCGTTACGTAGCGTTAAGCCTAGCAAATACATCGCTATGGCTAAACTACCTAACATTGCTGATTTGCGACTCCACATGATTAACACCTATCAGTAGAGATTCAAACGGTTGGCACTGGTACTTCTCGTAGAATTGTTTGAATTACTTCACCTGCTTCAAGACCCTTTATTTGATGCTCAGGCTTTAGAATAATTCTGTGAGCGATGGCCAATTCTGAGACGGCCTTGACATCGTCCGGAGTGACGAAATCTCTCCCTCTAAGCGCTGCAGCCGCTCTTGAAGTCTTGAGCAATGCTTGTGAACCACGAGGCGATGAGCCAACAAGTACTCTTGGATCCTCTCTGGTTCGAGCGACAATCTCAACCATATACATTCTAAGTGCCGGGTCGACATAGACATCCTCACAGGCTTGCTGCATAGCAATAACTCTCTGAGGATCGGTAATTACATCAACATCTACCGCGTCTTTTCCACGTGAAATACGTCGAGATAGAATTTCATCTTCATCGGCACGGTCTGGATATCCCACAGACATCTTGAACATAAATCGGTCAAGTTGCGCTTCCGGGAGCGGATATGTACCTTCTTGTTCGACCGGATTTTGGGTAGCCATGACAATAAACGGTGCTGGTAACTTGTGAGTTACTGTACCGATTGTCACTTGCTTCTCTTGCATAGCCTCTAGCAGTGCCGCTTGAGTCTTTGGCGGGGCACGGTTAATCTCATCAGCGAGGAGCAAATTACAGAATAAAGGTCCTGGCTTGAAAGTAAATTCTCCCTTCTTCGCATCATAAATATTGGTACCAGTAATATCTGCAGGTAACAAGTCAGGCGTAAATTGCACACGCTTGAAGTCACAGCCTAGCGCGTCGGCGAAAGTATTCGTCATCAATGTCTTCGCCAAACCGGGATAATCTTCGAACAGAAGATTTCCGTTGGATAGAATATTGATGAGTACATTATCGATAATGTGAGCTTTACCGATAATTACTTTCTGAACTTCAGCGCTTATCGCTTGAGCGATAGCGCCAACAGCAGACAGTCTCTCACGAACTTCTGGGGTACTCTGGTGCTTCGGCTGTGCCGGAGCGGCCGGGGCTGCTGGGGGTGCTGGGGCAGGTGCTGCTGGCATCGGTGCGGGCATTGGAGCCGCAGGCGCGGGTGCTGCTGGCATTGGTGGTGCTGGCATTGGCGCTGCCGGTGCAGGTACTGCTGGCATCCCTGGCTGCGTTGGCGCAGGCTGGGGTGGGGGGGCTGGTTGCATGTCTATTTCCTCCTAATTTCATTTACCCCAACGACGTATTTGGGGAATCACTTCCCGTAATTCTTCGTTGGAGTAGGAACGGTTAGAACTTATCAGTTCTACTAAGCGGGGATCTTTTACCATATACATTATTTCCGCTGGTGATTTACGAGCAAATTCGTCTCTTGTCAAGTCATTAAACTGTCTTACTTTAGACAAAAAGGCTTCTCTAACTCGCATTTGGTACTTGGATGAATCTATTTTAGTTGGCCTTTCTCTAAATCTTGTTAGGTCAAAAACATGTCTCCAATTTTCTTTTTCAGGAACCACCATAATGGCAATCGCCAATAAAGCAAACAGATTCAGGATAATCAACCATTTTAGTACATTATCACTGGTCAAGAGTACTACTGCGCCAATCGCCTCAGTAAAAGGAGATGAGAGGGCACTTGATACGTGTCTACTTTCATCAAAAACAAGATTAAACTCAGAGGGGTCTCTCGTAACTTTGGTGGTTATCTCTTCATTATCAAATTCCATCATATCATAGAACAATGCTTGGAAATATGGGCCGTTGCCATTCCACACCACCTCTCCACCGTCACTAGAAAACAATGCGCTGTCCCAGCATGCATGTGAATTCTCCAGGGCATTGGACACGTATAATGGAGATTCGCATTGTTGTTTTCCAGTTTCTTCGCCAATGGTTTGATTCCAAAGGTGATTAGCCAAAACGGAATGGTCTGAAACAAACACAATTGAGCCTGTAACGTCAACCTCGCCAAAGTTATTGTTCGGCTGCTCCTCTAGTACTTCGATACCTGGGAAATCCATGCGTATTATGAGACCTGTTTTCCCTTCACCAAGAGATGGATTGTTTAGGTTATCGATATTCGTATCTTGTCGTGCAATGAAAGCCGGAGTTGAAGCATGAGCAAGAACCATAACATCTCTATCATCTTCGACATCTTCGTCTAAAACCTGAATGGCTGTTGCTCGATGAAATAAAACAGGCATTCTACAGTCGTTTACTTGAGCATTAGCAATCGCACTAGCAGAGCAAGGGACGTGCTTTTCATCACCCATTTGGGTGACATCCCTAGTAATACTGGCAGCGGCCCACAACTTCCTTTCATCTGGATTGAGTGCTTCCCCTGACTCGTCTACTACCTCGTAAAATTGGAACGGATCTACCACAGGTGCATCAAAATACTTCACCCCAAACTCACTCGCAACGAGTTGAGCATTGGTAGAGTTTGAGGCTAGGATTACCTTGCCACCTTTCTTAGTTACAAAGTCGTATATCGCAGATGCTTCGGCAGAATCGAACGGTTTTTCTGGAGCAGCAATGACAAGTAGTGTACGGTGGGGGTCTTTCCAGTCATTAACCAACATCGGAGTGGACATTGTATTGGCTACTGTGTATCCAGTACCATCATCGCCTAAATTTGCCCGCATTTCTGTTAGTTGAATGTTGAAATAATCTGGGTCTTCTTCATAAGGAGAGAACACGGTTTCTTTGTTTAAACTAAACAAACCAATTAGCAATACAGAAACCAGAAGGGACACAGCAAATCCAACCTTGAGCCATGTCTCAAGACTGATTTTCTTGCCTCCTTCTACACCCATGTAAATCCCCCTTTTGGATAATGCACTAGGCACTACTATGCCCTCGAGATTCTTTCCACTCATAATGCTTGCTCATCTATGAGCAAATTGACACAATGGTTTAAGGTTCATGAATGTAAAAATTCCTTCCACTTCTTTGTAATAAAAAAGCGCACTGAGGGCTATTTTTTAACATCTATTTCTCATGCGAAAAACCACTGCTAAAGTCAAGACAAAAATGACATCATAAATTCCCAAAAAATCCAAGGTATCGCTTTCGGTAATATCGACATCTTGTTCGGCCTCTGAATCACCGATATTGCCATCAGTTGCTTTATCTTCTTCAACTGAGTTAGAATTTACCATTATCTCAAAAACCGTAGTAATTATCTTTCCATTACCAGCCGATTTTATTGAAATAGTTATTTCACACGATCTCGCTGGTTGTGATTCGGAGGCTGAAATTCTTATTGTGAAATCTTTAGTTGTTGAATTATCAATCTCTGTGTCCTTAATTGCGTCTAAACCCTCAACGGATACACTTGGACAAGATTTCACCGATGATTCCGGCATTTTAATCACATCTTTTCCATTTCCGTTATTGGTGACTAAGACTTGATATTCTACCGAGGAGCCTGAATACAGTGTCTCACCATTTGAGACTGATTCTAGACTTAAGTCAAATACGGCTGGTACTGAAAGCTCTGCATCAATCTCTTGCGATGATGCCTGCTGCTCGAATATTTGCTCTTCTGCTGTCAGTATAAGAGTCATTGATTTGGTGGGTGAACGGTCAAAAGAATAGCCCGTAATATCGGATATTTCTATAGTAAAGGTTTGGTTATCAGAGGCCGGAATAGTTACTGACTCATCATATTCTAGTTCGATTGGAACCGAAGACTCAGCCCACTCAACAGAAATTGCAAGATTTACCTCACCCATTCTATCATTTGCTATGAAAAAATCTATTGAATCTAAAATGTCATCATCTCCAGACAACTCTAGTTCATACACACCATCCATATTTGTCTCCCAACCAACCTCCCACGATGGTATTTCGACCTGATCTTGGGCTGATGATTGCGAAACTGCGGCCATCAAAAAGGCAAGCGCAAATACGCACGAAAATGCTGTTTTAATGACTGGTTTCACTTACTCACATCCGATATTTTTTAGTGCTCTTTTGGTCAAAATCCTAACTACAGACCTGCGATAATTTGGCGGTAATGCGGTGTTATTTACTGGCTTTACTGATTTTCTTATTGCATCGCATAATTTTGTCAAACTTGAACCTTTTTCCCATGAAGAAATAAAGTTTGATACTTGTTCTGTATGATTTTTAGGTATCGATTCTAATGCGGTTGAGGCTATTTTCAGTGTGGAGTAGTCTCCCTTTTTCCACACAGCAGACACTCCTGCCTCTGGAAAATCCCAGGATTCTCTAACCCGTAATTTCTGATAGCTGCCCATGTAATCAAACGAGTCCTCGGGTAGTGTCACTTTTAACATAAACTCACCCTGTTGAAGAACATTTTTCTTCATTCCATCTAGTTGGTAAAATTCACTCAAAGCAATAGTCCTCTCACCCTCTGGGCCCACTAGTGTAACTTCGGCACCTAATGCCATAAAATTAGGCGCTAGATCTCCTTGGTAAGTAGCCACACATAGAGTATTTTGATTCGGTATAACTCGGCAATCGGCCCCAGTACCACAATCCGCTTTGTGACACCAGTCGATTGAACGCCGCCAATCTTCGCTTTGATTATACCAAAAACATCTGGTATCAAGGCATAAATTACCTCCTACTGTAGCGCTTTTTCTAATTAGTGAGGAAGCTATTTTTGATGCTGCCTCGACAATCAATGGATGAACCCCCCGTTCAACAGTTAGCGATGATAATTTAGTCATACAACCAATCTCATAGGGAGTTACTAGATTAGCCTCAGGAATCTTTGCTAAGGAGATGACATGTGGCTTAGGATTAATACGCCATTTGTAATTTGGCAAGACATCTGTACCACCAGCAACCCAATCGAATTCCTCGCCTTGCGCTATTAAATTTGATGCAATTGATACTGCCTCTTCTGTAGTTTCAGGGTGATGAAGAATAAATGGTGGCATCAGCATCATGAATCACCGCCCATTTCTCGCTGGGTTTTCTTCAACCAAGCCCTACCTGCTAAGCCTAATTCAGCCAACTGTGCTGGATCCGGCTCAGTGGCCATTCGCCATCCATCGACCTGATCTTCAAGCGGGATGTTGGGGTCAAAGCCAAACAGTACACCATTAACATAATGTGAGGTGTCTTCGGTTCTTTGCCGTGCCTTATCGCGTAATTTGTGCTCAGCCGCTCTAGCAACCAATTCTGCTTGCATCGGTCCGTGTTGTAATCTTGGGCATGGCAAATCAAGGCAATCGTCCAATTTCATCGAACGGCGTTTTCGTTCAATCCCTTTGTATACAATATCAGGAGTTAGTGGTAAGTCTCTGTATCGCACCCCGACCGCATCGTAAACAGCATTTACGACCGCAGGTAAAATAGGTAACAGTGGACCTTCTCCAGCTTCTTTCGCACCAAATGGGCCTTCAGGGTCACAGGATTCGATGATAATTGGCTCTACATGCGGCATCTCATGCACGGACGGTATTTTGTATTCCAATAAATTAGCATTCTGCAAATGCCCGGTCCTGCCATAAACCATTTTTTCCGATAAGACCTGACCGAGACCCATATGACATGAGCCGATTATTTGACCCTTGACCGCTAACGGATTAAGCGCTTTTCCACAATCATGGGCAGCCCAAACCTTTGTACACTTTACTAGGCCTAATTCTACATCAACATCAACTTCTGCTACGTATGCTGAGAATGAATAAGCCGGAGCAAGTCCAGCTGCAGCACCTTTGTGGACGCCACCCATTGGTGGGGAGCGGTAAGCGCCACTCGCAATTAATGAGCCCTTGTCTTCCTGAGCCTTGTGAAGGGCTTTGAGATAAGACACTCCAACCGAAGGGTCATGCTTGTAGTAAATCCTTCTGTCATTCAAAACTAAAGTATTTGGATGGTAACCAAGAATATCCCAAGCCGCCTTTAAAATCTGCTCACGTATTTCTAGTGCCGCTCTTATCGCAGCATTTGCGTTCATGAACGTTACCCTACTCGAATATGAGCCAAGGTCTACCGGAGAAGTATCACTTTCATGGCTACGTACATGAATCATTTCAATCGGCAGAGCGAGGACTTCTGCAACAACCTGAGCAACAGCAGTTGTCGAACCCTGTCCAATATCTGCAGCCCCAGTGTGAACGGTCACCCCACCATCCATGTCAACTTGGATATGGACTGTAGCATGTGGGAATCGATTAGGATCCCAATGAATGGGTAAGCCTGACCCGGAGATAAAGAAACCGCAACCTACCCCGATTCCTTTACCGAGTGGCATTTGACGAAATTTCTCATCCCAATTTGACCCTTTTCTGACCTCTTCAAGTGCATCTCGCATGCCGTTTGAAGTAATTCTAAAGCCGGTAATAGTGCGACTATGAGGGGGCAGTAGATTTGCCAAACGCAAGTCAATAGGATCGACATGCATTTGCTCAGCCATCTCATCAAGACCGACTTCAACTGCACATCGCGTGTTTACTGCCCCATGTCCACGCATTGCACCTGAGGCCGGTTTGTTAGTCCAAACCCGTGCCCCAGTATAGTGGAAAGAACCTAACTCATATGGCGCAGTTGCAAGTACTCCATTGTAGTATGAGGTAACATGCCCGAACGATGCGAATCCACCTCCATCAATTAGAGCATCGATATCGAACCCTGAGATTCTGCCAATGTCATCTGCCGTCATCTTAACTTCAATATCACTTGGGTGTCTACCACGATTAATCCAGTACACCTCTTCCCTATCGAAGGTTATTCTAACCGGACGGCCTGAATTTCGGGCAAGAATTGCTGCGCACATCTCGTGCGGGAATGGATCTGATTTACCACCAAATCCTCCACCAACGAATGTTCTTATGACATTTATTTGATGCATTGGAACATCTAAAACCGTTGACAGAGCCCTGTGAGTATAATGTGGTACTTGCTGCGGAGTGTATAATTGAAGTCGGCCATTAGCATCCCAATGTGCTACCACTGCATGAGGTTCAGTAAAGCCGTGATGAACCCCTTCCATGCTCCATTTACCATGAGATGAAGCGTGTGGATTGTCGACTAGAGAACGATCACCAAACTCTTGGAAAACTCGCTTTTGTACATTGGTTTTTGACAAGTGATATTTGCCGCGCCAGTGGATTGGTTCGTCAACATCCTCTAAGCCCATTTTACGGTCAAATACCGGCTCTAAAATCTCCCATTCGATGTCAAATAGTGACAGGGCTTCAATAGCTATTGCTTCAGTTTCAGCACAGACGCAAGCCACAAGGTCACCCATGTGCCTAACTTTTTCCACGGCCATGGCATGTTCATCTTTAGTTACAGGCAGCACTCCAAAACTATGTGGTGCATCTTTACCTGTTGCGACTGATATTACTCCCGGCAAAGCCTCAACTTTTGACGTATCGATTGACTTTATCTTGGCATAGTGGTAGGGTGAGCGCAGGATTTTTCCGATGGTCTCATTCGGTAATCTCACGTCATCACCATACCAAGCTTGTCCGGTTACTTTAGCATTTGAATCGACTAACTGTAACGACTTTCCAACAACAGTACCTGTTCTAATTCTGTCATGAATGTGTGAGCCTGCTGGTTGTGGTTCTTTCCCCCCAACTGATTCAGGAATGAAATCTAAATCTCTTGGCTTCATCGTAGGATTAGAGCCACCGGAACCGGGAGGTGGGAATACTTGTTTACCTGCAACTCTCTTCCCATCTTTACGCTTAGAGGAAGAGTTTCCCGGTTGTTGACGATATCCTGCTGACATGAATATCACTTCGCATGTCCAGGTGGCATAGATGGCTCCCCTGGGCCGCCTGGATGAGGGTCTGGGTGAGGTGATGATGCCGGATGTGGTGCGGCGCTTTCTCCCCGATGTATCTTTGCTGCTTCTTGAATAGATTCAATGATTTGTTGATAGCCCGTACAGCGACATAAATTGCCCTCAATTGCTAAGGCGACCTCTTCATCTGTTGGCGATGGGGTTGCTTCGAGTAAAGCCTGTGAAGCAATCAAAAATCCCGGTGTACAGAAACCGCATTGTGAACCACCATATTTTGCAAAACAGGCTTGAATTGGTGCGAGATGTGCTCCATCGGCTAAACCTTCAACGGTGATTATTTCCGAGCCCGAAACCTGACCTGCTAAACATAAGCAGGACAATCGAGGTTCACCATCAATCATTACCGTACAGCAACCACATGTTCCGAGGTCACAACCACGCTTGACGCCCAAGGTACCAACTTGATCTCTAAGGACGTCGAGTAAGACTGCATTCGAATTTATTAATAGCTCAAGTTCTTTTTTATTGACTGATGCACTCCAGACAGATTTGTCGGCAGCAGGCGTCATTTTGACATATTCTGAACCCACCAACTGCTCACCCGTTACACCGTATCAATGGATGCATATCAATATAGGGTTGAAAATAGGCCTCAAACTCGCAGTTGAACATTTTGAAAATCATCATCTCCGGTGAATGGTTCACTCCAATCATCGTCTCCAGGCAGTATTAATCCATCACCTAGTTTAATCAGCAAACCACCGATTTCCCTCTGCCTTAACTGTAATTCTTGCCAATGTTGTTCATTTCTACGCCAGTTCTTCCAACGTTTCAAATTACGCCAATTTCTTACCAATCTCGAGTAAAGTTTCATGTGTAACTTACCAGAGATAGGCCACCAAATCATTAACACAAGAAACATCAAGACGGGATTTATTTTGGTAAATAACGCTAACAGCCAGTGCTTATTTAATAAGATGTACACCGGACTTTCAGTTGCTAGGAACATTACTGTTACAGCAAGCGATACAAAAACCCACCAAATTGGAAACATTATCACTGCAGAGCCAACTTTTAATGTACTGTGGATTGAATCCGATATCCCCCTTTTCTTTAATTGCCACATTGTCAGGTAATTCGCTTGGTAAGGTGGCACATTGCCTAAAATCGCGCTCCAGGTAACCAACCCGAACATCCATGCACCCACCCAAATCCATGAGATTAGCGCACCTAGGTAGCCAAAAAATCCGGGCTTCTCGGGTTTTGCTGCAACATCATATGGAGTTGCTTCAATGGACTCTAATTCTGCAAAATGATCCTTTGATTTATCAACCAGTTGGCTAATTTTTGCGGGATTATGGGTGTTATAATATTCCCATCCTGCCCTCATCCTACGTGCTCCAATAACTGATTCCGAGAAGCTTGGGCGTTGTATTTTCTCTCCGCTCTGTACGGCTCTTTCTGCGTGTACCACACTTCGAGCCAACCAAATTAATCTTCTCTCCTCCCACGAAGTTTTTGACAGGCTCGCTCGTTTTAATTCTGATTCTATAGATTTGGTAACCGATATCACCCATTCTTTATCATTCGAACTTTGCTGTTCCTTATCCTCTTCCAGAGGTGGTAATTCAGGAAGTGACATCGGCCTCTCAAGGATGACTGCCCCACGTTCTCTAAATTTTTGTGAGTTAGAGTAATGTAATCCGACCGGTATCAGATTTGGTTTTGGCTTACCGTTTAATTCGGCATTTCTCAATGCCATCAACATAATTCTTGCCGCTCCTGTTTTAGCCTTGTGAACATTTGCTTCTGAGTGAGTTTTCCCCTCGGGAAATAGTAATAATCGGCCACCATTGGAAATCTCATTACCAACATTTTCTAACATAGTAGTGTTGTTTTTCTTAGCCTTCTCTTCATCACCACTATCTACTGCTCGGTAAATTGGTAACGCTCCCGCTGCTGAGAATAATCTCCCTAATATGGGTAAATCAAACAATGTGTGTTTTGCCAAAATCGATAATTTACCCGGCAAGGATGCGTGCAGTAATACTGGGTCAATCAAACCACTTGGATGCCATGCAACAAACATTATGCCGCCATCATGTGGCATGTTTTCGTTATCGACAATGTCCAACTCTCTAAACCATGTCGACATTAGTGACCGGTTAAATTTTCGTAGCAATTTGTAGGTTAAACCTAATTTTGGGTGCCCTGGACCCTCCGGGTCTTTGAGCCACGCCATGACCGGTTGTCACAGTATGCCATTCATTACACCACCGCCTGCAACGGAAGAGTTTGAGGCTTTTACTACAATCAGTTCTCTAGGTTGTCATCAGTCTCTACTTTTCTCTGATTTACGAAGATAGCAATTGCAGAAGCAACAGAAATTGAAAGGAATGTAAAACCAGGCGTCTCCTCTGATTTAACTATGTATGCTGAGGCGGTATCCACCAACATCACATCTATCGTAACTAATGGTGATGAGGAATGACCTCCAGAGTCGTTAGATTGTAGTCCACGAATAGAAATGGTGTGGTTTCCTTCAAGGTCTATTCCAGGAAGATACTCAAATTGGCTTATTATATCGATTGCAGAAATTTCCCCCTCAGTATCAGCTGAATCATATGATTGTAGGTTGGTCCAGTCATCGACTATGTGATTACTACGCCATTGGATTGTTTCAATACCTCCTTTAGTTGTGAATTTAATTGACTCTTTTGGAGAAAGGTGAGTATGTGAATTGTCATGTGTCGGGTCATTTTGTATGATAATTTCTAGACTGGTATCGAACAAGTAATATTTCTCAGCAGCTGCAAGCACCGATTCGAGAGCGCGCACCTCACCATGACCGTAGACATTGTTTTGACGATTTTTAGTTACCAGGTTTTGTGCATCATTATCGTCGCAACCATCTACACCTGCAGGATCTCCCATGTAGGTACAAGCACGGTATTCTGCAGTCTCCTGCATGAAATTCCTAACCTCAAACGGGCTCAATGCAGGATTTGCTTGTAACATTAGTGCAGCAACTCCTGCTGCACCAGGAGTAGCCATTGAAGTACCGGACATGTCTGTGTATTGGTCGCCAGTATTATGAGCGACTGACATCACATTTGATCCAACATATGCAACGTTAGGTTTGACTCTATTCTCTTCGGTTGGGCCTTGGCTTGAATAAGCTGCTATCGAGGAATCTTTGTCAAGCGCACCGACTGTAATTGCATCTTCAGCACTACCTGGCGTGCCAATAGTTCCTCTGCCAGCCGAATTTCCTGCTGCAATAAACAGCGTTATATCATTGTAAACCATTTCATTAGCCATTCTGTTAACGCTATCTTCTTCTGATGATTGCCATTCAATAATCCCAAAAGCACCCAATGACATTGAAGCAACTCTGATATTATACTGATAGCGATTATCTATGGTCCACTGCATTCCAGCCATGACAACGGCAAATGAACCAGATCCACCTGCGTCTAGAACCTTGACTCCGACTAATTTTGCCTTAGGAGCCATTCCCGGATTTTCATACGTTGGAGCGCCTGTTCCCGCAGTTGTACCTGCACAGTGAGAGCCATGCCCTTGGTCGTCGTAAGGGAATACTTCAGTGCCATTGGTCAAACTTGGGTTGTTTACCGGGTCATAAAATGCTATAACTTTAGGGTCAACTGTTTCTGGGTTATCATCTTGGTCATCTAGACTGGCGTGCGCTCCATCAATACCTGTATCAATAATCGCAACTGTGGTTCCCGAACCATCATATCCGGTATTATCCCAAGCAGTATCTACCCCATGTAGTGTAACTGCATCACCATTCTGAATCGTCATTATACCATCTAATTCTAGCATAACTACGCCGGGTAAATCTGTGGTCTCATCCAATAGCGAAACTGGGATCCTTCCCGCAACAGCATCAATCCCCGGGAGATACCACTCATGTTCATAATCTACAGATTCTGCAAGCATTTGTACGTCAGCAGAATCTGGAGTGTGGTCAAAATCAACAATAATTGGTAAAGTCCCGTCTTTCAGCAAGATTGGATTGTCTATATGCCGTTCAATCATATCCCCTATACCGTTTTTGTTTCGGTCAACCGTGGTATCGACCCACCAGCCTTCTTCGTCAGCAGTTGAATTTTCAGCCTGTACTGGCACAACTGCAGCAAGAGAGGGTACAAGCATTAGCGTAATCAAAGCAATCGAAATTACGTTACTCATCTTTGTCATACGACTATCCGAATAATCACTGATTAATCAATAATTGGTCTCTTAGTACATGGGTTGTTAGAAGCTTAGTCTCGCCAGGTTGCATAACTCTGCTTCAAACCTGTGTGTTTTGTAGACTCTACACTGGGATATGCACCCCAGTATGATTCTCGCATTTCTTGATTTGCTGACATACAAGCTTCAACATCTGAGGGCCGGTCACCAAGAGATGTACTTTGATTTAGATGCGCAATTATTGGCTCAATATTGGAAAGGTTAACCAATCCCCAACCAGTTTGAGTACAAGGCATAACTGGTGAGATAGGCATGGTTCCAGATGTTGGGTCCCAACCGAAATCAGGATACCATGCTGATAGATTAATTGCTTCTCTTATTTGAGCATTAGAAACGGTGAAGTTATCTCCTGAGACAAGCATGCCGCCACGCTCTTCAGATGCTCCAGAACCATTATCGCCAAATTCTCCACGAAGATTTTGCAAAACGAAAGAAATAATTCCGGCAGTTCTTGGAGTTGCAAAAGAGGTCCCCGAGGTTTCATGATAGCCATCTATATCGTCATGATTCGGCAAATATTGTGTCCAGTCAGCTGAAATATCTGGATAAGAACCAGACATTATTTCCTTTTGATCGTCACCTTCTTCAGCATATCCGGCGATACCAATCGACCAAGGTGGCCCCGCTGTAGCATCTTGAATTGCTGGAGAGGGAGAGTTGTCGGCTGCACCAGTATGCAACTTATTCTTCTCAACTACTGCGACTTTCGTCGCATCTTCAATACCCGGAACAGGAATTGAACCAATCGCTCCAAAGGAAGTCGAAATTACATCTACTAACGGCTGATTTGCTGCAGCTAACACTGCAGTATCTGAAAATCCCTCAACAAAGAAAATAACCGCTTCCGGATTTGCATCGATAACCGAACCTGTAACAGCCGTACCGTGGCCGTCGGATGGATCATCCAGAATTAGGATGCCTCCGTCTCCATCTGGGGAAGTACCGATGATTTTAGTTCCGGGGAAATAGACAATGTCTGAAGTTGTAAGATTGTCCCAACAACTTGTTCTGTCAGCATCATACCTCTCTTGCCATGTTCCATTGAAAGTTAGATCGCAAACTTTGTTGACACCAAGATCGTCAAGAAGCCATTGTGGATAGGTTTCGTTAGTTCGGAAATGATCGTGATATACATTAATACCCGTGTCGATGGGTGCTACGACCGAGAAAGCTCTCCAGTCACTTGATTCATTTTCCGACTCAGCCATCGAGACAGTGTCTTCATCGGGGGAATAGGCGATTACTAGGAATAACGCACTGATTAAAATTGATGCAATGAGGAGACCAGCAAAAACGTTGCCAGAAGAATCACCACTGACTAATTCAGCCTCCAATACCTCCGCCATGGATGACTGTGGTACCCTTGTTAAATCAATATAACTAAACATTGTACAATTCATTACGGCCTAAATTGGTTATATTCAAGCAAGAGAGATTACTGGATTAGCCATGGAGGGTGATTTCTCTACTGAACATCTACCCTTTCCAATGCCCGCTAGAAAATATACACTCTCTCAGGAATGGCGTGATTTAACATTCATGCATTGGGAAGTCGAAGTTGACAAATTGACACCGCATCTCCCGGAGGGACTTGACGTGGACACGTTTGAAGGCAAAGCTTTCATTGGAGTTGTTCCCTTTGTTATGAAAAATGTCAGACCCACCTGGTTTTTCAGCACCCCCTTTGTATCGACATTCCCCGAATATAACATTCGAACATATGTCACGAAAGATGGAATTCCCGGCGTATTTTTTCTAACTTTAGAAGCCCAAAGCCTCGTAACTTGTAGTTATGCTCCAAAAGCCTACGGGCTTCCATACAGATATGCCAAAGGGAGGGTAAAAAAACATGGTAAAAATGTCAACTGGCATAGTTCTAGAAACAATGGAAATTTGAAATTAATTGGTAGTACCGAAATCATTGGAGACCTTCAGCAAGCACTACCCGGCACTTTAGAAGAATTTCTTTTTGAGCGATATAGTTTGTATACAAGCAAAAATGGTAAGATTATGAGAGGCTACACACATCACAAAAAATGGAGTTTCCAACTAGCTAAAGTAGCAATAACAGATAACTCACTCACCGAAAGTTTTGCTTTAGGAATCAAAAATTTGTCATCTCCAGAACTGGTTCACTTTTCATCTGGAGTCAATGTAAGAACTTATTCTATAGAAATTGCTGAACGTATTGGTACAGACATAAACAAAGATTTCTTATTTTTAGATGGCGATTGTGGCCTGTGTCACAGACTTGCTACATTTATGGATAAAAGAATGAGAAAGGGTGCTAACATAGGCTACCGGCCGAATAGTTCTGATGATGCAAAACGAATTATTGAAGCAATGCCAGAAAGATACATCAAAGCCGATACGGTGTACCTAGTTCGAAACGGTAAACCGTATATGAAATCGAGTGCTGCAATAAGATGTCTGCTCTACATGAAGTGGCATTACAGACTCCTATTTCCACTCTGTTGGATAATACCTTTGCCATTAAGGAATGTCGCTTACAGCATCGTTGCTCGCTTCAGACATAAAATATTCAAGCAACCAAAAGTCTGCTCATTTAGAATTGACTAAATCAATCATAATCTTACTCACATATACGCCGCCGTTTTGAAATGTAAACCCATCTAGGGTTGTGCATGGACGACAAGAGTCAGCGTATGGTTTGGATTGACCTAGAAATGACTGGACTTGATATTGAAAAAGAATCAATTATCGAAATTGCCACGGTGATCACCGATAGTGAACTGAATATTATTGCTCAGGGGCCAAATCTAGCTGTATCTGTCTCAGAGGAATTGCTTGCCGGCATGGATGAGTGGAATACCACTCATCATAATCAAAGTGGCCTTGTTGAGAGGATAAGACATGAGGGGGTCTCAATCTCAGAGGCGCAGCAACAAACTCTCGAATTTCTCAAGCAGTGGGTGAATCCAAAAACCGCGCCGTTGTGTGGCAACAGTGTGTGGAATGACCGAAGATTCCTCGACAAAGAAATGCCTCTTGTTGCTGATTATTTGCATTACAGGATGGTTGATGTGTCGACAATCAAGGAATTAGCGAGAAGATGGTACCCAAAAGTCGACAAATACCGCAAAAAACTATCGCACTTAGCATTGGATGATATCTTAGAATCAATAGAAGAATTACAATATTTCAGGGATAAGGTATTTCAAAACTCAATTTGACCCTCGCCAATTCTTCTCATCAGGTGAAACTCCTTTCAGCAAAGAAAGGATTTGTGCAGTTACTGCTATGGCAATTTCCTCTGGTGATTCAGCACCAATGTTAATTCCAATTGGACAGATTACTTGATCTAAAAGTTTGACTCTAATTCCCTTGTTTTGTGCTGCTTTGGAGAATGCGTGCCACTTACTACGACTACCAATTACTCCAATTCTTGGAAAACTTACACCATCTAAACTAGCATCGTTTTCTTGGCAAAGTTTGAGCAACCCCAGCAATCTATCTTGGTCCTCAGACCAGTCGTGACCGAGCAACAAAATGTCAGAAAATCGCTTAATTGATTCATGTGTTTCATGGTTAAGAAAGTCATTGACGGACGAGTGGATTAACTCACTGGCCTCAGGGAATGCGACCTCATCACAATAATTCTGCCTTGAATCAGTAACTGAATGATTCCAATTTAGGGAAGCGATGGTTTTGGCTAGCGAATTGGCGCAATGACCGCCGCCCATCATAAGAATGTGAGGTGGTGGAATTATCATTTCAATTGACACCGTCACTCTACCCCCACATAGTGAATCCAAAGGTTGCACTTCATAGCCCTTCGCACCTTTATTTAAGCCAAATGTTTGAACTTCACCATAAGGTTCATGATAATCGGCAAGTATTTCCCTACATCTACCAATTACTTTCAATTCCAAACCAGCACCACCGATCGTTCCATGGAATGAGTCTACCGACTCTGCAATCGCCAGTCTTGCACCAACTTTACCTGGGACGCTACCGGATGTTTGGACGACGCTTGCAATCACGACTTTTCGCCTTTTTGCCAACTTGTCAACCGCCCAAGCCAGCGTCTGTTTCGTCATGTTCAACCCTAATGTTCTTCACACATACTATTTGCGTTTCAAAGTTCATCAAAATATTCTGAATATTTAGCAAGTTCAAGTAAATCCTCTGGAGTGTCAATATTCAATTTCAGCAGCGCATCAGAAACCTCGGTATTTTCGAACTCAACCACATCCCTTAGTGGAATATCGTCTGCCGAACTCAAAATTGCAAGTAAGTCGTTTTTTACTATCTTTACTGGGTGCCCTTTTACCCCATCTTGATACAGACATGATGAGTTACTTGCCTCAACCAGTTGTGTAATATGAAATGACTTCCAACCCGGTCTATCGATTGGAGACATAATTAATCCATTTGGTACTCGCCCAATGTCTGCCATTATTGATTTCAAAGCCACCTTTAAACTGCCCGTTCTGCCTCTTTCGGGGCTATTATTTACCACAACAACAGCACCGTTTGAATTCAAAAGGGTATCGAATTGAAGTTCTTTGTTAACAACTACCACAACAGGATTACAGCCAGCGAGTTGCAATTTTTCAACGGCGTATGAAATCAAGGTTTTATCGTTGACTCGAACCAATGACTTTGGCCTCCCAAGACGTTTACTGGAGCCGCTATTGAGGATTATTGCGGGTAATGATTTTGTCAAACCTTACACCTCGATTCCTTAGTGTCAGAAATCTTTGGTTATTTCGCGGCCGATTATCATTCTCTGGACTTGTGACGACCCTTCGTAGATTTGCATAACTTTAGCGGCCCTCATCAACCTAGCAACCGGGTATTCTTCTGAGTAACCATAGCCACCGAATACTTGTACTGCATCAGTAGACACCTCCATTGCTGTATCAGCTGCGAAACGTTTTGCATGAGCAGCAGATTCCGTGTTACGAATTCCTTGATCTGATTCAAACGCAGATTTCCATGTCAACATTCTTGACGCCTCTATTTTGGTTTTCATATCAGCCAACATAAACTGAATGGCTTGGTGTTTGTGCAGCGGTTTTCCAAAGGTCATTCTTTCATTCGAGTATTGTAGAGCATGCTCGTATGACGCTCTTGCTAATCCTGTTGCATGAGCTGCAATGTTTGGGCGACTCAAATCGAATGCTTTCATCGCATTCATCCATCCACCGGACTCGTTTTCGCCAATAAGCTGATCTTTTTTCACCCTCACATTATCGAAAACTATTGACCTTGTATCTGAGCACCTTTGGCCCATATTGGTTTCTTTTTTACCCAAGGAAAATCCTTCTGCATCTTTCTCAACAATGAATCCTGACATTCCATGATAACCAGCATCGGGATCTGTCTTTGCTAAAACGAAGAAGAAATCAGAATACCCTGCACCGGTTATCCACATTTTCTCGCCATTAATCACATATTCATCCCCATCTAGAACCGCTGTCGTTTTACATGCTGCAACATCTGAACCTGCCCCCGGTTCAGTAACCGCATAGGAGGCTAGTTGACCTTCTTCAGCAACCCTTCTGAGCCAGATTTCTTTTTGTTGTTCTGTTGCGCCGGTGATAATCGGTGCACATGCAAGTGCTGTGGCATAAGCAGCGGTAGCAAAACCAGGGTCGCCCCATGCTAGTTCTTCGTTGACAAGAACTTCCTCAATACAACCTAAACCCAATCCACCGTATTTTTCTGGTATGTGCAAGTTTAGAATACCTACCTCATGGGCTGCTGAGATAGCCTCCTTTGGATATTGTGAATTTTCATCCCAATGCTCTGCATTTGGTCGCACCTCTTCGAGAGCAAAATCGCGAGCTAGGTCTCTTAGACCCTCCTGCATATCGTCTAGTTTGAAGTTGACCATGACAATCCGAAAAGGTGGGAGGTTAATATTCCATGGTTTAGAACCCCACACGTCTGAAGTATTCACAAACGCCAAGGAACATGAAATATAGTACAATCAATATCATTCCTTCCCACTTTCTAAATTCATAGGAGGTCCGCATCAGTAGCAATGCTACTGCAGTGCTTATTATCGAAGCAGGCAGAATTACTAGCATAATCATGTCTGCACCAGCATCAGTAAGATAGAGTGGATGGACTGCTGAAGCGATTCCAATCGACAATAGTGGATCGGTAATATTCGAGCCAATCAGCGTCCCGATAGCAACACCTTGCGAACGTTTGGCAGCCATAAATGCAATGGTTAATTCAGGAAGTGATGTACCCAAACCAGAAACTACAGTACCGATAATTGAATGAGGAATATTCATTTCGTAGGCCAAATCGCTGGCATTTACAACTAAATGATGTGCAGCAAACACTGCTAGTGCTAATCCTGTGAGAACCATCACGAAATAAGCAGCTCCAGACCATGATAGGCTTCGTAGTTCGATTGATTCTGCCTCACCACCAGTTTCTTCATCCATTATCTCTTTTCTATTGTACAACAACCAACTGATATAAGCAACGTAAAGGCTGGATAAGATAATTCCCTCTAGCCTTGTAATTCCCTCATCTGTAACTAGGAATAACGTCATCAAAAGTAAAGACAACATCATAATCAAACCATCTCGATTTAGCCATGAGGGTCTAATTTTAAGTCCCTTAGCAAGTGCAACAAAACCCAGAATTAGCGTGATTTGAACTAAGACAGAGCCCAAAATCCCACCGATTGCAAAGTCTGCCACCTCAGGATTTTTCTCGACGTTAAGGGCGGATGTAGAGGTGACTAGTATCTCGGGAAGTGAAGTGCCAATCGATACAATGGTTAAGCCAATTACTACTTCCGGAATACCGCCTCTTCTGGCCAAGCCTTTGGCTCCTTCAATAAAAAAATCGGCTGATACAACCAATAATCCAAGGGCGAGGAGTAGAATAATTATGGAGTAAAGGATATTACTCCCACCCAGACTTGCAGAGAGTATTTGACTGCCAACAATTGCTAGAAACAAAGTCGCCAATATTAACAGGGTGTTAAATTGGAGCAGTTGAGGGATTCCCATCAACTTCGCGTCCTGCGCCATAACCTTCCGTGTAAGTATCACTTATTCACAATTATGTAAAATCTCATCTGCCTTGATTGGGATTTAATTCAAAAACCTTCAGTAGTTCGGATGAACCATGACCGAGAAGCGTATCATCCGCAAACTGAAGAAACTTGCTTCGAGGATTAATAGTAAAATCGAGTCTGTAAGAGATGAAATGGATGACCTTGAGATCGAATTTGAACTACTTCAACAGCACATCAATAAGTTGGAAGCAAAAGCAAAAGCAACTGCGCCTAACTCTGACGAAGTCGCTGTTATCCTCGAGGATGATGAAGAACAAGAAATCGACTTGGAGAATTCAAGCGCTGTTGGAGTTCCAAGAAAATTCTAATCAATTTTCACTTAAGATATCCGCTAATCGCCGTGAGATCAAATCACCAACCATACTACAAGTTGCGTCACCGCCAAGATCGTAAGTCAGATGCTTACCTTCTGCTAAGTGAGCAGAAACACTTGTTTCTATTGCAGTGGCAATATCTAGTATATCTTGGCTATTGTTTTTCCTGCCTAACCACTCCATCATCATTTGAATTGAGTTTATTGAAGCGATGGGGTTGACTTTATTCATGCCAGCATATTTTGGCGCAGAACCATGAACAGGTTCGAAAAATGCGTGGTCATCACCGATATTTCCTGAGCCTGCCATACCCATTCCGCCTTGCAGAACGGAGGCTAAATCTGTAGCAATATCGCCAAACATATTCGACGTAACAACAACATCATAATGTTCCGGAATCCTTGTCAACCACTGGGTGAATGCGTCGATATAACCATAATCTGTAGAAATATTCGGATAGTGCTTTGCAACTTTGTCGAAGGTTCTTCTGAAAAGTTGACAACCTCTGGTTACGTTACTCTTGTCTATACAGGAGACTCTACTGACACCGTCTAGTGGTGCTCCATTTCTGGTTCTTGAAATCTCGAATCCCATTTTTACTAGTCGCTCTGTTCCGTGTGATGATATTGGCCTAGGATCGTACACAACTTCACCGTGCAAGTCGGGGAATTCTACTTCGGGTATCACATATTCATCTAACCCTTGAGCACGATTGGAGGCTCGCTTTAGCAATGAATGATACAAACCTTCTGTGTTTTCTCTCAGTATCGTCATGTCGACCATTTCTGGTTCCCATATCTGTCTAAACTTTCCGTGTACTTTGTGCATTACTCCATCGAACAGCTTAACAGGTCTGACGTTAGCATACAAATCTAATCCAGATCTCAAACCCAAAATTACCGAGCCACCCGCTAAGTCGCCGTTTGACAAGTATGCACCTGGGTGGCCGATCGCGCCAAGAAAAATCGCGTCGGCTTCTTCACGGCAGAATTCAAATGAGCCTTCCGCCCACTCTTCGCCGGTTTCTTTGTAATTTTGCCCACCACAAGCAATCTCGGTTAAGTCAAAGCCTATGTTGGTATTTTGACTAATGGTGTGAAAGATTTTTTCGGCTTCTAGAGCAACTTCTCGCCCTGTTCCGTCGCCGGGTAATATCGCTATGCTGAAGTCGCTCATGATTGCTCCACTAGCAACTGGTAAATGAACGAAACTGTACAACTTGGCGACAAAAATTCGCTGATTTATAAAGCAAATCGAAATCTACCTGCATGATGTTCGTAAAATATCTACAACATGTTCAACCGAAGGAATCGTATGATTCTCAAGTGGTGGCGAGAAAGGCACTGGAGTGTCAAGTGCTCCAATAACGCAGGGGGCAGATTCTAGGGCGTAAAAGCAAGATTCCAGAATGCGACTCTGAACCGTATGACCTAAACCACCACTCCACTGACCTTCTTGCAAGATCACTAAGCGACCCGTTCTCATTACTGAATCAACACAGGTTTGTGCATCGAATGGAATAATTGTTCTCAAATCAACAATTTCGACTTCAATACCTTCATTAGCCAATATTTCGGCAGATTGCTTGGCAATATGTAGCATTGCACCCCACGTCACAAGAGACACATCTCTACCACCTCTAACAACTTCAGCTTTTCCAATTTTGTAAGATTGATTTTGGGCTATGGCTTCATTGACACTTTTGGTGTCAACCTTTTGATTGATATTCTGACCCCAGCCGGTTAGACCCCCTCTCAATCCATACAATCCAATATGCTCTAACAAAATCACTGGGTCTTTGATTTCTGCCGCTTCCACAAGTAAATCATAAGCATCTTGTGGCGTACCTGGTGCAAGTACGATAATACCTGGATCATTAGCGAACCATGATTCTATCATATTAGCATGGAATGGACCAGACCTAGTTTTGGCTCCTAGAGGAATTCTAATTGTCATTGGACAGTCCGCACCCCATCGCCACCTAAGCATAGCCGCATTGTTGACTAAAGCATTAAATCCGAGTGCAGCAAACCCACCAAACTGGATTTCAACCATTGGGCGCATTCCGGATAGTGCCGCACCTGTGCCGGTGTGAACAATTATTGCCTCACACAACGGCATATCAACCAACTTATCGCTATGTCCGGCGTTTTTCAACGCGATATTCATGCCAAAAGCACCAGCAACCTCCATGTCCTCTCCGATGAAAACACAATCATCGCCATAACGATTTGCAATATCTACCATTGCTTGTTGAATCGCCCTTGCGTAAGTCCAGCCACCCTTGGTGGAGTATTCTAGGTTAGTTTCTCCTACTGCTAAACGAGGTGAAGGGATGTTTGTGGAACCGTTTTGTAGTCTTGTGAGATGATTCTCATGGGTATCGGCATCATTGATACTAGTTACCCCCTTAGTAACAGTTTCTGGTTTTGGCCAGTCCATTTCAAGCAGTTTCTCTCGCTCATCAACAATCAAAGATTTCTCTTCTTGTTCAATTAATTCAATTGACTCCGGAGGAATTCCTAAATCCAACAGCAATTGTTTATGAGTTACAACTGGATCTTTTGCCGCCCAATAATCCAATAGATCTCGATCGACGTAACCGGGAGGTGTCCCTGATTCACTTCCCAGATATAGGTCATCATGATGATGTGCATGTCCGCAACCACGCATAGTTTCGACATGAATTAAGGTGGGCCCACCGCCCTCCAGCGCAAATTCTCTTGCGCATGCTACACTAGCGTACCAAGATGCAGGATCTGACCCGTCGATGGTCCAGCTCGGGAAACCCATCGCTTTTGCTTTATCCGCCCACAGTTCAACTCCTGATTGATTGATAGTAGCAGTGTCGAGGGCAATTTGATTATTTTGTAAGATATAGGTGATAGGCAGTCCGCGAGTCCCAGCGAGATTTAGCGCCTCCCAAAATTCACCTGACGATGAAGCACCTTCTCCGATACACGCAACATGGAATCGGTCGATTTTCTTCTGCCACGCAGCAAAGGCCAAACCTGTCATGGTTGCGCTGGCAATGGGTAAAGGAGCAGTCGGCGGTAAAACCCCCACATGCCATGCTCCGATGTGCAGATCTCGTCCCCCTGAATCAGCCCATCCACCGTTTTGATTTGAGCCAACTTTGCCCAAATTTGCTGCCATCACTGCCAATGGAGTATCCCCCATTGCTAGGGATAATCCCACATCCCTAATCATCGGAGCAACCAAATCCCCATCATAGCCGTGTCCTGGTCTTGAATCTAAGCCAGCATCTTCATTTCTCTTGAGTGCGGTTGCAACTGCCACCACAGCCTCCTGCCATGTTGAACGGAAACCTTTACCACCAAATTTACTTCCGTCAGGGGTAGTGATACCATCGGTGAAAATTTCTTTTAATGCCTCATCCATATACCTCGTTCGAGACATGTTGCGCTGCCATTCTAATCTCTGTTCAAAGGTCACAGACATGTAGTGAGCAAGTCTTCTAAGCATCAATTTCATATCGATTAGAAAATGTGTATTCCTTCTTTCGATAAAGGTCTCCAAGGTTCGCCTTGGAATTACTTCAGTATCCTTCTCATCGGCCATTTTAGCTTCGATTTGGGCAATCAAAGCAGTTTCTAATGAAGCAATAAAGCGCTGACAGAATTTATCCCAAGACGGGCCTTCAAATTGTTTGATTTCTGTCCCGATTACGTGATCCCAAAGATCGGAAACCAATGGTATTCTACTATCATGTTGCTGAGCAACAAACAGCAAAATTTCTCGCTTCGCTGCATCGGCGAGTAAAGGTTGAGTGAAATTTAATTTTGTTTTTGGCGACCAATCTGAGCCAAAAATATCCGGTAGGTCAGCCTGCGCCATGTGGTGAGCCACAGGAAACTCACATACAAATTGAACGATGAGTATTAAACAGACTCAACCCTGTTATTCACTGCGTTCTTAGTTATTCTAGCAATCAGCACTGTGACTATTATTGATGCTATAACACCAATAATTAGCAGAACTGTACCCACTGGAGATTTTGCGAAGCCATCCATTCCGTCACCACTGAATACCAATTTACCCGCAGCGAGCCCAAAATATGCATAGGCAAGAGAGTATACAATACTAGACAGATTGGATAAACAAAATACCCGAATAGTGACCGGACTACTAGACATTAGATAATTCAATAACTCGTCTGGTAAAATTGGAGAAAGTCTAACTAACACAGAAATTTGTAAAGCTTCCTCATTGATTGCAGATTCTAGTTTTATCAATCTTTCATCACCTGCAACTATTTGCGAAATGTAATCTCTAAACAACCATCTACCGAGTAAAAATGCAATTAACCCACCTAATAGCGACGCAATGAAATTAACAACTACGGCTAACCAATATGGGAATAATGCACCAGCTCCAACCTTCAAAATTGGAGTCGGTAGAATTAACACAATTGCTATAGTGATTGCTAGACAATACATCACAGATGATAACTGCCCAAGTCCATCGAACCATTCCATAAAACCGCCAACATCTTGGAAAAAGACAAGGCCAACAATCAGCCATAATGCAACAACACCAAGGGAAAAATACAGTCTCGAACGGCTGACTTTTTGCTCCTTAGCTTGGAGATTTGATTCGGAGACCAAAATCACTCCTCCTCTTCGGAAACACCATCGATTATGTTTACTGTTGGAAATGAATTTAGCACATCGCCAACCATCTCGGTTATATCTTCAATTTGGGTAATTAATGTGATATCTTCAACGGTCCCAGGCCGACCCAAACTCCACATTAATTCATAGACTAATTCGTTGGTCAATCTAGTTAACTTCAATACTTCTGGGTCTACTCCAAACAAATCATCTTCTGGTGTTAAAGCGACCAAGTCGGGTTTTTCATCCAGGACTTCATCCATCACAGATTCTATTTCTTCTTGAATGGAGGATGCCTGCTGTTCCAGAATGTCTTCCATAGTGGTCATGCCGCCCTTCAATTTTTGCGATACAGCCTTGCCGGAGCCCAGTTTTTCACCTTTGCCAGTTTGATTATATGAAGTAATATTGGAGTCTTCATCGCCACCTTGAGTGACATTTTGATTATCGGGATATGCTTCTGGATCAACATCTTGCACTAAATTGTTTAACGCAATTCTGAGCATTGCTGCCATAGTTGAAGGATCAAACATGTCCTTGACTTCCATCCCTTCTTCATCCATTTGGACAAGAATTTCATCAATGAAGCCCGGATTAATTTTTTCTGGTCCAATCAAGCCTTTCAACATCGGTAATGCCCATGTTGAATCACCCATGAGCATGGACACATCGAAGCTACCGCCACCGGAGTTTGGTCCTTCAACATCTGCTGGTGGAGGGACAAACTGCTTCCTTGCATGTTTGTTTAATTGTTCAATTAAAACCTTCATGTCGATTGGTTTGCCAATTACCTCTGAAATTCCTGCCTTTGCTGCCGAAACAAGATATTCTTGGCTAGTATTTCTTGACAGAACCACAATGCGACACTTGAAAGCAAATTCTGGATCACCCATCAATCTTTGCGCAGCATCAATAGCATCACCATTCTTCCATTCACCCTCCAAGAGAACTATTTCCGGCATTGTAACCAATGCAGTGCCCTCTGCTTGTCTGAGAGTACCTGCCCTTGTGATGTCGAAGCCTTCTCGCTCTAGGGTATTGGCTAGTAGGGTTCTCCGGCCTTCGTTTTCATCTGCAACGATAACCTTAGCCAAAAAATCCCCCCCTTAAATCACCAAAACAAAGTCCAACATTTGAACCTCATCCTGTAATTTAGAGAAACTTGGCTAAATTTGTAAGGTATTTTCATGACCAGATAAGTGATTCTGGGATGATAATACAGCTACTTGCCGAAAATTCCAATCACGCAATATCTGATGGAATTTGCTTACTCCACGCTATTATCCCGCCATCAAGATTGTATAATTTCTGACTGTCATATCCAAACTGCGTTAGATACATCGCAGCAATTTGAGACCGCATTCCACTCCTACACAACAGTATTACATCACGATCCTTAGGTATATCGTCTACTTTTGTTAAAATATCCTCGTGCGGTACCTGTAAGTCAGTAAGTGTGACGCGCTTTTGTTGATATTCTGCATCAGACCTTACATCTATTAAGAATGGCTTCCAACCATGCGCCTTCTTCTCTTGATACTTGGCAACTGATAGGCGATTGAACATATCATTTCCAGAACTTGCCGGTTCATCAATTTCACCATCAGTCATTGGTGCTTTTTCACACCAGCCATTATCCTCAAACATCTTCCTTACTTGAGCCAAATTTGGTTTAGATTCATCATTCATTGAATATGTTAACGACTTGAAGGTCATCAATTCGGCATCATATATCAACAATTTACCAGAAAGTGATTGCCCTTTACTGAGTATAATTTTGATTGCTTCAGTCGCTTGAATAGAGCCAATTACTCCGGGTAGAACTCCGAACACACCACCTTCCTCGCATGATGGAATTGAGTTACTGGGCGGCGGTTCTGGAAATAGGTCACGATAGCATGGGCCACCTTGATAATTGAACAAACTAACTTGACCTTCAAATCTATAGATAGACCCATACACCCATGGAATTCCGCTTAATTTACAAATATCATCGATAAGATACCTAGTTGGAATATTATCGGTTCCATCAATTACTATATCCCAGCCAGTGAGAATTTCTTGGGCATTATCTGGGGATAATCTTGTGTCCCATGTTGTCACTTTTATTGTTGAGTTAATTGATAAAATTTGGGCTTTTGCTGAAGCGACTTTTGAATAACCAACATTTGACTCACCGTGAATAATTTGTCTTTGTAAATTTGACGAGTCGACTAAATCATCGTCGATAACTCCAATCTCACCGATGCCTGCTGCTGCAAGATAAAGTAACACTGGACTACCTAGTCCTCCCGCACCAACTACCAAGATTCTTGATTTGCTAATCGACCGTTGGCCTTCAATTCCGACACCTGGAAGCGAGATATGCCTTGCGTATCTGCTTGTGTCGACCATGAGCATGCGAGAGTATGCTAATTGATGAATTAACAGGTTGTCAATGAAGGTTTTCTTCCAACCATTTCTCGGCATCCATTGCTGCCTGACAGCCCATTCCTGCTGCGGTAATGGCTTGTTTGTATCTTGTGTCAACCACATCTCCGGCAGCGAATACACCTTCAACAGAAGTCATGGTATGTTGCTTGTGGATAATGTAGCCATTCTCATCCGTTTCAACCTGGCCCTCGAGGAATCCAGTGATTGGTTTATGACCTATGGCAATAAATGCTCCAGTCGCTGAAATTTCTTCTATTGAACCATCTCTTGGATCTTCTAGGATTGCCCCAGTCAATCCCTTATCATCGGAAAGCCATTCCTTAATTTGCCTGAATGTTCTAATTTCTATCTTGTCATTATTTGCCGCCCGTTCATACATAATCGTACTCGCTTTGAAAACATCTCTTCGATGAATTAATGTCACTTTGGAAGCGAACCTAGTCAGAAATGTTGCCTCCTCACAGGCTGAATCACCACCACCTATAACTAACACTTCCTCGTCTCTAAAAAAAGCCCCATCGCAAGTTGCGCAAGTAGAAATGCCACGACCTTTTTGTTCGAGTTCTCCCGGTGCATTCAGCCAAATTGATTCTGCACCTGTTGATATAATGATGGCGTTTGCCATGAATTCTTCACCTTCGACTATCACCTTGTACGGACGTTGCGATAGGTCTACTGACTCAACATTTCTGTCTTGAACTTCCAAACCGAATCTCTCTGCTTGCTCACGTAATTGCATCATCATCTCCGGCCCACCGATGCCTTGAGGATAACCTGGGAAATTCTCGATGTCCGAAGTTAGCATCAGTTGACCGCCAGACATGTAACCTGCAAACATTAGTGGATTCAACATTGCTCTTGCAGTGTACAATCCTGCCGTATATCCAGCAGGACCTGAACCAATTATTACCACATCCCTGACATCACTCATCATATCGCCTGCAAGTCAAATAGAGGACACGCACCTATTGAATCTTTACATTATGTTACTCAGTAATTGGCGAGTAAATCTGTTAAACAATCTATAATTCTCTGATTCTCAGTTTTGCTCTTGACCGCAAATCTAACGTACCTAGAATCCAAAGTAACACCCATATTTTCTGCATCTCTGATAAATACATCACGTTGACGACATAAACCGATAAACTGGTTTGATGAGTGAGCCACAGAATCTGGTAATTTTGTCAGGATATAATTCGCAACACTAGGATATGTCGTGAATCCAAGTTCAATCAATTGTTTATTGAGACTAATTCTGTTCTTATGCACAATTGAATATTGCTCTGCATAATATTCCTGATTGGAAAGTGCCGCAATGGCACCTATTTGGGCAGGTAGACTCACGGCCCAAGGCGGAATAAATTTCCGCATTGAGGGAGCTTTTGCAGTAACTGCATATGCGACTCTGAGACCGGACAACGCGTAACACTTGCTCATGCTTTTGCAAACAATTAATTCCTCATGGCGCGCAGTGAGCGGTTCAAGCGAGACTGCATCCTCAACATACTCAATATATGTTTCATCAACCCAAATCATCTCGCAACTTGATTCATTCTCCGTATTTGTCAAAATAAGTGAAATAATTTCACCCATGTCGGGACTGTAAACACCTGTTGGACTATTGGGATTGACAATAATAACCGCATCATGCTGTCTTGCAACCTCAACAAAACTCGCAGAATCAATGGCGAAACCTTCTGCAGGATATAGCGGGAAGTGAGTTACATGACAACCTATCAAATGGGTCAATATGTGTAGATACTCACCGTACATTGGAGACAAAATGCACACCTTTGAGTCTTTATTCAACAGGTTTGGCATTAAAGAAAACATAAGAGAAGAGGAACCAGACGAAACTAAGATACTGTCCTCATCTATGCCACGAACCTGCGATATTTTTTCTATCAATGGCTCGCATTGTGTTGGTGGAGATTCATGGCAACTGCTGATTAAATTATCAGATATTGCCTGCATCACTTCTACGCACGGTGGAAATGGACTATCGAGAACATCGGCAACAACTAATTCCCGGCGACGCTTGAAATCAAAACCACTCTCGTCCCATGATGCACCACCGTGATAGCACGCATCGTCATTGCTGATCAAATTCTCAAGTTCTAGATCAACAAATTCCGTTCCAGCATGCGAAATTAATTCATCTACTTCAGAAATCATCGGATAAAACATAACATCACCTGCTGGCACATTATATTCATCAAAAACATGCATGCCAATTGCCCGATAGAGGGGCAAAACCTCTGTGTGCCCCATAGCGATAATGTTGTTTGCGCCATTTTGGTTGGAGAATTTTAACGCCCCCATCATTAGTAATTTTGCAAACCCTTGATTCCTGAATTGATTTTTAATCGTCAACCCTCTTACTTCGTGAATCACCGCTGTAGTGTTTACTTTTTCTGTTATCTTATCCATGACATGTTTACCAAAATAGTTCTCCATTCGGTATTTTCTATCCGAGGGTGAATTAATGCTAACGTAGCCAATCAAGTTGTTTTTGTCGCTTAATGTAAGAAAATGTTCACCCGGGTCCTCTAACATTTTCTCATCATTTTTCGAGTATTGCTGCAGTTCCTCAGCAAATACTTCATAGCGTAATTTGGTAACTTGGTGCCATAAAGAATTCAACTGTTGCGAACTAGCCAAGTCTTGCTTGCTTGGTCTGGAGAAATAAGACAACTTGTTCATAGCAACGGGATTGGGTCCGACTAATTGAACAATATCCCTACACTTGGCTCATTACGTGAATCGCATTTACTGCCGCTCTGGCATGAGGTTCTAGTCTAGGTTCGATGTGATGAGGTTCAGCGCCAGGCCCAATAATCCCCAAGCCTATCGGTTTGTTATGAAGTAGTTGTAAATCCAGGACCGATTTAATCACCGCATTACCCATTGCTGAGCCATGCATTGTCTCGCCTTTCTCAATTATACCAAGGCAGATTGCAGCATCATATTTTGATATTACACGCTGTAACGCTAGGGGGACTTCCATGGAACCTGGCACCCAAATAATCTCTGAAATTTCAATCGAATGTTGTTTAGCTTCATCTATAGCATATCTAAGCATTGCTTCAACTTCTATTTTGTGAAATGAACCACATACCGCTGCAATTTTCATTTTTCAAACCCCTTTTTTTCCAGTAACCGTTCAATTGTTTCGACAATTAATTGTGTATTGCTGTCAATTTCAATATTTACAACATCGCCAACTTCCTTAGAATCAAGTATTGTCAAGCGCATTGTCTCCGGAATAATGTGCAAATCAAAACAACCATCCCTTATTGTCCCAACGGTAAGGGAAATTCCGTCTATGGCGATGTAGCCCTTTTCGGTGAGATACTTTTGAATTGAAGGTGGTGCAAGTATACTAATAGACATCTGGTCACCTTTTTTGACCTTGGAGTTGATAATCCCAACATCGAAAATATGTCCAGATAAAACATGCCCACCGACTTCGTCACCGAATTTTAACGATCTTTCAATATTTACAAAATCGCCAACTGAAACGTCACCTAGGTTGGTCCTTGCCAAGGTTTCGTCAATTACATCAAACTGCACATTATCTGAATCGATAGAGACTACTGTAAGACAGACACCATTTATCGAAACGCTGGCACCGATTGCCAGTCTCTCAACATCTGGTAGTTTGATAATTAGTGAAGTAACTGTGTTGACCGATGTTTTGGTGATTATTTCACCAACACCCTGTACTATTCCAGTAAACATTTTTATCACGTTAGTCTTGATTTCTTGCCAATTCAAGGATTCTTGCAATTATTTTCCTAGTACCATCCAGATCATCTGACAATCCTTCAACTCTAGTAACAGTTATTTTATCATAACCTAGTTCTTGTAATTTGAGGCGAATCGAATCTTCTGCATGTTCTTGATCGTAACCTAGAGCAATTATATCTGGATTAACAACAGGTAATATCTCGAAGATTGAAACCTCAGGTGAATTGCCGATGATTGCTTCATCCACAGGCTTTAATCCTTCTACCATGCGCTTTCTAAGCTCATGATTTGTCACTGGTTCATGTTTCCTCATCCTAACTGTATCATCGTGGGCTACCACAACAGTTAGGTAATCGCCAAGGGACTTTGCTTGCTCGAGATAGTGCAAGTGCCCGGCGTGAAGTAAATCGAAAACTCCAACTGCCATGACCTTCATGATGTCCTCTCCATTTTGTTGCTGTATGGTGTAATTGATGATACTACCGATGTAAATTAATTATCGAGTGCTTGTATAATATCTGCCCCTTCAAGGAATGGTATTCCCCTATCCTTGGCCCACTGTTTGGCAGCTTCAACAGATAAAGCCAAATCTCCCTCGGGCTGGAGCATCTCTGCACCGATAACCACTGGTGAAACATTTGATAGTCTAGCCAAACCGACTGCTAATTCGGTATGACCTTGCCGTCGAGACAGACCACCTTCAGTCTCGCGACAAACTGGTATATGTCCGGGTGTTCTAAATTCTTGACCAAGTAGCCGTTTTGCCTCTTTGCTACCAATACCTTGAGTAAAGACTTCGTTAGTCAACTCGGCAAATCTTCTCGTCGTTAGACTACGATCTTTGTCGGTTATTCCAGTGTAGGTATCCCGATGGTTAAGTGACAGAGTAAATGCAGACCGGGAATCATATCGCAAGTCATTAGTGACCAATTCTTGCAGAACATCAAACCGACTCATGAGTTCTTTTTGGGTGTGTAAGTCTTGCAGAAATGGAAGCCCAAAATGTTCGCCAACTTCATGTCCAATAGCCAAAAATAGCAGCCCGCCGCAGTCTTGACGAAGTTGTCTCATTGTTGCGGGTGTTGCATGTTGGGCAGAAAATAATAAGTCAGTCTCACCTTCTCTTTTCTCTGAATCGAATAAACATACTGGTAAACCGTTAGAAAACGCTGCTACAGCCTCTTCAACCGAATTGCTCATGGCACCGGGTCGCGCCTCTCATTGATGAAGTGTCGCATATCATCACAACAAAAAAAACTGCCTTTTTGCGGGTATTTTTGTCCGAATAACGGAAAGGTCTTATCATTAGGTGACCATTGGCTTGAACCTGCGGGGTGGATGGTGTTGCCGGTTAAGTTAGGTCCAGCGGGAATCCCACTATCATGCAAAGGCCGTACAATCGTCGAGGGTATGGATGATATTATTTCCCTCGGTTTGGAAACTATGGAAGTCCAAACTGTAAGGATGATTGCTCCGCAGCATTTTGAACAATACTGGCAGGCAGGTGTGCTGGCCAACAAGACTGAGTTCGAGATGAATATCCATGGGCCGTATTACTCGGAATTACTCGGCGACAGAGTTGAAAGAGGACGTTCGTTAACGAAAATAGAATCAACACTACAAGCGGCCAAAACAATCAATGCTAGACATATAACGCTACATGCAGGACACTATGGTGAGATGGGCAGAGGTAGGGCTGCTAATGAGCAACTGGCCAATGTTTTTGCTGGAATTGTCGATAGAGTGCACGAAATTTGGCATGATGATGAGGACATCTATCCCGTATTCCCTTGGTTGAAGGACGGAACGCCCTCGAAAATCGGTATCGAAACATCGGGCCGACAGGAATTATGGGGTAGCATAGAAGAAGTTCTCGAAGTTGTAAACCATGTCGAAGGGACTGTTCCGGTGCTGAATATTGCTCACATACATTCCAGAGGCCATGGAAGTATGAGAACTTCGGAGGATTATGGTGAAATGTTCGACCTTGTTAGAGAAACCATTGGGACCAAGGAGTTCTACTGCCATTTTTCCGGAGTTGAGCACAGGACCGGAAATGCAATGCACTACACTCAAATTAAGAAATCAGATTTGAACTTCGAACCACTGGCTGAATTCATCGTTGAAGAAGGTGGATGGTTGGATATAACTCTGATATCAGACTCCCCGTTACTAGAACATGACGCAATGTACATGTTACAGAATATCGAGAAAGCCCGACACAAGCAACTTGAACGTAAGGCAAGAGAAGATAGAAGGAGAAGTTTGGCGGCACAGACTGGTAAATCCGCCGAAGAAATTAAGGCTAGAGAACTGGAAATTGCTAGTGCAAGAAACAAAGCTGCAACGGCTGAAATGAAGGAGAAGGCTGCAGCTCAGAAAGCGGCTGAAGCGAAAAAGGCCGAAGAAAAAACTCCTGCTGAAAAACCAAAGTCAGAACCAAAAACCAAAGCAAAATCAAACAAGGCACAAAAGACTGAACAAACTGATAACGATGACGTGTTTGACTTCGACGAAGAAGATGAAGATTTATTTTGACCGCAGCAGGCTAGTACCGTCTTCAAATCAGTAATTTAGCCCTAATATAGCGGTAACTAACATAAGCACAATACAAATCGCAGATTCGGTCACCATGGCACATATTGCAATTCTAGGATTGGGAAACTGGGGCACTGCGGTAGCTAGAATGTGGTTGTTAGAAGGTCACAAAGTCAAAGGATGGACGATTGAACAGGAAGTTTACGAATCCGTTGTTATGGATGGAATAAACAAGAAATATTTACCAGACCATCCTGTTGATGGCTTAGAGGCAACTATGCGAATTGATGAGGCTTTAGACGGGGTTGAGATCGTGGTGTTAGCGATTCCTTCCTCGGTAATTTTAGATGTAGTTGATGATGTAATACCGTATCTAAGACCAGGCCATGTCTTGATTGATTTGGCTAAGGGATTAGCTCCTGGAAAGAGATTAATCTCGCAAGCGATTCACGAAAAATTGAATCTTGCACAAAAAACCAATCCGCTAGCCGTCGTGACTGGTCCAACGATTGCTCCTGAGGCTGCGGGTGGGGTTATCACAACCGCACTTGTGGCTAGCGAAGATGAGTCTGTTGCTAGGCGATTGGCTGAAACTCTAACCACTCAAACCTTCATTCTTCATGCTGCCTCAGATCCAGTCGGGGCTGAATTATGGGGTGCATTCAAGAATGTTATCGCCCTTACCTGTGGACTTGTTGACGGATTGAAAAAAGTTGGAACATTGGGTGGAGACAATCTTAAAGCGGCAATTTTCATGGCAGGTTTCAAAGAAGGTTGCTTGCTTCTTCCTCAACTAGGAGCTAAAGCAGAGGTGGCATTTGGACCCGCTGGATTAGGCGACCTTTACGTAACCGCAACTTCACCATACGGACGTAATCGTAGCATGGGTGAGAAATTAGGAACTGGTCTATCGGTTGATGAGGCACTGGCTGAAATGACGATGGTAGCGGAGGGTGTAAGAGCCGCTAGAATGTTTATTACAAGAGCAGAAGATGAGGGAATTAATGTTCCGTTTACCAAAGCAATCAACGCACTACTCGATGGAGACATTGATGCTGAAGAATGTTGTCGCCGAATTGTTGGACTAAATTAACTCAATTAATTCGTCGGTGTTGTTTTGTATGATATTAGTGTAGGAATCTCATGGCGGAAGTACTGAGTGAACTAGAGGCAAGACTGTTTGAATGGATTAGGCAGTCTGACTTTGAAACTGTTCCATGGTCTACCGCAAGCGCAGCAAAAGCCTTCAAAGTCAAGAAAGACGAGATTTACGAAGCAGTCGCCGGATTAACCAGGAAAGTACCTGACAGGATTCAGGTGTTCTACAAAGCCGGGGCAGTTCACATCGCTGCAGAGTAAGGTTTTGTTAATTTAGGATAACCTAAACTTAATGAATAGCGAGTTTTAGCCCGGATTAGGTGGAGAACTTGAAAGGTCCTAAAGTAGCAATTTTTACAACCCTGTTAATGATAATCGCAAGCATTCCCGGATGCATTTTTGATCCGGTTGAATTTGACGAATGTGAAGATAAAACCAATTGTTTAACCATTGCATTTGAAACCAAAGAAGAATACAAAAATGCTGATGAAAATCCGCAAAAACTAGCAGATAGATTGGAAGAACTAATGGATATGGAAGTTGAAATTTACACCGTTTCGGGTCCCGCAGCTACCATTGCTGCCCTTGAATATGGTAATGCCGATATTGGGTTCCTTGACGGCGGAGCAGCTTGGCTAAGTATCGAAACCAGAGGTTTTGAAGTGGCTGCTGCAGAACAAAAAGGTGATGGAAGACCTTACTACAATGCTGTAGCTTGGGTTCACACCGATTCGGACATGGCTGTTGCTGACCGAGCCGGTGAAGATCCATACGCACTGATGGCTGGAAAAATTTCTTGCCACACCTCTCCATTAGGCAGTTCCGGCATGTTACTGCCGATGGGTTGGATGATTTCTGAAGGCTACATCGAAATACAAGGCGACCCAAACACCATGGATTCACTATACACCACAGTTAGAAACCATTTCTCAGAAGATTCGAGCATACCCGACAGCGGAACACTTTACCGAGGGTATGGAGGTTCGCTAAGATGTCTCGCTGAACATTCATTGGGATCCGCCAACGATTACGTCTCATTTGCCAAGGATCCAACCGTTCCAGACTATTGTGGTGACGATCCAAAATCCTGGTGCTTTGAAGGTGACTTCACAAGTACTGATGACTTCTACCCACTAGGTGGCTACAATGAGACTACTGGTGAAATCAACAGCTTTGGTAAAGCACCAAGCCATCCTATCATGTACAATCCGGAATACTTCTCAGCAAGTGATGTTCAAGCGCTTAGAACTGCATTAGAGACAATGAATGGTAATGAAGATGACTTAGAGATTTTCGAAGATGTGCTTGGAACTCCAGGTATTACCATCACCGACACTGAATCTCACATCGGAGATTACGGCAACGCTATCGAGGACGTACCAGGAATCGCAGCTTACCTAAATGAAAAGGTTAACAAAACTACCAGCGATGACAGCGGCTCAAATCTTATTCTCTATGCTGGAGGTGCTGTTGCAGCACTTGCGATAGTTACCGGGGCAATATTCATGAGAAATTCTAACAAGAATAAGAATATTGAATCAGACGAAGAAGTAACCAGCGAGTGATATTAGTGAAAAACAAAGCGCTGATAATCATATTAGTGTTATTGTCTGGTGGAATTTCTGGATACGAGGTCTATCAACGGTATTTCGTTGAAGAAGAGCCCAGATTTCAATGGCCGGAAAAAATAGAAATTCCGTGCCAGCCATCCACAGACGATTTCGGCTGTGATATGTACATGAAGGTCAACTCTACGCCAGTGAAATCCCTACTACATCCAACGAGTAATGAGGTTTGGATTGCTGAACTAGACGGCAAAATATCTTCATGGAACGGCGAGATAGTCAAAGAGATAGGCAATGTAAGTCAGATTATTTCACGCTGCCATATAGAACAAGGACTACTCGGTTTTGAGTTTACCCACGATTACGAGAATAGCAGACAAATTCTGCTATCATACACTGAAGATGCAGATTGTGATGGACCGAGTAATCTGTCTGGAGTTATGGTGGCATCAGTAGATATTGTTGACGATACGTTAGATCTTAACTCAGTAGTTGAATTAAGAAGAATCGAGAAACAGAATCGCAATCACAACGGTGGTAATCTACATTCACTCGGAGATGGGACCTATCTATGGTCGATTGGCGATGGTGGAGGCTCTGGCGATCCGTTTGACAACGGTCAAGATATTCACAGCCCTTTAGGGACTATCCAGTATTTTTCATACCTCAATAACACAATCCAGCCTGTGCTAAATGACTATGGAAATGACACTGACTATGTCCTTCACTATGGACTTAGAAACCCATGGAAATTTGATACTGATAATCAAGGAAGACTATGGATTGCTGATGTGGGACAGTATTGCTATGAAGAGGTAAATGTGGTAAATATACTCGACAAGTCAAATTTTGGTTGGTCAGAACGAGAGGGGATGCATGCATATGATCCGAGTGATGACTGCACCAGTACGCCAACTCAGCCCGACGATTCAAGTTTAACCGACCCCGTAATAGAATATCCACATACAGGAGGAAACTGCTCAATTACTGGCGGATTCTGGATGGATTGGGGTTTTGAATCATTGAGGAATTCATATGTCTATGGCGATTTTTGTACAGGATCAATCTGGCAAACTGTTGAAACCTCGAATGGCTGGGAATCATCCTTTGTAACAACAGTTGGAACATTCATCACAGGTTTTGGCCAGGGTGTGAACGATGAATTACTAATCTTCAGTTGGACTGGAGAAATTTATCAGATTTACCAGAATAATTAATTCAGTTTTCTATTTTTTCTTCAACCTCTGAGTCATACTGGCTGGTAATAATACACTCAGTAGGGACTTATTGCCTATTTCAGATTCGTCTGTTACGAAAGAACGTATGAATAAAGACAGGAAATCAATTATTACAATCACGGCAAATATCACAATCAAATAAGTCATCACGTGGTTGTAAAGATTCAATTCCATTGCCCTATCTATGTGCAATCCTATACCTCCCGCACCAACTAGCCCCAATACAGTTCCATGTCTAACATTATACTCGAACATGAACAATAATTGACTGAGGAAAGTGTTACCAGATTCAGGTAAAACCACCTTCGAGACTATCTCGCTATGATTCAATCCCATCGCTCTTGCGGCCTCTAAAGGCTCTCTATTAATGCCTTCAATTTCTTCATATTGTAACTTGCCAAGATAACCTATGGTGTACAATATCATTGCTAAAACACCAGCTAGTGGGCCAATTCCTACCACTATGACAAAAATAATCGCCCAGATAATGCTAGGAAGACTTCTTGTTAGGGCCAGAAATAATCGTGTTGGCACAAATATGAATCTTGGGACCAAATTTTTGGCGGCAAAAGATGAAAACAATATTGCACCGATAAATCCGAAAATTGTGGCAACAAAAGCCATTTTGAGGGTTTCTAACATGCCAGTATACGCTTTTGAGCAAAAGAATCCAATCTCGACTTTACAATTTGGTGGCTCGGATTGCGCTTCAAAAATTAATGACCATTCAGGGGGCCATAATTCTGTATTCCAAAATTTAACCAAATTTCCTAAGCCACCAGACAAATCACCCCAGTCACCCCTAACCAGGTTATTCAAGATGATAAGTGAAAAAAATACTAAAGAGATAGATATCAGCCATACTTTATTGACTTTTACTGACATGATATTCACTCTTCCGTATTTGGAATAACCTCAAATTCGCTTAGATCAATCAGCCTATCTGAAATCTGTTTAGCCCGTTCAATGTGATGTTCAACTAATAGCATTCCACATTGATTATCTTTAACAAAATCTCTCATTAACTGAATAATCAAATCGGCATTCTCTTTGTCCAATTCGCTCAAGAATTCATCAGCAAGAATCAAACTTGGATTTTGCGCAACTGCTCTAGCTGTCGCTACACGACGTTGCTGACCTCCAGATAATCTTCTAATTGGTTCATTGATTTTATCAGATAGCCCGACTAGCTTTACCGTTTCGTGAATAACTTCTGATTTACGACGAGACCAATTGAATAGATTTCCATCGGGTGTTTTTACTCGAACTCCGCACCGAGCACCTAGCTCAACGTTGTGATAAACGCTAGCGTGTCTTACCAATCCAAGACGCTGGGGTATGTAACCCATCCCGCCACGGGTTCTTACATCGCTGTAAATTTTTCCCGATAACTTAGGAATCAATCCAGCAATTGTTCGCAGCAGAGTAGTTTTACCCAGACCTGATATTCCAGTAATCGCTACTATCTCTCCAGGATTAACACTAAAATTGATTTTTGAAAGTAGCGGATAATCATAGCCCACGGTAAGATTATCGATACGTATGATTGGTTTAGTCATGTAGTTTCACCAACCAATAGTAGCATGAAGTCCTGCTGTCTAGCATTTAAATATCTATCTAGCCTAGTGGCTTAATTTAATTCTAGCCTGCTTCACCAAATCAATAATCGCAACTCTTAGTTCGCTTGAAGTGATAGTTTTACCATATGGTATGTATACTTCGTGATCTGTTTCCATGCATTGAATAAAAATTCCTCTCGGGTCCAAATCATTCATATGCACTTTGCTAGAATTTTTACCGTAATGTGCATTATAGATATCTACCATTGCATCGACATGATCGTCATTCATGTGCTCTATTGAGCCTTCTTTTACCTCCTCAAGACCTATTGGGGTTGATTCAGATAGATACTCTTCCCCTCCAATCCAACAAATCTTGCCAAATCCAGCAATATATCGTATCGTGATGATTTCATCCATGATCCAAAATGAAAAATTGTGCGTCTTTAGATAAGCATCAGCATTAGGAACTTGAGTACGATATCTTGTGAGCATAGATTCTTGCTCTTTAGTTGAGACATAGACTGCGTTTTCTGATTCATCTTGGTCATCGCCAGAAATTCGTACTTCCTTGAATTTACCTATTAAGCATGCCCGCCAATATGATTGTGGGTCCCCCTCGGGGTTGGGATGTGAGACAAATAAGGAGGAATTTTGATTAGTTTGCAGATTTTTAGTATGCGCTGCAATGCTCGCAATCAGTATGTATGGTTTACCATCAGGGTTGATGGCAAATGGAACTACAGAACTGAGGGGAAAGTTGCTGATTTCTGATTTAACTGCAATAGTTGACAACACTCCATGACCAACATCAACAAGCCATTGAAGAACATTCTGTGCCGGATTTTCGTTTTTCCGAGAATTTTCTTCTGCCGCTGATATATCATCAGTCATCTAATCACTTCGCATTTTCTGAAAACAGACCAATTGTCTCTTCTAGCCATTCCTCGGCTTCATCTTCATAATCGGTATCACAATCTATTCGATCGTTGATTCTGTTACCACCCTTTGCTTCAATGAGTTCGTCCCATTGTATTCCTGCTTCACAAAACAGGTCGAATGCTGTATCTCCTAGTGCTAGTACTGCAAAGTTTACACCTGCTAAACTATCATCAGCCGCGTCTTCAGCTGCCTCGTATAGGTCTACTGCATTGTCAGGCTGCTCGCCATCACCCCATGTACTGCAGACGATGAGAAGATTTTCATATCCTTGAATCTCATCGTAACTTATTTCATCCATACCGTTTATCGTTGCATCAAAACCACTACTTTTTGCCATGCCTTCTGCATCCATAGCTAATAATTCAGAATTCCCTGTCTCTGTTCCGTACAAAATCAAAATCTTATTTGACATCTTTTTTCACCTTTCCTAAACCAAGGATATTTACTACTGGTACACCCAACTCTTCTGAGATAGCAACCTGCGCATCCACCCGGTATACTTCCGAAATCGCGGCGCTATTTAAGGCAACTCTTGGTTCATCATAGCAAAATATCTTTGACTCGTGAAGTATCATTATTTTGTCGGCAAATTTACTCGCTAGATTTATGTCATGCATCGCCACAATCGCACTACAAGGATTTTGTTTATCACCGACCAGTCCTTTGATTTGTTTTAAAATTTCATATTGATTAAACAAGTCTAGGTTGCTTGTTGGTTCATCAAACAGGTATACTTTAGGTTGCTGAACAATCGCTTTTGCGACTATAGCCTTTTGTTGTTCACCGCCAGATAAGGTGTGAAACTTGCGAAACGCAAAATTCTCCAAGGATAACTGTTTAATTACGCTGGAAACAATTTTCCTGTCAGACTCACTTACATTCCAATTGATGTATGGACGTCTGCCAAGCAGAATTACATCATAAACATCAATTGGGAAGCTCGTTGCAACTTTTTGCGGAACGTATGCTGCAAATTTAGCCAATTCGTTAATAGATAGTTGATCGATTGGGTAACCACAAATCTTCACTATCCCTGAATCAATTTTGTTAATTTTATTTAGACACTTAATCAATGTCGATTTGCCGGTCCCATTGATGCCCAACACCGCAACCAAGCAGTTTGGTTCAACTGAAAAACTGATGTCATCCAGTACGGTATTTTTGCCATAACTAAACGATAGATTAGTTACTTCAACCAAATGGCGCTGCTTTTTACCTGAATTCGGGCTGTGAGTTTTAGGAGTTGACTTAGTTTCATCCATGGGTCGCACCTCGCTTACTCAATAACAAATACAAGAAGAATGGGCCGCCTAATATGGATAGCATTATACCGACTGGTAATACTACAGGGGCAAAAATGGTGCCACCAATCGTATCCGCCACAAGAACCAGTAGCGCACCGATTAGTGCTGAACACGGAACTAATTTCCGATAATCGTTTCCGATGATTAATCGAGCAATATGCGGCGCAGCTAAGCCAACAAAACCAATTAGACCGGTGAAAGCGACGATTATTGAGGTTGCAAGAGCAGAGATAATTAGAATTTTTTTCCTAAGCACGCCAGGATCCACGCCCGTTGATATAGCAAAATCGTCACCGCCTAAAGCAAGGGTGTTTAGATCCCAAGAATATTTGATAAGAATAGGAAACAAATAACCTAGAACGACCCCGACGAACAATACAGTTTCTAAATCAGGGCGCCTGACGCTACCGAATGACCAATGGGTCAACTGGGCTAGTTGTTGTGGAGTTGCGAAATAGACCAGTGATTGAACTATTGCCCCGTTGATAAAAGTGATGGCAATTCCAACAAGGATGTATGATTCGGCAGAAATTCCTCTCAGTTCACCCAGTTTGATAATGATGAAAACGACAATTAAGGAAAAAGCAAACGTATTGATAACAATCATTGTGTTTGGTATTATTGCCCCCAGGTTAAGGGTGAAATCGGTGAGTGGAAGCGAAATTGAAAAATCTGTTCCAACTACCGAAATTCCCAATATTATTGCTAATGCAGCGCCTAATGATGCTCCTGAAGCGACACCAAGCGTGAGTGGTGATACCAGCGGATTACCTAGACTTCCCTGCATTAAGGCGCCGGCAGTAGCCAGTGCTGCACCGGCCAAAATTGCCATCATGACCCTAGGTAATCGATATTTTAACAAAATTACCGACTGAGTTTCGGTAGGCTCATCAATACCAAGAATTATTTTGATTATTTTACCAAAATCAAGTGATTCGGAAGAACCAAAACCCATAGCAAAAATCGCAAAAAATACTGTCGAGGCAATCAATAATATCAGATACTTACGCTGATTTTTTGTCCGTTTATCGATTAAGTATTCTAATTGGTCAACCTCTTCTTCTTTTGATTCGAGATCTTGACCAGTATCACTCAATTGATATCACCTAGGCTACGCAAACGAATTTGCCAATCCGTTCATGTCCATGATATTTTGTGAAGTAATCATCCAGAATTTGATTTGTATCTACATCTTCAAATAACTCCGGATGGAACATCTTGGCTAGTGTTGGGAGTCCGTGAATCATCATTGGGCCGGCAAATTCTCCTGCCATGACTACCATCCTGTCATCTTTTACGGCGTTTATTCTGTCGAACCCGTCGCGGTCCTTGACAAAACCGAAATGCGATTCACACTGATTATTTGGGTCATAATCATCATAGCCGATCTCGAAGGTAATTCCGTCGAACATTAACACATCTGGATTGCTATCAATAATCGCTTCGATATCGACGTGCGTCGTGTGACCAATTAAATCCTCAAACACATTCACTCCGCCAGCCATACCAATGATATCATTCCATTGTGAGTTCGCCGTTAACACAACCGGGTCCCTCGTTAATGATGCATGGTGCTCCATAACGACATTCGGCCGTTCTGAGTCTGGCAAGTTGATTATTCTTGAGCTGACCAACTCTTCCAATTGATCAAATTCTTCGAGTATTTCCTGCAGGACATCTTGTTTTCCAAACATGTCTGCTATTACTGACATTTCATCCCTAAGAGAATCATACTTGTAGAAATCTAGTGCTACTACATTGATACCTACCGGTTCTAACTTATTTCTGATCATCTCAGTATCGACCATACCATTAGTTGCAAAGACGATGTAGATTTCTGGTTGTACGTCAAACAGTGCTTCAAAATCTATCTCTGAGTGGGCTGAATTCTGTATTACTCTGGTGCCTTGTAATTCTGGCCATAAATCTGAGTCTTCAAAATCGCCAGACATACCTGCAATTACCGACAAATCAACTTCTAGCATTCGCATTATAGTTGCTGCGTAGGTATTTGTGATTGCTACTCGTTTTGGTGCTTCATCGAAGTAATGAACTACATCATTAGAATCTGTGACTTGTATTGCGCCATCTGTTTGTAGAGATGAAGTATTACTGTCAGCAATTTTGTAAGCGCCAAATCCCAAAACCATCAGGATAACCAGCTGAATGGCAATTATCTTCTTGTCATTAAACATCTAATCACCATCTTGATCTCTTACACCCACCGCAATCAGGACAATCGTCAATACAGCAATAGTGGAAAGGAAACTTAGATTATCAGAGTCTTCATCAGACTCGTAAATGTAATTCACATAGGAGGAATTAGATAATTCTGAATATTTTCCGCCATCGAAACCTAAGTTCGCACGAAATCTATTCTGGCCTTGTTCAAATTCAGAGAAAGTGACAAAGTTGTCAGTTCCGTTATAGACTTCGGTTGTCGTACCATCCGGTGATGTATGGTACAATGAGTACCAATCAGCTTCCACTGTTTTGCTCCAACTGATATACAATCCATCGTTAGTGTCTAAATCTTGAGCGTATGGTAAGTTGAGTTCGGGCACTGGAACGACATAATTTACCTCTAGGGAAATAGTTTCGCTTGAAATTTTAGTGCCCGAAAACAGGGTAACTTCAATGTGGTAAACATAATCACCGTCTGCTTGGTTTGTAACCGAGAACGAAGTATCAGTACCAGTATAAATCGATTCACCATCTTGGAATAATTCGTATGACATTGCACTACCAAATGAGCCCCAATTGATAAGGTAATCTTTGGTGTTTACCGTTTGGCTTTCCGTAACAAATTGAGGTTGGGAAGGTATGCCAGAATAGTCCGACAGATGATAAGTCACAGACTCAGAGTGAGACCCGGGTAACCGATCAATGATTTTCACCCAGTTTCGAACAGTTTCATTAAACCACAACTCCCACGAAACAATGTCATCTCCTAAGTCCTTGATCTCGTAGTGTGTAGTTAAGTAAGTACCACTTGGTGTCTCCAAAAGGACATTGTCAGTCACCGTTACCGTGTTGTTGGTGTCATCATACCCGTTAGGATGGCCTGGCACACCGATAATGTTAGTCCGATTGAAATGACCAAATTCAGCATCACCAGAGAATAAATCTGTTATTTGACCGCCTTGTGTGGTATATTGCCAACCCATGGTGCCATCAACAAAATACGATGAGGTTTCTGAATATGTCCTTACTTTTAGTAAATTATCTGTGTCAATCCAATGATACCTAACTCTGTCGGGAGTATCATATTCATCAACTACCTTCAACAGGTAGCATTCTTGTTCTACTCCAAACGCATCTAACATGGCCTCTGTCCCAACCATAGTCATCGTTACATTATGTGTTCCACTGCTACTTGCAGGATAGTAATCTATCTCGTAGGACCAATTCATACCAACGTTCCAAAAACCATCGCCTGGGTCTTCTAATACTACTACTGTAAGTGTTTTAACACCAGGTGTTGTGCCGTTAGGGTTGACTGCGACTAATCTGAATTGGTATGTCCCTGCACTAGATGGCGAGAATACAAAATCTTCACTAAAACCACGATATGCTAATTGATCTTCGAGATATAAATCGAAATATTCAGTGTAGTCACCCCCACTCCAAGAGATTGTTTTTGACCCTTCAGTAACAACCATGTCAAAAGACTGAGTGACAAAGGACGGAGCTTCCGGTTTCTCTGGTACAATTTGTGAGGTTAAGTTATACCAACCAGTATTACCATTGACCAAATGGTCATAGACAGCAACCAATTCAATCGAGCCGGAGTGCGCAGAAATATTGTACTGGTTACCTATCTGCAGCCCGCAAATCGAGTAAAAGCCCTCTTCGTCTGTGTAAACTGATTGTTCGCCTATTGATATGACAGCATTGGGCATGTGGTTGTCATAAATATCTGTGAGGTGACCAAACTTACAATTCTCTTGTGAGTTCAATACCATGTGATTTAGATATGGTTCGTTTGAAGAACCACTCCTCAGCTTCATTACGTATTCTCTAACTTCACCATCGCTATATGTCGCAGATATGCTGTGATACTGGCCGATATCATATGGTCCAAATGAAATCAAGTCGCCCGATGACTTAGTTTCGGTTGAATCTTGACTTGTCACAGTAAACTGGGCTGCATCGTCATTAGTTTCAATTGTGATCCAATTTTTGTTTACAATCCAATCAAGCGACATGTCGGCACTGACAACTACTTTTCGATAAACAGCCGTGTGACCATTGTTTAGGAAATAAGCCCGTATTGAGTAATCACCTTCGGGTATGTCGCCGTATTGATAAAAACCGTTACTATCCGTCCAAATTGATTCATAGCCTGATAATTTTATCGAAGTACTGCCAGCTAGGTTTCCTTCACTGTCGTAGACGTATCCAGAAATTGTATAACTGTCGTTGCTTTCTTCACCTGACACGTTTGTTAATTCGACTGGTAATATCGAAATACCAAATAGCAGAATCAGTAAATATGCAGTTTTCTTCATGCTCGTCACCCGTGGACATAGATGCCAACGGAGCATGCTTCGTTTCTGGGTGACAATTGAAGCATGCTCCGCCAGCGGTGATGTCAAAGTTAGCTAAGGGCTAACTGTGCCTAGCCTCAAGCGTAGGTGCCAAGTTCAGCAGCGGTAATGCCGTAGTGGTGCAATACCATCTGCATGTATGGTGCGATGTCGTATGATGTACCAAGTTTGGTTGCATCTTGTAGGTTGACGATCTCGTTGATCTCACCTGCTCCGTAGTTGTCGTAGTACATGTCTGCGCTGAAACCTTCGTTGCAGTTGGTTTCATTCATTTCGTCGCCCATTGGACCTGTTTCCATGTTGGCCATTGTGTGGGTTTCCATGTTGTAGCAACCGGTAAATGTTGTGCCGTCTGGCATTGCTTGGTTTTCGTAGTACTGGAATCCGTCACAGTTACTTGCTTGACCTGCACCAATGTAAGACATGGTGTGTGTCTTGCTGTTATAACATGCGTCGGTGTAGTCAGCGACGTATGCCTCAATTACCTTCCAGAAAGCATAGCCCTCTGCTTGGTATTTTGGACCGTTGTCAGCATCGTCCATCTTGTAGGTGTACTTCATTGTAGCTTGTGTGTATGTGATTATAACGTTCTTGACAACTGTGTTAGTTGCGGCGGTGTAACCTGCTTGATCTTCTGCTTGTAGCGCAGCAAGTCCATCAATCATTGCAGTCTCAACAGCACTTAGTGTGTTAGAAACCCCGTCAGTTTCGGTTCCGAAATCTGCGGATCGCTTCTTGAATGTGTTAGCAGGAGCGCAGCCTAGATTTTCATCTGGTCCGTGGAAGAAAGCCCAACCTTCGTCCCAGTTGTGTGGTGCGCCGGAGTCGTTGTCGACATTGCCTTCATTAGCTTTGCCTACTGCGGTGTTTAGTTCGTGGATTGTGTAACCAATCATTCCCATGTTAGCGGTTAGTTTAGCAACACCCTGGTATCTGACTGTGTCAGAGGTTCCAGCAAAATCACCTGTACCGTCTAGAGCAGCGGTGATGTGTGCTCCGATAGATCCGCTCTGTCCATAGAATGCGTCATATCCATGGTTCTTGCCATCAGCGGCGGCGAATCCTGCAAGAGTTCGGTAACTTCCGTCACTCTTCTCTGCGTTCTTACCGTTTTCATAGATGTCCTTTGCAGTTGCCCAGTCGTAGGCAGATGCTGCAGTCTTGATGTCGCACAAGTCCGCCATCAAGGCACGGTGATTGTCAACATTGGACGCATAGGTGTAGCCACCATCAGTCACTACAACTGTTGTGCTGCTGCCACCATCGTCGTCGTCGTCATCTCCGATACATCCTGCAAGTCCTGCAGCTGCCATCAATACAATTAATATCATTCCTTTCAATTTCGTTTGGTTCATAATATATACCCCTTTTCGGCTGCCCTAAAAACCTAACCTACTAAAAGATTAGGATGCCCTTAACTATCAATTTAGTGCCTTATTTTGCCAAAATCCAATGTACTGTGAGGCCTTCTACATATCTGTCACTGGCTAAACCTGTGTGTCCAACTGGCCTGACCACGACAAGGATATCTAGTTCACCACCCCAAGAAGAGTGGGCAGCACAGAACACCTCACCAACTTTGATTCCTTGCGGGTCAGAACTCAACGTCAGACTTCTTAATTCATACAGCCTTATGTCTAGCTCAAGGTTTTCCCCGCCAGTGTCGTACGTATGGGTCTTCTTGTCCTTTATTGGCGATAGCAACATCTCATCTTCATCGATATCAAATACAATCTGTTCATCCAACAATTGGACTGCTTGCGCCAATCGTGACTGTTGCATGTCGAATATGTCTGCAATGGTCAAAGTTGATGAGGCTGAAGCAAGCTTACTAAATTGATGAGGGGTCCTCAACTTGAGTGACTGAACAATTTCAACGTTCAAGCCCCCGTCCATAGGCAGCATCAACCAGGTATATTGTTGCCCGGCGGGATACAATGGTGCGTTTGGGTTCTCAGTAAATAGTGGCTGACCCCACTCGCTGGGAGACCTAGGATTTGATGTTGGAGCAAACCCGCCAATCAACAACACAACAATCATACAAATTATCGCATATACCCTAATTTTGCCGAACTTTTGCCACGATTCCCTCCCTGCTGGACTTAACACTGAGAGCGTCAGCGCCGATGGCAACACTATCAAAACTCCCCAAGGAATCAACCACAACATCAAGACACATAGAATCAGCATTTCTAGACCTTTATCCCCATAAGCAAGCCTAAATTCGAATTTGCCTTCACCTTCAATTCGATTTAAGATGTACACTACTAAGAATAGAACAGCTACCATTAGCAATGATATAATTACCGAGACAAGCATCTTAAACAAATTCAGGATTAAGCGACCTAACAATAATGTTTGCTAATATTATGAATTTTCAAGTTAATTTGTCATAGTTGAAGCAACAGGCCACATCATGGCAGACGAGGTTATTGAGTTAATTGATATCTCATTTCGCCATAAAATTCCGAATCCAAAATTCACCAATCCGTGGAAAACTCGTAAAGGGCCCGGAATTTTCAAATTGAGCCTTTCGCTTGGTAGTGGAAAAATCCTCGGATTGGTTGGACCAAACGGTGCCGGAAAAACAACTTTACTGAGGATTTTAGCCGGAATAATTCCAATTGATGATGGCAAGATAATTTTTGATGGAATGGATTTGAGCGCATCTAAAGGTACTATTGAAGAATATTTGAGATCTAATGTTGGCCACATGCCAGAACAAGTGCGATGGTCCGGTAATACTACAGTGCTTGAAACCATAAGTCAATTTGCAGAGATGCGGCAAGAATCTGTGTCCAGCAAAAAATTACTCGCCTTAGTTGGCCTAAGTGCGAAGTCTGACTCTACCCTTGATGAACTGAGCCAAGGAATGAGGCAGCGTCTGAGTTTAGCTGTGGCTCTCATGGGTTCTCCGAAAGTATTGTTACTCGACGAGCCGTTTAACGGCTTAGACCCGGTGGCAGCAAAATCCGTTGAAAAGATGATAAAGGAATTAGCAAATAATGGTGTTTCAATAATCATTTCATCCCATCAGGTAAGCGGCCTTGCTTACTTAATCGATAAATTGCTGCTGATACATCGTGGACAAATAGTCGCTGATGGCTCGATTGATGAAATAGAATCTAAACTTGGATTAGATAATAGAATGGAAATTCGGGGGCTCGGTGAGATACCCAATTTTGCTGATTTCCCCGGAATGAATAATATTCTGAGTAGCGGCTCAGAAGGCGATTTTTGGACTTGTACCGTACAAAATCCTAGTACAAATGCCATCAAGGATATTATTAAAGCGGGTTATGACATAATTGAATGGAAGAGGAAACCTCCAGATATAGTTGAATTATTATGCCACGCTACTGGATTAGAAATTGCAGATATTGGCATGGAATTACAAACCTCGGATATGATGCCCTTAAGATCTAAAACGGAGGAGGAATAGGATGCTTGACCGTGAGACGTTAGCCATTGTTAGGCGCATCACTAGCGAGAAGCTAACATCGACTAGGATGCTAATAATGTTGCCAATTTTAGTTTTATTTATTCCCGGAATGGCTTGGGGTTTCTCTGAACCAGAAATTATGTTACCAGGAGGCGTCACTCCAAATAGCGTAATGGAGGTGATGTTTTACACTAGCCTAGGCGTGGTATTTGCTGGGACTATGGGTGGTGTTCTATTATCGTTTGATGGCATCAGCAAGGACCGCTTTAGTGGCGTCCTTGAGGTGAAATTATCCCAGCCAATGCCACGGCAAAAACAGTCAATTGGAATCGTCCTAGGACATTGGTTAGCAATCCTTGGTCCTGTTTCAGTGCTGTGGCTGATTTCGATTTTTATTGCCAGTTACCGGTTAGAAATGTCACCAGGAATTTTCGAAACCTTTGTTTCCTTTGTCGCCGTTGGGCTGATTTTATTTTGGTATGTTGTGTTTAGTTTGATTGCCTCAACATATTCTAAAGATCAAGGAACTTCTGTTGCATTCGGGGTCGGTATGTGGTTCCTATTCACCTTTCTATGGGCGCTAGTGACCTCTATGGTTGCCTTTGCGTCAGGAGTGAATGTTGGGGAAGTTAATGACCAAAAGATGATACAAATCGAGGGGTTATTGGATTTATTGTCACCAAATGGGGTATTTCACCACTTGCTGGAAACCAACCTTGCTGACGTTGATAGAGGTGTTCCAAAAATCATCTCTTGGCTATCTGCACTGGTGTGGACGATGTTGCCTTGGTTGTGGTTCAAATCCCGCATGACAAAGATACAACCATAATAACAAAATTTTGATGATGTTATCCAAAGAGTATTAGACAAGCATTGCTTACCTCGTAGTATGGCAGCAAGACGTTACTACGTTTCAGGCACAGCGATTATCATGCTAATTATGATGTTGATGATGAGTGTAAGCAACGGAATTACCGCTCAAGAACTAACTACTAACGACCCCATGGAAACCGAAGGCAGACAAGATGGCTTGTCTGACGTTGATTGTTCAGGTTACACCTTTGAAGACCTATTTGACTACAACTTCGCTCTATTTAACATCAACATAGGAGATGATTGGTCTACGGCAGAAATGAGTGCAACTGCGTATGTCAATGGCAGCAACTCGGCTACTGTGAGAGAAAATCTTGACGGGCTATTTGAAGGCGCTCCTGGTGGAGCGAATGGCTGGATTAGTACCGATGAGCGTGAAGCGGTAAGAGAGATTGGACCGATGTGCATAGAAGATATGGAAACCCGACTTGGCCTAAGAGAGGGTGTGCCGCACAGAACAGACAGCGGTGTTGATTGGAATGACATGGAGTTCGTGGAGGAAGGAATAGCCCTCGATGAGGTTGATCTAGTTGCCCCTAACCACCCAGAAGAGAGATCTTGTACCAATTTTGGTGCCAACCCAGACTGCAAAGAAATTCCAGTTTATGCAACCGATGATTTACAAATCAGTCTGTTTGTCAAGAATGGCGAAAGCAACAATATGAGGTTTGATCAGTTGCCCAACAAAGGCGTGTCTGATTTCACCCTTGCATTAAATGTAACAAACATGACAAATGCTGATTTAGTGTTGACATTCCCTGCCCTACAGGGTCTAAGAATCGCCGATTATGCCATGGAGGATGATGGCGTTGCACTTGTCGAAGGTCAAGACTATATCGGGCCGGAGGAAGAATTCCTCCCGGATGGAAAACTAAGAATCCATCAAGAGGTAGATTATGATAAGTCAAACTGGCCAGTTGGCAGGAACCTATTCATTGACTTTACAACAACCGAACCAGAATCGAATGACATACCACAGTGGAGCAACGCAAAACCAACCAACAATTCGATAATTCCACTAATGACAGGAACAGAATATCTTACCGTAACCGCTGATGAATTATCTGACTGGGCAACTGATTCCAATGGCTGGGCATTAAATTGCGCATTCGCAGAGAACGGTTGGACTTCAAGGCAAGATGAAACTGGTAATTTGCTGGTGACCTCCCCCTCTGGCACAACTTCGTCTACAGCCACATGCAGTGTAAGCGACCCATTCGGCGCGGTTGCTGAAGAAACGCTAGACTTCACATTCGGACAGCCATTCACTGCTTCAGCAGCTATCAACGACGGTGAGAATATTGATTTCACAATAACTCCATCCGGCTTGGTAGCTGAAATGACTGTTAGCGCCCACGCTCATCAAGAGAATGCCATGGGCTCAATGAGATCCTCAATAGCCAGCAATCAACCAATTACTATCGCCTTACCAATGGACGGACTTAAACCTGGTAATGTAATGGTTATGGGTTCCACCTCCGCAACTAACATGATGGATTTCGCATACATGCTTGACTTCGGGTTGGAAAAGCAAAGCCTCCCACCGACTGTTACTTTGAAAATGAGTTTTGACGGTAAAAACGCCACTTGGGATGCAAGTGGTTTACAATTCACCCTCAAAGGTACAGTATCAGACCCCGATGGAGAGGAAGTTGAAATGGCCCTACAATTGTGCGGCTCCAGTGCGACAGACTTTACCACTGTCGGGATTAATTGGGAAATCGATGTGTCAATCGCCACATGTGTACTGCAAGAAATCTCTACCTATGATGTTGTTATCACAGTAACCGATGAATCTGGTGTCCAAAGCACGCTCGAAATAAATGTCAAGGATCCAAATGCCCAAGATGATACTAGCAGTGGCTCCTCATCTGATGATGACAGCAGTTCTGACGAGGGAAGTGCCCTACCTAGTGTCTCCATGTTGGCGACAATTTCTGTCGCCCTACTCGGTGCGGCATTAATTCGCAGAGAAGAAGAATGATTCAACGGATGTAAATCTAATGTTTAAAGCGATAGTAGAGGCGCAGAGTCACGAAGGTGGCTTATTAGCCCCATTTACTGGTGCTTCACCAGCTTTAGGCGCGATCATTGTTAGAACCGATGACGGGACATATATCGGCAAAATTGATGCTGTTTTAGGAAATACAGACACGCCCATTGCTCATATCGCTCACCTAGACAGAAAAATAAATCCCGAATCGTTCCTTGGTTGTGAGGCTCAAATACGACCTAAGACGCAGAAACAAGACGACAGCAACAGATACCAAACCAACCGCTACGAAAATCGTGGTAGACGTGATAATCGAAGTAATAATAATCAGCACAGAGATTC
>CAYPPO010000001.1:67959-91098 GCA_964412625.1 uncultured Candidatus Poseidoniales archaeon
ATAACTTCAGGAACAGAGATTCAAGAAATAATCGATCGTATGGTAAAGAGAAGAAAATTTTTGCCGACAATGATTGGACTTGCGCAAAGTGTAACAACTCAAATTTTTCCTTCAGAAAAGAATGCAACCGCTGTGGTGAGCCGAAGAACAGCAATTCCGGTAAAGGAAACCATAACGACGCGCAAAACAGAAGGACGAGAAATAACCGCCCACCTCGTACTAACGGTGAGCCAAGAAAATTTAGAAAGGCAAGAGGAAAATCAGCAAATCACGCCCACAACAGGGGTCCAAAACCGCTAGATGCCCGCTCAAGAAGAAGAAATCGCGATGATTAAGTGATTCACTCACAACCGTGTGGATATGAGCGCCGAGAATCACTACTTGGACGCATTGGAAAAATTAGATTCTAATGATCGAGTTGCAGCATTAGAGCATGCTTACAAAGCAGTCAAACTAGATCCTGAACATGTCGATGCATGGAATGTTATTTCTGATGCTCATTTAGGCGCCGATGGTAAACCCGCAAACCTAATCGATGCGTCAAAATCATTATCTGCAGTGAAGAAAATCGTCAAATTAGACCCGACAAGGATTGACATTTGGGTTCGTGGTGGCAGACTTCTTGCAGATGAGTTAGGGCTTATGATTGACGCCTTGGATTGGTGGCAGCAGGTTAGACATCATGCGCCTTATGAGGTTACGCCGTTAATCGAACAAGCGACTATAATGGCAGATTTGGGATTGTACCGCGAGGGTCGCGAAAGAATCGAAACTATCCTCAACGAAAATATGGACGTTGCCACTAGTCAGTATGGTCGTGTGCATCAATTATTAGGTCTATTCAACACTGCGGTTCAACAGAACACCAATGACCATTTCAAGCCGTGGGACAAGCGACACCCTGGATGGGTAGCTATTGAATCAAAGATGCGCAAACCGCCGGTATCTGAAACATTTATTTTCATGATGGTGACTGTACCTATTTTGTTTGGTGTGATCGTCCTGTCAAACATGTTAGCAGGTGAAGGCTTAACCGCTTTCTGTCTAACCAGTATAGTCATTTTCATTGCAGTAATAGCCGGTATGCGGTTCACCAAAAATATGTTTAGAACAATCAATAAGCCAGCGTTTAATTTATTGCGAGCCATGAATTTTGAATCGTCAACTGGATTTAACTTAATCTCTGAAGAAATTAGGACTTCTGTACTTTACATGTATATATTGCAAAGGAAACCTGTGGCATGGCAAGAAAGAATGCTAATGATTGTTGAAGAGAATAACAACTTACCAAAGAACTGGCAGCTAGAATTACCCGACTTCGAGTCCCATCTAGACGAAATCGGACACATCGAAGACGAGAATGCACCGTTTTGGGAGGATGGCAACCCGAAGCCCTTCGAAGAAGAATAATCAGGTTCCGGCATTATAGTCGTCCAAATAAGCGATTTGCTCATCGGTGAGTGAATCGATTTCAAATCCGAGAGTTTCAAGCTTTGTTGTCGCTAGTGCTTGGTCTTGCTCGGTTGTGATGTCATAGACGATTGGTTTCATCTCACTGCCTTCTTTGGCAAGGCGACATAATGCGAGGTATTGGTTAGCAAACGACATATCCATAACTTCTGACGGGTGACCTTCAGCGGCTGCTAAGTTGACCAATCTGCCATCAGCAAGAAGGAATATCTTTCTCCCATCTTTCATAGTGTATTCGACATTATTGTCTCTAATTGTTCTATTACTGGATGCTTGCTCACTCAACTGTTCGATATTAATCTCACAATCATAATGACCAGTATTTGAGATAATTGCTCCATCCTTCATCGAAGCAAAGTGTCGGTCAATAATTACATCTTTCATACCTGTAGCGGTACAGAAAATATCTCCGTGTTTTGCTGCTTCGTCCATTTTCATTACTCTAAATCCATCCATTATTGCCCTTAGTGCAGGTAGTGGATCGACTTCCGTGATGATCACGTTGGCACCCATTCCTTGGGCGCGCATTGCTACTCCTTTGCCGCAGTGACCATAGCCTGCAACAACGAAGGTTTTGCCTGATATTAAAACAGATGTCGCTCTGAGAATACCGTCAATCGTTGATTGACCAGTCCCGTAGACGTTATCGAAGTCCCATTTGGTGACAGCATCGTTTACTGCGATTACAGGATATTTTAGGTCGCCTGCTTTACCCATTGCTCTCAGTCTGTGAACACCTGTAGTGGTCTCTTCAGTGCCACCAATCACCCCATCTGCATACTCACTTTTCTCGCCATGTACTCTCACGATAAGATCTGCTCCGTCATCTAGGGTTAATGTTGGATTAAATTCTAGTGTTTTGTCGATGCACCAATAAAAATCTTCGACGCTTTGCCCATGCCAAGCATGGATAGAATATCCTTCAGCAGCTAACCAAGCTGCAACATCATCTTGGGTAGATAGAGGGTTGCAGCCTGACCAAGAGATTTCCGCACCTGCTGCTGCGATGGTTTCAATCAAAACTGCTGTTTCCTTAGTCACGTGTAAACAGCCTGCGACCTTCATCCCAGCAAGCGGTTTCGTCTCGAGTGCCTCTTCTTTCAAGGCGGCTAATACAGGCATCCTAGCCCTTGCCCAATCAACTCTTAGCGACCCGCTTTCGGCGAGTGAAATATCGGCAACTGTGTACTTGTCAGTCTTGTCCATGGACAGGCCTACAACCAGTCTCTTTTGAACTCATTGACAGAAAAGTCAATCAATTTCAAAACAAGACTATCTTTGCTGTTGTAGGTACTGTGCAGCATATTGTTGTGCATATGCCGCTGCCGTTTGTGCATCATAACCTTGAGCGATGAACTGCTGGTAATATTGCTGATACGCAGCATCCATCGCCGGATTGGTCGCCGCAGGCGTTGCTGCTTGAGCCCCAGGCGCAGCTCCTGCGCCTAAACCTGCTTGTGCAGCATACTGTTGGGCATATGCTCGAGCGGTTTCTTCTGGATATCCTTGGGCAATCAATTGTTGGACATACTGCTCAACTGGGTCTTGTTGGAATGCTCCGGCGAGGTTGAAGTCTTTGTAGTCTCCATCCATGCCGTCTGAGCCACCCCTTCGTAGGAATAGTAAAGTCAAGACAACTATTACAATTAATGCAAGTGCACCGATTCCAATGAACATAACATTGGTAGTTGACTGTGCTCCATCACCATCTTCATCGACCGTTGGTGCAATCCACTCACCGTCAACGTACGTGTAATCACCTTCCCATTCACACTGTCCCGAGACGAATATCCACCTTCCGGTTGGATCGTTCAACTCAACCTCTGCGGGCACATCGGTTCCACGACAAATCGGTAATGTGAGGGTAATAAACGACGGATTGTATAATTCCACATAATCTGGGTCGGTTGTACTCAATTGCTGCTCCAAAACCCAACGCTTGTCGATATCTTTCGTTGGGTCGAACTCGTACACTAGCATGTACACCATGACATCTCTTGAAACATTAGAATGGAAACTATCGATATTCAAACTTAACTCGAATGAATCACCATCACCAATTCCACTGTTGAGAACCGCAAGTTGGCCAGTACCCTTTGCGGTTTCTCTGGCGAGTAAATCTGTTGATTCAAGCAGGGATTCATCAGTTGTTATCTCGATGTAGGTGTCTGCTTCTTCAGAACCAGAGATAACCAGTCCTGATAGGTTAAAGTAAGAATCCGTATAACCGACTCGATCGCTCCAGCCAGTGAAATCTATGACCGGTGGTTCATCGCCAAATCCTTGTGGTTTAACATCGAAACAGAATTCCATGTCATCGTTCCACTTCCCAGACTTGTCGTAGACTGTTAGCTTTACCTTTATCGGCTGAATCGGTACCTCGGTATTAGGATTGAACGTTAGATTCCTGCCAGCATATGATTCACCATTCTCGTCAACACCATAACCACCGAATGTGTATTGCCAGACACCTTGGCTTGCCTCATACTGGATGTAGGTATTAGCGTTCAAACTAATCGGTGCATCCCATGGCTTATCGAAGGTTACTTCCCATTCATAACGCTCAATTCCGGAGTCATCCAGAGCGTCTGGATCACTGGAATTTCCAGCGTTAAATTCGATTGGAATTTGCCCATTGTCACCAAGCACGATCTCATACTTAGGATAGTTGTCTTGAACTGAACAGGTTCCTACAAGATTGATGTTATCTGCATATGAGTCTTTGATTACCACATAAGCATCCGCTATTGGGTTAAATGCGTCAGCATTAGCATCGTTGGTTTCTACCGTAACTTGTAGCATTCTAGAATGTCCATTATCATCGTGTAACCATAGAGTAACAGTCCACTGCTCTTCCTGCTTACATTGGCCTTGAGTACCAATTGACTTGCAGAAAGACATGGTTGGCGAAGATTCGGTGTCGAAGAGCGGCGAGACATAGTGGTCTACTTGTCCGGGTGCCATAGTTGCTAAGTCCCATGAAGTTGGTCCTGAGATAAGCCAATCTGCTTGCAAGTCTACCGTTGCATCCGATTGATAACTAAAGGTTAACTCAGCGTTACTCTTCATGTAATATGTGGCATAACCGGCACCGAGGGCAGCGTCTGGAACTTCACCAATACCGTCACCATCTAAGTCGATCAAAATATCAGTTCCTTCACGCATTTTACCGAATGGGTTTGGATAGTCGTTCACTTGATAATCAAGCATGTTCTTCAGGAGGGCAAATTCAGCGCTGTTAGCATCTTCAGAGTTGGTTTCGACATCAATAGTCGAGATAATCATACCACCGGCACCGTAACTGCATATACCGAGTAACACTGCATCTGTATCTGTTCCATCATGGATTATTGACTGGAAATTGGCGACATTCTGATTGCCTGAGCAAATCTTTGGCACATCCGAAGTTGCCTCACTACCAATATCAAGTGCTGATGTAGCTACTGGGCTAAATCCTTCAAAGTTACTTTCCTTGATGTTGTCCATTAATGGATGGAATCTGTCGTAAATCTCGAGGTCACTAAAGGTTATTTCTGCACCGTTTGTCTTGTCATCAATATCCAAGCCAAGTGGTAGACGAGGCTCTAGGCTGGTTCCAAGACCATATGTTTGTGTTCCATGAGGTGCAAGGTGAGCCTGAATGGTACCGCCACTGCTCATGAAAGCAACTAACACCTGTTTTCTGTTGACATTGTTGACGGTTTCTGAGATAGTCTTGTAGTATGCGCCACCATCATCCTTTGCAGTGTTGAAATCTTGCCATGGCATAATGATCTTGTCATAATTAGTGAACCAATTTGTTTTGAAATAAGTATCCCAGTCGTTCATTGTGAATTGAGTGTAAGATTTGCCCATTATCGCTAAATCTTCGATTATTGTTGAAGTTCCTGATGTCTTATCTGACAAGATTGCGATATCAACTTCATCGGCAAATGTTGCAAAGAAGAATCTTGGTTCTCCCGATGGAGTACCATCATCAAGCTCTGCATGGTAGCTAATGTTGTAAGTATGTCCGTCCTGATATCCTGCCCATGGCGTGAAAGATAGGTCGACTCTTTGTCCGGGAACAAGTGTTTGAGCTGGTCCGGCGTTAGAACTGTGAGCAAGAGAGTTTGTTGTCTCATCGAAGATATTCATGTAAAAGACATAATCTCCTTCTAGCACACCGTTAGTTGCTGAGATATCCCAGTTGTGAGTCAGTGAACTATCGATAGGCAGTACGCAATTAAGTCTGATTTCATCTAAGCAAGCCAATCTATTCGGTTGACTTAGTGAAATATCTACTGACCTTACATCAAATATAACACGCTTGATGTTGTTGGCAGTAGCAAGTTCTTCTGCACCATACCAGTTGGTTCCAACAGTGGTGTTGTCAAAGACTGTTTCAACTTCTATCATATAAACTCCGGAAACGAAATCATGATCGGCGATAAGATCTGTAGAAACATCATCAGCGTCAACACCTGTTCTGCTGATAGAGTATGATGCGTCTTCAACGAAAGTAAACTCTTTCAGTGTGATATTGTTAATTCCCACTCCTCTGAAACCGTCATTGATTCCGTTCCTACCGTCATCATCTGAAAAGAAGTCAAAGAATAGTTCTGCGGTGGAATCTGCTAGAGACATACATTGAGTATCCCAATCTGCAGAGTCAGCCGAAGAGGTATTCAACACATACAAGTGAGTCAAATCCAGACTTGTGGTTTTAACAAGCCCATCGGAGTTAAAGAATACGTTCCATGGTTGTCCCAATCCGTCGGTTGTTCTTGGGTCTCCAATATACTCTATCTCATCGAAATCTATTGGATTTGTTTCGTTAACAATTCCGTTACCGTCTTCATCAATTTGACAGGTGCCGTCCTCGTTGTAATCATTCCATTGACCATAGATAATCGCTGAGTAATCATTAGCGTCTTTTTCATAGTCGACTGTCAAAGCCATGTAATCACTTGGCTCAATATTACCCTGAGAATCAACTTCATAGAAAGTGTCTGCGAAGTATTCAAACGAGAGTGACACAAAGTCCCCAGAGAGTGAAGTCATGTCAACATCAATGATTGAAATGGTTTCATTCTCCCACGCATCACCGTAACCGAGTGTTCCAGTTTGCGATAGACATGGATGGCCGAACCAATAAGCCTCGTTATTGAAGGTTAAATCGGAAGGACACAAAACAGTGTCGTTGTATAACTTACCCTTCGGATTGTTGCTCTCAGTATATCGTGTACCGTCAGTAGAATTTTCAAACGTAATTATACAGTCCGAAGATGGATCACCACACTGAACAGTAGAGGGGTCTGCAGTAAATACTGTGGCCGTGATGTCGAAGTCCACTACAGTGTTACCCCAGTTGTTGGTAGTTGCTGAAATTGGATACGTGCCTTGAGCATACAATCCACCTGGTGAGAAATAATCGATTGACTCTAAGGCAGGGTCATACAAGTTGAACGGCGTCACGTAACCCACAATTTCATCATTGAGAGGTTGTTCATCCCAGCCATTATTCGATAGTGTTGCGGAAATTCGATATGTCGTATCATTGACAAAGTTAGCCTGCAGCGTTGCAACATACTCTTGACCTGGACCAAGGTTGTTCAAGTTGATTTGAGTTTGTTGATTCTGGACGTTCGGGAAGAAGGCGGTGTTCTGCTTGGTAATGGTTAGATTATCAACGCCAAAACCATCGTTACCAGTCCACAGGGATTCATTGGAGTCGGCGACTGATCCTTCAAATCCGGTCCTGAATCTGAATCTCAAGTCGATGGTTTCTCCAGCCCAGGGGCTCAAATCGAAGGAACCAACGCCTTCGTCAGTGAAATTATTCCACCCATAAAACGTATTGAAGGAATAAATTCCGTAGTAGTACAATCCTTCAGCATAACCACCGATTACGTTTTCTTTGTAAGCTCGGTCTAAGTCAAAACCACCCCAGATAGATTGGCCTGAGAAACAGGCTCCTGAGATGTATGCTTCAACGGGGCAGTTAATCACAGACCATCCTGTTTCTTCGCTGCCAACTTCAATCATTGCTAAATCATCCCAAACATCTCCAACAACGAAACCATTGGTGTCTGCACTTCCAAGTGCTCCAAATCCAAGGTCTTGGAACAATTCAACGCTCATGAACGCACGGTCAGACCCAGTTAGATCGACATTGCGAAGAACCATTGCCTCATCCCAGTTTTTACCATATCCAGTCCATTCGCCACCGGAACTATTTGTCACGGTTTCACCAGACCACATAAAATGTGTAGGATTTAGATAATTGGCAGAATAGTCCGCCTGTGACTCATCAGGGTCGGTTCCTGAGCCTGAAGATGGTGTTGTTTGTTCTTGCCAATGATGGGTTCCTGCTTCGACGTAATCGATATACTCCCAAGTACAACCAGAACCACATGTTCCAAGGTCTTCCGGGTTGTCCCAGTCGTTTGAGTATACGGTTTGATTAGTTGAATTGGTTTCGTCTACGACCTTCAATTCAACGTCTAACGTTGCGCTTTGTCCATTCAATACATCCATACCAGTATTGGTAACAGTTACATTAAGTTCTCTTGAACCTTCACCGACCGCTCCAACATAACGGTCTACGGGAGATATGTCGATTCCCGAAACAGAGAGGTCTCTGTTGTCCATTTCGATTACAGTGATTGTGTCGTATTGACCGTCCCAGCCGAAATTATCTCTCCAACCGCCAAATCGCCAGTTCTTGTGTGCGACTACGATGTCAGGAGCTGAGTTGCTACCACCGGCAAGCTGTCCCACTTCTGCGGTGTGAGGCCTGCGCCCAGCAGCATATGACAGTGGACTCAAATGCCCACCGTTGCCATCAGAAAGTGTTACCTGAATTGAAGTTGGGAAATTCAAGAAGAAGTTGTTTGTGGTACCACCTGCAGAGTCAGTAGATTGTTGCTGGTAAGCGATTGTCGGGTTGATAAAATCAGGCTCAAGATCGCCATTCAAGTCAGCAATTGTCAGAGACCAAGAGATGTACGGGCCGAAGTATGCAGTTTGTGGAGTCGACCAGCTACCCGAAGATGTGGATGTCACATACGTTACATTTAGTAGGTTCTCATCATTTAGCGCTAACACATCCGCAACGCCATCCTCATCGATATCAGCTACTGCAATTGCTTGAGAGGTAGGCGTATCCATATTGATTACGTGCTCAGAAGTACTGGTTGGCGTAGTACTGAAAGTATATGTTAGAGGGAATGAGTTGGTTTGACAATTGAATTCAACGATTGATACGTTGTCATCCTTCCCTGGGTTGGTAACCTGGCCAGTAGCATAATCTAATCCCTCGCTTCTCAGCAACCACATATCGTTATCAAAACATGTGCCGCCACCGCCTAATCCACCACCTACTTGAGACTCACCCCAATCGCCGGAAGTGAATGCTCGGTAGGTGTTTTGTTGAGACGGCCCGAGATTGGTTACTATCCCTTGTGTGCCAGACCCTACAGGACCGAGGTATGTAACAACCCTCTGAGTGGTGATATCAGCTTGTAAGTCTAGAACCATAATGTCATCATTACCATCTTTGTTCAAGTCTGAAACTTCGAGGTCCCAAGCCCAGAAGTGAGTAAATCTTTCCCCAATCGACCATGTTTTCTCGTTGCAGCCACCGTTTTGAATGATTGTAACGTTACCTGGCTCACCGGCTGGAGAGCCGTCGTCGTTAGTCTTAAACGGATTATTTCGCTGGAAGATTACGATATCTGCCGCACTATCTCCAGTAAATTCGCCGACTTCAATGAATTGAACGTTGGAAAATTCGTCCCAATCCGCGTCCCTGTCTTGATTAGCGGAGACCCATATATCCTGCCTCTCGGAGAAATCGCCAGCCCCATCATTCCACAAAACTGTGATGGTATGGGTGCCGTCTGTTGCTACTGCGATGTCATTGTGACCATCACAATTGAAGTCACCTATTGCAACATCGTGAGGGTCACGATTGGTGGTGTAAGTTCTAGCTTGGGAAGCACTTGCTGTGGTTGCTAACGCTGCTGTTGTAGAAAGTACCATCAGCATGCAAAGCAAGATGCTTCTTGCGCGGGCTTTGAAGAGATTGTCTTGGGAAAACATCATCATCACTTGTTGAGCCACACTAACTACCACTTTAATTGCTTTGGAATTCTGTCCTGAAAGTGACATTTGACATGCTTAACAGTAATGCGAAATCAAGAAATTCTCTATCTTGAGTTTAGGTTCACACTTTACCGGCTAACCAACGGGGCGATGGACCCCAACCGATACCATCACCGCCATGGACTTTGACTAGTTTCCCAGCTGAGAACAACGACTCAAGCCATACTTCTAAGATTGTACCTTCTCGGCCACCTAGTTTTTTGCTGGCTATCTCTTCGATATCGCTAGTTTTCAAGGCAGTAAAACCATAGTCGCGCACGACAATATTCATCAATTCCCTGAGCCATGCCTCAGCCATTGGATCAACACTCATCGTCCCTTGAACTGGGAGCGGTTCATCCAGTTCTGCAAAGATTTCCATCAGTTCAATGGGATCTGGCTTAGTCAGTTTATCTAAGCCGAGTGCACGTAACTCGCTACTCAAATCTAATTCACCAATCGGACGCCGTACAATTGGAATTCTTGATGGGTCCGGCTCGGGCCCCATATCGAGTGGTTTCTCACCTAACGGTTCGTCATCAACTTCCACATTGGCCTTCGATTTGGATTTTATTCCAGAGGTGTTAGTTGCTTTTGCCTCTTGGCCTATTGGCATCATCCAGCCAACACCCTCGAGGCCTAATTCTGAAACTTTGGCGCGTACCCAGTCACCTTGCCCGCGCAAGAGTATCTCGACTTCACTCTCATCTGAGCGGAAACGGTATTGAACAAACCCTGTTAGTTCCGCCATATGGATCCCTCGAGTTATCTACGCTTCAAGATGACGCCTTTTTCGCTAATTGCCTGAGAACTGTATGCAGAATGCCTCCGTTGCGATAATACTCAACTTCAACTGGAGTATCTAGTCTAACCTGCGCATCAAATTCTATCGATGTTCCGTCGTCTCTGTTTGCAGTAATTGTCAGCATTTGAAGTGGCTTGACATCATCGGTTACTGGAATATTGTAAGTTTCATTGCCATCAAGCCCTAGTGACTCATGCGATTCTCCTGGTTTGAAAGTCAAAGGCAAGACACCCATGCCGACCAAATTTGAGCGGTGTATTCTTTCAAACGAGGTTGCAATAACCGCTTTGACTCCTAGCAAATAAGTGCCTTTTGCCGCCCAATCTCTCGATGAGCCAGTGCCATATTGAGAGCCCGCAAGGACTACCTTGGGGCCTGCATATGCATTGGCTGCATCAAAAACCGACACGACCTCACCGGTCTTTGGATGTTTGGCAAATCCACCCTCGGTGCCCGGTGCCATCTGGTTCCTTATCCTAACGTTAGCAAAAGTACCGCGCATCATGATTTCATGATTGCCGCGCCGACTGCCAAATGAGTTGAAATTCCGGACATCGACTCCCCGTTCAATAAGCCATTGACCAGCAGGACCAGTCTTCGGAAAAGACCCTGCAGGAGAGATGTGGTCTGTCGTGATCGAATCGCCTAATTTTAACAATACTTTGGCTTCTTCAATCTCAGTAATTGGATCGGGGATAGGGTTTAGGCCGGAGAAGAACGATGGCAACCTGATATAGGTTGAATCGTCTTCCCAAGGATACAATGGACTAGATTGGGCCGGAATCGAATCCCATCTAGGTTCGCTCATTGCATCAGCATATCGTTGTCTAAACATTTCAGGATTAATCGCTGAGAGGGCTTCTGCAAGTTCTTCATCAGATGGCCACACATCGGCAAGCATTATTGGAGAGCCGTCATTTGAATAGCCGAGTGGTTCGGTTTCAAGATTCACTTTCAAATTGCCCGCAATCGCATAAGCAACCACCAAAGGAGGGCTAGCGAGATAAGACGCCTTGACTTTGCTGTGGACTCTACCTTCGAAATTCCGGTTGCCGGATATTACTGAACCGACGATCAAACTCGCTTTGTCAACGGCGTTATCGATTTCTACCGGCAGTGGACCAGAGTTGCCGATGCAGGTAGTACAACCATATCCAACTATATTGAATCCCATCGCATTTAGATCATCTTGTAATCCTGTAGCCTCGTAATACTCTGTAACAACTCTGCTACCTGGCGCCAGTGAGGTTTTTACCCAAGGTTTGACTGTTAATCCTAGATTCCTTGCATTACGGGCCAGAAGTCCGGCAGCAAGCATAACTCCCGGGTTGGAAGTATTAGTACAGGAGGTAATGGCAGCAATAACAACATCGCCATGATTTAGTTCAAAACTTTCCCCATCGACTTCAACCATCGCACTATTCGACAAGTCTTCTTCACCTAACCCGTGTCCTTGATGCCCAAGTTTTGCGGTTAATGATTCGATAAAATGTGGCTTCATGTCAGCCAAATCCACTCGGTCTTGTGGTCGCTTCGGCCCGGCGAGTGCCGGTTGAATTGTATCTAAGTCTAGTTCCATTAGTGCGGTGTAAGATTTTTCAGGTGCCGAATCATCATACCACAACCCTTGTGCTTTACAATACTCTTCTACACCAGTGATGTCTGAATCATCTCTACCGGTAAGACGCATGTAGTCAAGCGTTCTATCATCAACGGGGAAGAATCCACATGTTGCGCCGTATTCCGGGGCCATGTTGGCAATCGTTGCTCGATCGGCTAGAGTCAATGCAGCCATACCGCTTCCAAAAAATTCAACGAATTTTCCTACTACACCATGCTCTCGCAACATTTCAACGATTCTAAGAGTCATGTCCGTTGCGGTAACTCCCGGTTTTAGTTGGCCAGTTAATCTAACCCCAACTACATCGGGTGCGAGCATGTAAATTGGTTGGCCAAGCATTACTGCCTCAGCCTCAATACCGCCTACTCCCCATCCTAACACACCTAAACCGTTGATCATTGTAGTGTGTGAATCCGTGCCGACCAGAGTATCAGCCAGCCAAACACCCTCCTCTTGACGAGCTACACTCGCTAGAAATTCTAGATTGACTTGGTGAACTATGCCCCTTGATGGAGGAACTACTTGGAAGTCTTTTAACGACTGTTGACCCCACTTGAGGAATTTGTAGCGTTCCATATTACGCTCATATTCGATATTCAGATTCATGTCTAAAGCATTATGAAATGCTCCGGAAACATCTACTTGAACAGAATGGTCAATGACCAAGTCAACGGGCACTTGGGGATTTACTTTTTCTGCATCGCCACCCATCTCAACCATTGCATCTCGAAGAGCAGCCAAGTCAACAACTGCCGGAACGCCAGTGAAATCTTGGAGAATAACTCTAGAGGGCCTAAAAGGTATTTCGCCCCGCTCTCCGTTAGCCTGCCAGGAGGCAATATTTCGTATGTCTTCATCAGTTACTAGAAACCCATCATTTCCCCTGAGCGCCCCTTCAAGAAGTATTCTGACTGAGTATGGTAAATGCGAGGTATTGATACCGTGCTCATCAAGACTTGAAATTGAATAGTAGAGGCCACCAATCGACAGTTCTCGCTTGGCATTGAAGGAGTCTACGGTCGCCATGTTGATAGCGAACTCAACGACATCTATGAATGAAACGCTTTATTCTGTTTTTCCTGATTACCAGAAATACCACCAAGGTGCGTCCTCTCCACCATTCGTGGTAACGCTTACCAATGTAACTGGATTTACTGGTGTAGAGCCTTGTTGGCCACCGGTTTGAATTTCGCTGATTGAGGTGACGTGCTCACAACCGTCGGTAATGTCGCCAAATACGGTGTGAACACCATCTAGCCAATCTGGTGTACTATCTTCAGGAATCAAAAAGAATTGACTGCCGCCTGTATGAGGTGCGCTTGTTTTGGCCATTGAGATAGTACATGGATTGTGAATTAGACCGTTATCTGCTTCGTCTGGTATAGTGTAAACTGTTTTACCCGAAGTACAATCTACTGAATTATCCATTGCTTCTCCGTTACAATAACCATACCACTTTGCTGCATAGCCGCCTGAGCCATCACCTCGCTCAAAATCGCCACCTTGTATCATGAAATCGTCAATAATCCTGTGGAATTGAGTATTATCATAATTGCCCTCGACAGCGTGAAGATGTAGATTTTCAACATGAACCGGTGCGCTGGTGGGATCTAGTGATATGGTGATAACTTCGTCATTAAACAAACCATTAGCATCGGTCCAAGTAATTCGCATCTTTGCCTCTGTTGGCAGATCAGTCGGTGGAGTATAACTTGCGGCTTTGACCACTAAAAGGGCCACAGTAATTGCGCCGATTAATGCACCTATTCCTGCAAGTGTTGGCGTACCGTCGTTGATTAGCCTTGGAAAAGATGTTTCTTTGATTCCTTTTTCCTGCATTTCATTCAACAAGCTATTGTAAACAGAGTTGTTGGTTTTATTCCTTGGTGCCTGTTTGACCGAATCGCGCAACAAACCTGCTGCCTTACGATACTCTGCCCTAGAATCTTTCTTTTTTGCAATCGCCCAAGTTGCTTCGCCGGCAATTCTTAAGGTCGTTGCGTTTTCTCCGGCTGGGTCAATTTCTCTAAGCAAATCAAGGCAACCAGTAGCGTTTCCTTTGGCTAGCATTTTCTCTGCTTTCTCCCATACTTTGACATTATCCCCGTCTGCCATGGCACACCCGAGTATGCATGTGGTTTTGAGTTTCACTATCGGAAAATTGATTCTATTCACATCGTCTATCAAGCAACATATTCAAAGAGTGCTTGCGAATCGCTAATTTTAGGGGCGGGTGCTTTGACCCCAGGAGATTAAATTCGATGCAAACCGTCGTCAATGATTTTACCATCAACATTGCAACGGCAAATGGGACTGGTTCTCAATCTGCAAACCTTATTTTACTCCAATCCATGTTTGATATGGGAATACCAGTCAGCGGAAAAAATCTCTTCCCATCTAATATTTCAGGCCTACCAACTTGGTATATCATCAGATTGTCTGACTATGGCTACCAAGCACCGGGAAATCGAACCGATATACAGGTGCTGGTAAACCCTGCGACTTGGGCAGAAGATTTGGCGGCGCTCGAGCCAGGAACTGTAGTTTTATGGAACGAAAACTCGAAGCTTGAGATGGATAGGGATGACGTCGTCTCATACCCTATTCCAATGACGAAGATTGCCAAAAGCATTAATCCAAAATTAGCTAAATTAATTACCAATATAGTTTATGTTGGCGCTCTTGCAGAAATTATTGGAATTGAGCAATCGGCCCTAGAATCTGCAGTTAGGAAACAATTCAAAGGGAAAGACTCCGCGATTGAACTAAACCTAAACGCTCTAGCGCAAGGTCGAGAGCATTTCCGTGAAAATCTGGAAAAAGGTGACCCATACATAGTAGAAAGTAGACCGATAGAAAAAGAACAATTCTTCATTGAAGGTAATGAAGCAGCAGCGCTTGGAACGTTATTTGGTGGTGCTCAACTACTGGCCTGGTATCCAATCACGCCATCATCATCAATCGCTGAGGGAATAATTGGTTGGATCCCAAAACTAAGAACTAACGATGATGGCGAAACGGATTGTGCAGTAATACAAGCCGAGGACGAATTAGCAGCAGCTGGAATGGTACTAGGTGCAGGATGGGCTGGTGGTCGTGGACTGACGGCTACCTCCGGACCAGGTATTTCACTGATGCAAGAATTCATTGGCCTGGGTTACTTCGCAGAAATTCCTTCAGTGTTTTGGGATGTTTGTCGGGTTGGTCCTTCAACCGGGCTGCCAACAAGAACTCAGCAATCAGATATTACGCTGCTTTACGAGGGTAGTCACGGTGATACGCAACATATTGTACTATTTCCCGGAACTGTCGAAGAATGCTTTGAATTTGGCTGGCGTGCCTTTGATTATGCTGAACGATTCCAAACCCCAATATTCCCTATGAGTGACCTAGATTTGGGAATGAACCGATGGGCTTGCTCCGGATTTGAATATCCCGACAAACCAATGGATCGCGGCAAGGTTGTCAGAGAAAAGGATATCTTTGAAGCGTTTGAGGAATTCGGCCGATATCTCGATGTAGATGGGGACGGAATACCTTATCGAACTCTGCCTGGTTCAGGTATGGCGCCAATTTTGTATCGCGGTACTGGTCACAACCCAATGGGCCTCTACTCTGAAAAACCCGATGACTACTACCAGTTGATGACTCGACTAAAGAACAAAATTGATGGTGCTCGAGATGAATTACCGGCACCTATTTTACGCGAAGAAAAAGAATTACAATTGGGAATTATTTACCTTGGAAGCATGGAAAATACCATTCAAGAAATCGATGATTTGCTTGAAGCCACTGGGATTAAGGTTAGCCAGTGTCGAATTAGAGCTCTACCTGCGCACAGCGAAATCAAAAAATTCATTGAAAGGCATGAGCGTACAGTGGTGCTAGAAATCAATCGAGATGGGCAATTATACGGAATTCTTCGGAAAGAGTTGCCCGTTGAATTAGTTGAAAAAATGCATTCTGTTGCATATTCGGATGGTATGCCGCCAAGAGCAAAAATTTACGCTGATATGATAATTGAACTGTTATCGGAGGGGGCCAAGTGAGCGAACAAAAAGAGAAACCTGAACGAAGAGAACGTCGAGAGCGCCCAGAACGTAAAGAAAGGCCTGCTCGACGTGAGCGAAAAGAACGCCCAGAACGCAAAGAAAGGCCTGCTCGACGTGAGCGTCAAGCACGTCCCGTTAAACTAAATGTCATAAACGAACCCAAAGACAGTTACACTGGTGGAAAATCGTCATTGTGTCCCGGTTGTGGTCACGATCAAATTTCAAATGTAATTATCACAGCAGCGTGGGAAAACGGTATTCAACCACACAGAATTGCAAAAATGTCAGGCATAGGTTGTTCATCTAAAACTCCCGCTTACTACCTTGGACAATCCCACGGATTCAATACTGTACATGGTAGAATGCCTTCGGTAACGACAGGTGCGTATGCGGTAAACAAAGACCTGCTATACATCGGTGTTTCTGGTGACGGAGACTCGGCATCCATTGGGATAGGCCAGTTAATTCACGCCATAAGAAGGAACATGGACATGGTATATATTGTAGAAAATAACGGTGTTTATGGACTTACTAAGGGACAATATTCAGCCACTGCTGATATCGGTTCAAAGAAAAAGAAGGGCCCTGTCAATAAGACCCAACCAATCGACTTATGCGCAATGGCGATTAATCTTGGATGTACCTTTGTTGCTCGCTCATTCTCTGGCTCCAAAAAGCAACTCAATGCGATTTTAAAGGCAGCAATGTCACACAAGGGTTTTGCTCTGATAGATGTTATTTCTCCGTGTGTAACTTTCAACAATAACGATGAATCTATGAGATCTTATGGTTATGTAAAAGATAATGAAATCACTCTGCACATGACCGACTATATTCCACATTTTAACCCAATTCCAGAAGTCGAGGTTCCTGAGGGTAACTTTAGAGATATAACTTTGCACGACGGCTCGACAATCCGCTTGGAAACAATATCGGAAACCCATAACCCCAGTGATGCAGTAGGGGCCTTGACCGCCCTTCATGAAGCCGAGGAACAGGCAAAACACGTAACTGGTTTACTATACTTTGATAATACCAAGGCCTCTTTAGCCGAAGACCTGGCATTGGTTGATACACCCTTGATAGATTTAGCTGATGATGACCTAAGACCGAGTAAAGCAACCTTAGACGAAATCAATGCCGCATTCCTCAGTTAATTTTGTGACCAGAGACCCAATCTGCAATAAAGGAGTACTGGTTATTACTATTCATGGGTCCCATCCTCATAGGCGCCATCGTAACGTCGGTTAGCGCCTTATTTTACGGGGGGTACAAACTTAACAAACGGCGCAATCAAAGACTGCTAAGAGAAGCGTTAAGGAAAAAATATGCGCCTGACTTGCCTCCCCTAATTAGTACCCAAACAAGTAGGATAGTAATTGCTGCAGATTCTTCGAACTCAGATGACAGCCCCCCAGTAAAACGAACTAAACAGATTGAGGAACTTAACGAGAAAGAATACGATGATTGGCAAGGTAGAGATGAACAGCGCGATGTTAACATAATGCAATTGAGGCTAATCCTTGAAGATATTATCAGCGAACTGCCCGAACTGGATGAGGAACACGAAGAGGAATTAACCGAAGAAGAGCGAATTATGAATCTCGATGCCAGAGCCGAATGGATTGTTGAAAATGAAGATAATTTAGATGAGCATGCAACATTCGTTGAGACTGAGATGGTCGGTTCAGGAATTATAGTTGAGGAAACGCCGCCCGACAACGATGACCTAGATCAACGACTTGAAAGAGAGGGTGGCAAAACCGGAGCAGTTCAAATATCGCTTGCTTGGGATGATTACAATGACCTAGATCTTCACCTATTCTGCCCGTCAGGTGAAAGGATTTACTTCAACAACAAAGAGAGCGAGTGCGGTGGAGAATTGGATGTCGATATGAACGTCAAACCAGTTAGTGATAACGCAGTTGAGAATGTGGTGTGGACCAAGAACCCGCCGAAAGGTACCTACAAAGTCGGTGTACACTTCTACAAACATCATAAAAAGCGCCGGACAAAAAAGACCACAAAATATCGCCTTCGAGTATCAATCTTTGGTAAAATCCAAGAATATTCTGGCATGATAAAGTATGGTTCTGCGATCCAAATGGTTACTGGATTTACTATTGGTACCGAGACAGACTTGTCAAAAAAATACGGCGAATTCAGTTGAAATTTGGTAGTCCCTCCCGGATTTGAACCGAGGTCGGAGGAACCAGAATCCTCCATGATGGACCGCTACACTAAGGGACTGTGTCCGCCGGTACGCACTATTGCTTTTCAAATCAGCGGTCGAATCCGAAAAAATCTGATGGGCATTCATTTATCAACTACCATCTTTACCAGCAGAGCATGAGAAAGATACTTGCAATGCTGATGGCCTGTTCAATGCTATTAGCTGGATGTATAGATATGAGCGACGATGAGGTTGAAGAAATTCTAGATGAAATTATCGAAATACCTGGTTGTAACGATGAAACGGCATTAAATTATGATGAAACTGCAACGAATAGCCTTGCCTGTTTGACCGAAATTATCCTAAAGCAGTCCGTTACTGACTTTGTAAATCTAATCAATGACGGACCACAATGGGGCGACACTGTCGGACTCAAGATGGAAGGAACTGAGGTTGATTCCGACGGCGAACGTACAAGTTTTACCACCACATCAGCCATGTCACTAAACGGGATGTACGTCCACATTCACATGGACATGGGTATGGTGGATTTTGAAACCAGTGAGCTTTTGACGGAGAATCCCGATGGGACTACCAATATCGTCACTAACTGGATGGGTAATTCCTACCAGATGAACAGTTATCGACCATTCGATGATGTTTGGAATGCTCAAACATTTGCTGAAAATCAAGATGATGATGATAGTGATGGCGGCTCAGACGACGAGTTTGATATGGGCTTACCAGATACCGATGTCAGCCTTCCCGAAGATTTTGATCCCGCTACTGCGCTGTATGCTGCAGGACTAGCGACCGGAAACGGCTACTCGTTTACCACCACTGTAGACAGCGCTGACGGCTATTCAACGGTCATGACTTTTATGCTCTCCCCAGATTTTCAAGTTACTAAACTGACCATGGAAGAGACTGATATGGATGGAATGGTTGCTACATCGAGTATAACTGTGTTAGACGCAGCAACAATCGATCAACTCTTGACCAGTGAGACCACATTAATCGAACATGCGCTACCGTTCACTGTCGAGCCGATGGGCGGCATGGACGATTATGATGATGAATATGATGACCATGACGATCACGGTGACCATCATGACGATATTGATTGGGAACCATACGAAGGCGGCTACTGCGAATGGGAAGGTAACCCTGATGATGATTCAGATGTCTGGTCTTGCAAAGATGATGAATCGGACGATGAATGGGATACATGGTGGTATTACTGCGAGCTTCATGGTGATGACTGGTTCTGTACCGATGATTTAGGACAAGACCCGGAGTATGAAAACTCTGCAGATAATTCCCAATACGGCCAAACCGGTGACGGTCATGACGACCATAACGATCATGACGACCATGACGATCATGATGACCATAACGATGATGATGTCTTCTTTGATGCGTACTTAACAGATAACTACGCAAGCAGTGAGGACCAATATGTCGATCCTGAATTCACCATATACTCCGGATTTGACATTCTCGTTGAAATTGATTTTGAACTCTTAGACAGTGACGGAAATCAAATTACTTCCTTGATGATTTATCCACAAGACTTTACTGAAACGTCTGATGGTTACATGATGTACTATTTCCCGCTTGACTATGATACTCTAGCAGATGGATGTTATACACTAACTGCAGAGGTAGCCACATCTACCGACGACTACCATCAATATGAGCGCTTTGACATTTGCATTAATCCTGTTGATGACCACGGCGACGATGACCATGGCGACCATATGAGTACTGATGATTACCTACAGATGATGGACCAAGATGAGGATGGCATGGTTAGTTGGGATGAATTTGAAGACTTCATCATCAACCACGACGGAGGTTGGGCAGATGACCAAGATAGGTCAGATACATATGACCATTTCAATTACACTGATGATAACGCCGACGGATACCTTGATTATGACGAGTTTTCGAATTGGATTGACTCAATCGATATTGGCCATGGTGACGACGATGGTCACGATGATGGCGACAATTATGATGATGGAGACGGTATGATGTCAGAGGAGGATTTCTTTGCTGCGGCAGATTCCGACAACGATGGTTATGTATCTGTACAAGATATCATCGATGTAGCCATGGCAGGCGATGCACCAACACCTCAAGAAGCACTAGATGACGGCGATGCTGACAACTCGGACGGAATCTCTTGGGATGAATTCGTTTCGTTGTGGAACGAAGATGAGGATGACGATGATGACCAACACTTGGACAACAATGCTGAGTTGAGATCTGCCTTACACGATGCTTTCAATAATAGCGACACAGACTCAAATGGTGAGTTATCTATCGACGAACTTCAAGCGTTCATCGACGAAGCGATCACCCTCGCCTCCGCCGATGAGGATGATGATGATGTTGCGGAATTCACCAACATGATCGGTCTAATAGCTAATTGCATGGATGAAGATGGCGATGGATTGCTAGACCAAATGGAATTCTCTGAGTTTTACATGGTACTAGAGTCCGATGGAGATTCAATAATCATGATGTTCTGTATGTTTGATACCGACGGTAACGAATTGGTGACCGCCAGTGAATATGCTGATTATATGAATCAAAGCGGATATTATGACGAAGAACCAATGAGCGACGAGGAGTGGAACAATTTTGTTTCGATGTTATCCTATTATGACACCGATGATATTGAAGGCTTGGACATTGTTGAATTTGAGTACATGATGATGGGTATGTCCGACGATGGCGACGATGACCATGATGACCACAATGACGATGATGATGATTATGACGATTATGAAACCTCATATGACTGGATAATCGATTCCGCCGACATGATGACCACTGATGACATAGCTGGCTCGTTCGCTGATTATTACATCGTACTGGCAAGCTGCACAATGGACAATGGTCCCGATGAAGACGGCAACATGGACCCAACTGACATGATGGACACAAACGCAATGACCTGTGGCGAAGACGTCATGAAAATCTCCGTAAGTGAAGCATTCAGTTCTGGAACAGACATCATGTTCCACGACGCTGATACATCAGGAACCGTGACACAAGGTGACATGATACACATCAATCCTGATTCGATGATTGTTGGTGATTGGAATATGGTCAGACTATATTCGGAACCTGCAGACAAATATTCTGATGAGAATCCAATGCTACCCGGTTTCGGTGCAGTTGCTGGTATCATTGCTCTACTCGGTGCTGCATTATTGACACGCAGAACTGACTGAGTCGGAGAATTGCAAAAACCTCCGCCTTAGGCGGATACAAAACGGAATAGAACCTTTGATACCGCGGATAGCATCATGATAATCATGAACGAACCGAGCGCCCATTTGGCCCAAGGCCTATCGGGTTTTTCTGGTGGCCATGGGTCGAAGCCAAGACGCTCCGCTTCCTCGACAAGTGCAGCCAGTTCTGCTAACTCTTCCTCGACACTCTGAGCGGGCATGATATCTCCAAGTCAGCGTAATACATCAATATAAGTGATATACCACAAACATAGTATTTTAACAAAATTCAGTAGAAGTCATAATGGTGAACCAATGCCTACAAAGCCAGATTCCAAGAACCAAACCATATTTGTCACCGGAGCTAACGGCCACATCGGCAACCAGATTGTCAGAGATTTACTCGAAAATGGCTACAATGTCAAAGGTTCAGTTAGAGATATCAAAGATGATACAAAGACCTCCCACCTAATTCAACACGCCAAGGATGTCGGTGTTGAAGAACGTTTAGAATTGGTTCAAGGAGACATCCTTGATGCTGATATTTGGGCAGAGATGATAACTGGCTGTGATTCTTTATTTCACACAGCAACAATATACTCTAACACTCAAGATGGACAACTGATTATCGATACTGCATTACTTGGAACTACTCATCTGCTCACTGCCGCAAGAGACGCTGGGATCAAGCGCGTTGTATACACCTCCAGTGTCGCAGCCGTTGGTAATACTCCAAAAGGCAGAGCCAAAACCGAGGATGATTGGCAAACTGAACGCTCATCACCATATATCATTGCTAAAACAGATAGTGAGCGCAAAGCCTGGGAAATGGCAACTGAATTTGACATTGATTTGCGCGTGATTAACCCTAGCGCCGTGATTGGCGGTGGTTTTGTCAACCCAACACCAAGTGTTGATTTCTTTCCGGATATTGTCAATGGCAATGTGCCGATGGCGCCAAAAATACCCCTCTCAATTGTTCATGTGAGAGATGTTGCAATTGCTCATCGAAGGGCGTATGAGATAGATGAAGCATCGGGCAGATTTATTCTCGCTCCGCACAACAATTTGACTTTGGTCGATGTTTGTCGGACTGTTAAGCGACTGTATCCAGACAGTAAGGCACCTAAGCGAGGCATCCCACGTTCAATGATGTCACTAGTAGTATTGTTTGACTGGTTTAATGGGCTTAGAGGCAAGAAGCGATATATGACTCGCAAGACTGTCAAAGGATTCTTCCGTGGTGACTCAAATATTTCATCAAAAAAAGCCACGGATGTGCTTGGAATGAAGTGGATCTCATTAGAAGATAGTATCAAAGACACCGTGGATGAGTTCAAATCACGGTCGTTGGTACCATAGGCTCAGAAGTCTCTTCACCCTTAGCCCACTTTTTCTTGATGAATCTGAAGAGAATCCTAGAAAATATCATCGAAAACAATAAGAAAATAATCGAGGTCCAAATTGGAAGGTTTTCACTGGTTGCAATAAAGTAAGTCACAATCAGAATGCCAATGCCGTATACAGCTCTAAATGCTGAAAATAGCATGATTGAACGAAACGCTGGAGACTTGCTTAGACGAGAGAAAAATGACCCCTCATGCGCTTCCTCCATGGTTAGTCCTGAGGCTTTCCCTTCAAAATAT
>CAYPPO010000002.1:0-88657 GCA_964412625.1 uncultured Candidatus Poseidoniales archaeon
CTGCCATGAACACCTAGTGTAGCACAGAGCACTTGAAACCTGCGCCTGCCGAATTTTGCTAATTTGACCACATTTTGATGACTAATTTACCGATTTTCCAATACAGAAATCACATTTGCTCGCCAGTCTGCGCCGTCATTTCGGTTTGCTAGTGGGCTTGCTGGACTAGGATGCCAGCATGATGTGATAATTATCTCTCGTCCACCAGACGTTGTACCGTTACCGTTCTTTTCAGCATTGAAGGCGAGCCTTGCCCGTTTCTCAGCATACTTGCCAACCCCGATGATACGCTCTATTCCCATTATTTCCACAACTCGTTTCAAATGGTTGTCACACGCATCGAGTACTGGTTTCATAACCGCAGCGGGTAAATTGTCTGGCGTGAGATTTTTCCCAGTCTCTCCAAGTAATAGCAACGGGCAATGATTGACAACGAAAATGTTGCTGAACACTGCATGACCATCGCCATAATAATCAAACATTAGTGACCATAATCGTTGTCCAGAGATTTCTTGACGCTCCAAATCAAGTCCAACAATAGGTCGCTTTGGATGAGCATTAATCGGTGTTGCAAGTTGAAACGGCTTTATTTTTAGCAGGGTCTTGGCGATGTCAGTCGAACCAAATGGCACTCCACTTTGAGCCATACCCCACGGCCCCGGATTCATCCCTAGTAACAACGTCTTAGCACCAAGCCCACCCCAATTTGCTAGGTATTGCTCATGGTGCTGCCACGCATAATTAAGCGGATTTGTGGCATGAGCGACAATAGTATTCTGCTCAATTTGTTTTATTGCTTTATCACAAATGTGCGACAGTTGTTTAGCCGCTGTAATCAAATCTTCAACAACTGCCATGATTATTGTCTCGCACAGTGAATAAATGATACTTGCGCGTCGAATCAAGCGCTAAAGTAGGGTGCAAAATCTTCCTGCCATGATAACCCGGCGGTACTGAACCAGGATTGGATGTCTGGAAATACCTTGGTAGAATCTTTGCGTTTTAGTTTGACTCTCTCCCCAATTAATTTCCAGGCTGATTTGCTACCGATGCCCGGAATTGCGGATAATTGCTTCTCTGTAATGGTATCATAATTCATTGAACATTCGACACCAGTAATTGATCTAGCACCATGGCCGGTCACCACGACATCTGAGGTTGTCTCTAATGGAATTAGATATTCTGCACCGATTAAGATTGGATACGCACCGATTTGGCGGCCAAATGTAATACCCGCTTTACCCCTAATGTCAGATTCAGTATGTGGTGGATTGAGGTGCGCCGGTAACCTAGTTCTACCGTTGTGTGATTCCCAATGAACTTGTTTCAAAATGCCACCTTTGGGAAATAATTCCTCAAGTAGTGGAGTGTCAATATCATCTCTTACTTTTTGTTTAAAGGTGCTAAATTCTGCTTCGGGTATTTCTTGAAAACCCTCACCTTCGACCTGTCTTATGTTAATTCTTCTCAGAAGTAAATTTTCACTCCTTATGTCCTTAAGCAACTCTAGATTTTGTTGATAAGTAGTTGCCGTTTCTCCATTTAATCCGGCAATAAAATTGAGGCCGGGGAGTAATTTAGGGAGTCCTCTAGGCCCTCTTGCAGCACCATATTTGTTGATAAGTCTAATCGCAGATTTTAGTTGAGCAGGGTCGCAATTCAACCAATTCGCTTCATGTACTGCACTATCTGCCGATTCCAAACCGAATGACAAAACGGCACCATCCGATAGGGTATTGACGAGCGTCTTGGTTATCTCTTCCGATGCTTCTAGGTGTTCAGCGATAATCGATGGATTACCGTTATCGGTATGTAGAATGTCAAGTCGTTCATCTTCTCTCAATCCATGTAGTAGTTTAGCAATAGGTTCTGGATTTGGTGTTGGATATTCCAATTCTTTGACACCGTGAGCCATGTATGTGTAAGTATCAGTCATGCCCCCAAGTCTGACATGTTTGACCCCTAAATCATGAGCAATTTTTACTTCCTCAATAATATCCTCTGGACTACGCCAAATAGGCACTCCTTTCTTTGGTTCAATACAGAATTTACAGCCTCGCTTGTATCTCACACACCCTTGGTAGACTTCGACTTCGTAGGTTAGTGGGCCGGGGTTATCAATATCTCCAAGGTCCGGATGATATTTTACTGCCTTACTACGAGCACCGAGATGTGCCCACTTAGTCCATTGTTCAGCAGTTCTGCGGCAATGTTTCCACTCTCCATTATTCAGGTAATTGTCAAGCGTTGCATCGGTATCACGTAACGCTAGGAACAAATTCTTGCGTAACGGATTCCATCCCTGCTTACGCCAGCCACGAATCGCCCATCCGCCTAAAATTGCTGGAATACCGTTGGGTAGGTTACGTACAATTTTGCTCATCTCGTTATTGGAAATAGGTGTCCCTCGTAGGTACTTTCCGGGAACAACAGCTCCTGCAATACTGGCAAAGCCATCAATTGATTGCATGAAATGATTAATTCCTTCTTCGCCTTTTTGTCTTACTAATTCACGCCATTGGTCAATGGTCATGTAATGGTAATCGATGTTGTGCTGTTCTAACACTCCGCACAAATATCTGATATGAAAGCCAACATATGGTGGCACACCAAACGCTGCGGGTTCGTCTTCATAACCGTCAAGCACCAACCATTTGGGTGAATTGTGCTCGACCATATTAGACTCTAGAGGTTAGAGATTTTCAATCCTTCTTGTGTCTCGGCTTACGCTTTGGCTTTTTGCCGTCCTCAGCCTCTTCGCGCATGGCTCTTAATTCACGAGAACTCTTCTTGGGCTTGCCATCTCTTTGGTTAGAGGATTTTTTCTGTGAAACATCGACACGAATTTTTCGCCCTAAAACTTCTGACCCGTTCAGTTGTTTGATTACTTCATCGCCTTTGTCCTTTTCCTTCAAGGTAACAAATGCAAATCCTTTCGGTCTTCCGCCATTGTCGGTGATAATGTTGACATCAACTACGGTCCCAACCTTGGCAAATAATTCCTTGAGGGTGGCTTCCTCCGCTTTAAACGCTAAATTTCCAACATAGAATTTCATACCTTCTGGATCTCTTCGGCTGTGTTTCTTACCTTTCTTATCATCACTATCGGCATCTCTTACTCCGATTCTGCGGCCATTTATTCTGTGACCATCTAGTTCTTTTGCCGCCGCCTCAGCCACGGATTTTTCATGATAAGTTACAAAGCCAAAACCTCGGTTTGCCCCACTGTCATCAGTTGGAACAAAACAGTCTGCCATGTCGCCAAACTTTGAGAACATTTCACGTAGTTCTTCGGTCCCAATCTCCTTCGGTAGACCTCCGACGAACAACTTGCAGCCCGGTTTGGCTCTCTGTCTTTGTCCACCACCTGTTTGCTGTCCTTCGAACCGGTAGTAATTCCGTTCTCGGCCATCTTCACGAAAATCTTCAGCAATGAATGTCGCCCGTCCGGATGGCCCTTTGGCAAAAAGCGCCTCTGCCTCACTGCCCCAGCGTTTTCCAGAATTATTCAGTATGCTCGCACCTTGGTCGAGTTCGGCCCAACCAGCAGCAAAATTATCGGCGAGAGCTCTAAACGAGCGATATTCACAACTGTTACAATTAACATTCCAATCACCCTTTGAATCAGCCAACAGCGTGTCGCCACATGAAGGACATATAGCATGAAGAACACCACAATCGTCTCGCTCTCTGAAGTCGATTCGTACTACTGGAGAGATTTCTTTAATCTGTGCTCGACAAATATCTCGACGGCGAACGGCGTCAGCAGTTTGGTGCATATATCGGTCAACAAGACCAGTTACATGGAAATGTCCGTACAAGTGTTCGGGTAATAAATCGCCTGATTTTCCTTCGATACAGAGTATTCTGGCTTCGCCGTTCTTCTCATTCAGTTTCTCGATTTGGCATATGACCGTATCTCCAATACTTGGAGTTAAGACCTCTTTGACAGCAACTACCGTCCCAATACCGTTGTCGATATTGAAATTTCCAATCATGGTTGCTAAAATTCGACCATTTACTTCTATTGTTCCTGCACCAGCCTCACAATCTGCGGTGGTGGATACTTGCATTCCTGGGGTGACGAGGCTCGCCGTCATTGTCTTCCTTCCTGAGCAATTGTGGCCCGGTGTGGGTCGCACAATCTTCGCTTGTGTCGAGGGGCGGGTTAATCCCTTTTGAATCCCTCATACGGAAAAGGACAGTGTGTTAGTTTTCAATTTTGGGTATTTGACCATCGCCAGGCTTATGAAATCGCCAGCATTTTACTTCAGTCTCGCCCATTCTTCTACTTTGGTGCTGGTACCTTGCAGGTAATCTAAAATTGCTTTCAAATACGATTTCACAATCATAGCCGTTTGCTTTCCCAAGTTGTTCTAAGTGTGTTGCATTTGCCGAGTGAATGACATATACTACCTTAGGATCTAATTTAAACCCGTATTCGAGCAAAGGGCGATCTGCTTTACTGCTTTGAAAACCCCAAGGTGGATTCATAATGACTATATCACAAGGCAAGTTATCGGGGTTTTGGTTAAGTCCAATCATGTGATTTAGTGCAGTAATGTTACAATCATATCTTGTCATGATAACTGCAGCATTATGTTGAGCAATATCGCAAACTTGGCGATCTCCTTCGATTAAAGTAACGTTCTTGGCACCTAATATGCCACATCCAATACCAAGTATTCCATTTCCAGCACCTAAATCTACGACATCCTTTCCTTTGATGATATCAAGTTGGTCAATGGCTAATACAAAAAATGCCGCAAGATCTCCTTCTGTTGCGTATTGTTCTAGTTCTACTGCATGCTGAGGATGCGGCGTTAGTTTTGACAATTCGATGGCCAAGTGTTTGGGCCGCAAAGTATCACCAACTTGGTGGCCGGTAATTTTGGTTCTGCTGATTGTTTATTCGAGCAGCCGCTTCAGCTTGTTGGCGCATCGCCTCGAGTCTGGCATAAGCATCATTTTGCGCTTGGGCTTGTTGCATTTGCATACGAATCAATCTAATCTGTTCGGCTTCCGCTCGAAGTCTAGCAAGCAATTGTTCGCTAGGTTGTCCAGTGCCACAGAATCGACAGAATCGAACACCGTCATGATGTTGATTGCCGCATGTGATACAGAAGCCCATGATTATCCCTACCTAATGTTATATTTGAGTCATCCGTTTTTATTGCATTGCCGTCAGTTGAAGAAAAACCGGCCAAGTTTCAAAACCCGTCGCTGTGGCACGCTCGCTGATGTCTTCCCACCTTGGGTCGTCCATCATGTCAGAAGGCTCAACTCCAGCCTCCAATAATTCAGTAACCAGTGCCCTAAACTCGATTTCGACGTCCGACATTTCAACAACTTCCTCCTCCACGGCAATAACTGGAATCTCAACATTTCCAATAGGTTCGGGGGATTCGATTATCGCTACTTCATCATCAACAGAGATTTCATCAATTTTGGTGGTCGGTAATTGAACATTAACTACTTCCTCCGATTGTGTGATGATGTCTTCCATCATCTGGTCTGAGAAGTTATCTAGAACCGCATCTAACTTTGCCTCATCTTCGGTTTTGATTTGCGGAGGTAATGCTTCAATAGGTGAATCTTGCACGGTGATTTGTGATTTTTTGACTAATCTTCCCACGCCTAAGACTTCAGCCTGTTGTCTAGCCATTTCTGCTGCTTGACGTCTTGGGAGGGACACAAAACATTTGCCTGGAATAGATTTTGGCGGGAACGGAAGATAATATTTCTCCAATTTCTCAACCTCTGGATGCCTGAAGCATAACATATTCATCGTTTCAAAACCTCGTTGGGCAGGTAGTCCCATTGAGAACGGCACTGGCATAACATCAATTGTTCCGCGCAGCCATTTTTCTTGACTGATAAGATGCTGCATCCATGGACCTAAGTCAAGGCTGGCAATATCAACAAATTGGAATGATGCAGACCGCGAGTCAAAGCCCTGATCTTGTAGCAGTTTAGCTTCTTCTCTCGGCCGGTGAAAAACAGTCATAACCGGTTGGCCATGCTCTACCATGTCACCGTGCAATTCCATCATCTTGCGATGGTTTCGGGGAAACATTAGCAAAATCATCATCCGTGCTGCCTTTTCATCCCAGATTTCATCCCATCTGGACACCGCTTCAGCATATAGTTGTCCAATGGTCATGTCTGGTATCAATGCAGTGATTCCCATAGCGCAGCAGTATTATGCAATGCGAACAATACTTTAGGCATACCGTCTTGATGAAATCATAATTTTTCCATTACGAATTCAGCTAAATAGACCACGCCGCCTGCAGCACCTCGGATAGTGTTGTGTGAATATGCGCTAAAACTGATAGTACGCTCTTCAACATCGATATCGCCTACCACTACTGCCATGCCAGTTTGTAAATCATGCAGTAAGTCTGGTTGTTGTTCAAAGGTTATGCCATCACTCCATAAATGCTTCAGCGGGTTGATATGATCAACGCAGTGAAGCACTTTTTTTGGACTACTGGGCAGCGACTTGTTGGAATGAATAGACTCAAATGACTGCTTTATTTGTTCACAGGTAAGGTTCTCTTCAACCTCGATTTCGACAAAAATTTGATGTCCATTCTTGCGAGAAATCCTTTCGCATCTAATGTCTATTTCGAACTGTGTGGGCGTCACGCTGCCGAACTGATGTTTCCCGAGGACATACAGCAATTCTGCACCGGTTTTATCCGCTTCTCCGTCGATATCTGGATTAACATTTCCCGCAAGAGCCTCCTTGTCAAATAATAATTCGTAACCTGCACCGGATAACGCTTGTTCACTGCGCATCTTTAGAGACTTTATCTGCGCAATCTTACTAATGGCAAAAACTGGGATTGCTAACGGAATCAACGTGCAATTAGTGGCGCAATAGTGCATAGATTTGGAGAAATGATGAGGGTTCACTTCTGGTATAATCATCGGCACTCCGGTAGTTCTTCGGTATGCACTAGCATTTGAAAATACCATAACATCAGCCTCTACGAGTCTTTTCTCAACAGTTTCTGCAACATGGGATGGTAATGCAGAGAATGCTATTTTTATGTCTAGTTTAGTGATGTTTTCGACTAAGTCAGGTGAATTCGCATCCAAAACCGTTAGATTTGGTAAGTTGGGCTGACCATCATCAAGCCTCCATTCCAGCTCAGACAATCTTCTTCCCGCAGTGGCTTGACTTCCCGCCACCGCGGCTATCTCAAACAGTGGGTGATGTTGTAAACGCTGCTGCAGTCTTTGTCCAACGAGTCCGCTAGCACCAAGAATAAGGCACTTGAGTCGGGCCATGGTGATTGGTTGCGGTTCTCAAATTTGATTCCTTGCTTAATCAATGTCGAAATTTCCTTTTCCAGTTATTGACTCCACCGGGGTGGGAAAGATTCGCCTGACTAATAGTTTCTTAAAAATAATCCAGCCATCAACAATTGAGCCGAGTTTAGCCTCGCCAATTCTTGCTCGATAGTTAATTGGTATTGATTTGATGTTGATGCTTTCTTTAACGCACGAAGTGTACATTTCTGCTTCAATTTCAAACCTCATTGAGTTTAGTTTTAGTCGGGAAATTGCTGACCTAGTAAAGCCCCAGAATCCCGTACACAAATCATTACTCGACATGCCATACAATGCAGAGGCAATCCAAGTGAGCATGTGGTTGCCGAAATAATTCATTCGTGTCATTGCTCCCGGCTCAATGGTACCATGCAATCTGTCACCAATTACCACGTCATGGGATTCTAAATTGTGAACGAATTTTGGAATTTCTGCGGGATCGTAAGTACCATCCGCATCCAGCATGACAAGTGCATCTTTGTCAATGGACATAAATTTGTTAAAACCGGTTCTCATCGCTGCGCCTTTACCCTGCCCGGCTTGTTTTATCACTTCACATTTGTATTGTTCAGCAATCTCAATCGATAGATCCTTACTACCTCCATCAATGACCCAAACCTCAGTCTGCCAACCCATTTGCCTCAATCTTGTTACCGGGATTAATGGTAAAACCTCTCTCAGCCCATACTCCTCATCCAATGTGGGAAGCATCACTACAAGATTCTTCATTGGTTGGGTCACTATCCCACCGGTTTTGATGCCTTCGATAGAATCTCAAATCAAACCTCAATTTCTAGCCAGTGTAGCCTAATTCCAGTGGTGTCGAATATTCTGTCACCTCGACCAGAAAGGCCAGATGGATTCAGCCAAATACTCGATGTGGTATCATCATGCCAGGAAATCTCCATTGGTATGGAATTAAGCGTTTCATTTAACACAAAACAGTGGGTATGCCATCCGGAGTCTGTACCAGCTACAGTGGATGATTGGGAGTTAATTGTGATGGTGAAATCATCGATATTGCCCACAGATTCGTAAAATAAGCATGCTTTTGAGCCGACAAATGTAGTTCTTACCAAGTCAAACCGAATTTGAGAATTTTTTCCTTCTTCAACAAATGCTCTGTAGTCGTTATCCATCCCATCCAATACAGAATAACGGTTATCACGCCAAGGAGCAAGACGCATCTCACAATTATCTGCACAAGAGGTTTCGTTAATCGGTGCTAGTGTTGACTGTTGCGAATTGCCGGCTTGATTTAATTGCCACAATCGGCTACCATCAAAGTCCTCAATAATACTCCAATATCTTGACTCAGCGAGTCGCCAACCGATTGTACCAATCGGTGAAGTTATGGCGTAAGTTATGCCTAGATCCACTATTTTCGTAATGTTGTCATGCTTTATTGCTGAGGTTGCAAGAGGGTGAATCGTTGAATCTACTTTTAACAACCCAAGAGTTGGAATACTGGTGCTATCATAATCGCTTGACAAATCGTATATGTGCCCCCAGTGATTGTTTTCTGTGTAAATAATACTATTTTTTGGGAGGTTTTCCAATGTTTCACGTATGGATAAATCGCCCTCTGTAACCGGTCTTAATTCATCATGCTGGGCAATTTGCAGGGCGATGATATTTGCCAACAAGACTCCAACGAGTACAGATGCGGTAACTACTTTGGCAATTTTTTCATTAGTTGCTGGGTCCCAGTTGATCGATAGTAAACCTCGTCGCGAATCAAGCGAGTTTAATCCGGTGGAGGGACTTAACCATAGTGCGCCCAGTGCTGCCAGTGGTATGTGAAATGCATGTAGACCCATCGAGTACAGCGTGTAGGAAAGTAAAGACAAAACAGGTATATCCTGCAACCCTTCGATGAGGTGAATTGATGTTAATATCCAAAGTAAACCTATCCAAGAGATTAGTAGTCGACCTTCCACAGTCTTTCTTAGTCTCCACGCCGCAGTGAGGGAAAAAATCAGCAGTAATCCATTGAAGGTGATAAGTGGCCTGCCACCTTGCCAACCATATTCTGCAAATACTGCCGCATCTAACATTCTTGGCGCCAAGAAGATAATTGAAATGGCTGCGGCGATGGTGATAATAACAGAACAAGCAAGTAACAATTTCTGTAAATTTTCACCATATTCTTGTCGTAGACTAAGGCCAATAGTAACATGTGCAATCATCAACATGCCGAGATAAATCATGCCTGTTGGATGAATTAAGGCAACACATGAAACAGCGAGTATGAATCCTCTTGTGTGGTGTGCACCTCTACTCGAGGAGGGTCGTAATAATACGAGAAGGCCAACCACGATTCCTAACTGACTTGCAACAGTAGGGTATCCTGAATCATAGGCTTTGGCAAATAAGCCTAAACCCAAAGCCATGGTAACAAAAAATTGCCCACCAGCACCATGATGATCCATGGCTCCCGCAGCACCAATAATCAATACTGCTAACGAATAGTGCCCCAGCTGAAACACAGCCTGACCGGAATCTATCCCGATAGTATCGCCCAACCAACCAGCGAGTGCTGGGAAGGCTGGAGGATAGGTCCAAGAGCCATTGTTAACTCCAGTCAACACCATATCGCCATGTTCACTAATCTGTCCTGCTAGAACGGCAAATCCGATCCAATCCACGCCAAAAGGCAATTTTTGAAACACGGGTAGTAGAAAGATCCCTAAGCATAAAACACCCCCAACAACGAATCCCAATTTACCCCTATGTGATTGGAACCACTGTTGTGCTGCGACTTCATCCGTGATATCTTGGTCATCGCTTTCCATAACCATACCATGCATGGCTGCTTCTAGTTTCTGCCACTGTGTGAGGCCTTTTTCCTCGTTAATCCGGCGTTTTAAGTGGGCAATCGCCAAGGTGTTCAACAGTAAAATAATCGCCGATGCAAAAGCCCATGTCCATAGGCCTGATAACACCACTAATCCGCAAATACCGTAAACAAGTAAGAGGCCTAATGCTGGACTGAGCATCGCTTTACGCCATTTATCGGCTGTTCCATCGAGCACTTTACAAAGTGCATAACCGGGTATGATGGTTATTGCCAACAATACCGTAGCGGCAACAAACATACTGCGCCCTAAGGCACCAAGGTCTTGACTTTTCGGCCAATAATCAATAATATCCGACAATTAGCGTGGTCATGGCAGAAGGGGAAATGTTATTCCACCCGATAGTCAAACTGCCAAGCCAATATTGGGTTTTTGATTTCACAAAAGGTGTCAATTCAGAATGGCAATGTCCGCTAGAATACCAGATTGGGCGGTATGATGAGCACCGACCTGGAATGTATACTACAGAGTTATTTGCTGGTGAGCGTGATCTCCACGTTGGTCTAGACATTGGGGCACCGGTTGGTACAGAGGTGTTCTGTTTTGCCGAAGGCGTGGTTTTTAGCAAGGGCATAAACCCAGAAGCCGGCTCTTATGGACCGACCATAATCACACAACATGAGTTAAAACTCCCCGTCTCGGTTGGTTCCAGTGAAACAACTGATGTGGGCAAATTTTGGGTTTTGCACGGCCATCTATCTACCAAATCATTAGACATGGTGGAAGTCGGAGATACCGTTGCTCAAGGTCAGGTGATTGCAACTATTGGTGATGAACGTGAGAATGGCGGCTGGCCTCCTCATATTCATATTCAAATTTCTCTGATTGAACCTGTCGATAATGACCTTCCGGGAGTGGTAAAATTATCAGATAGAGATGAGGCATTAAGCGTCTACTTAGATCCAAGACTGATCGTCGGTCAACTCTATTGATTGGGCTGACTCGATAAGAATTTTTTCAATGAATTAATTGGTCCGATTGAAGAGGGGTCTTTCCCATGAACCAAGGCAAGAGCTATCGAAACCCAATCCATAATTATGCACAGGTGTAATAATGCTTCAAGCAACGATTCACCCTCCCCATGAATTCTCCAAGCCAAGTCGCTAGGGGTATGAGCTATCATCCATTCCAATCTTTTGACAACCTTGGAATGCATACCATTCCAAGTCAAAAATAGCACAACCTGGTCACCAATACTAAAGTCAGCATCGTCTCCAACACCACCCCAAGCTACACTTTCATTATGATTCATTTCGGGAAAGATCCCGATTCTAGCAAACCGTGCTGAATTTTCATTGAGTTGATTTTTGAATCGGTTCAAGGCTGGCATTAATTCAGTAGGGCCGAGTAACGCAATTGGCTGTGTTGCCAAATATGAAATCAATTCGATAAAATCTGAATCATGTTTCGCCGTAAAGTCGTAGTCATCAACAACAGATTGTAGTCTTTCAAGCATTACTTCATTATCTTCGTCGTCAGGTAAAATTCCAATTCCTTTGAACAGAGCAAGTTGTCGAGCAAATATATGTCCAAATGCAGACCGAGGTGGTTGGCCACCAATAGAGGGTATGAAATAACAATTGTAGTGGATTTCAGCCAGCCCAGAAAGTATGCCGCCAGTTGAGATGACAATAACTGTGGCACCGGCCTGGAGGGCAATTTCTGTTGCATCAATCGCCTCCTCGGTATTCCCACTGTGCGAGGTAGAGATAACCAACCATTTTTCATTCCACCAAGATGGAATGACATAATCGCGTTGAACTACGACGGGAACTTTACCCTTTAGATTACATAAAGCAGAGAGGAAATCTCCGCCTGCAGCAGAACCTCCCATGCCTAGTGCCAAAACACCTTGCCAATCAGTATTGCCAATTTCTTCCATCCATGGATAGCGTTCCAAGGTAACGTTTCTGAAACCCTTGCGAATATCCTCAACAAATACACGCGTGAATCCAATCATATCCTCACTGTCGAGCACTGTTGCTAACTCGTTAAGATTGATATCCGCCATCAGGGGATGATGTAGTTCATCCTTTTTACTCTATACCACTATTTTCATCAATTGCCATGCTATGCAAAGCAATCCATTCACCGTCAATACGGGTAATTCTGACAGATACTCTACCATTATGATCCCAAGGTAGTCTAACCGATGTCATTATCCAAGTGGTTGGATCGAGGAATTCACCGACTGAGGAATCCTGATTTATCAAATCAACAACAATATGCTCTGACATTCGAGATTTGACTTGTGAGGTTTCTAAATCTCGCCAACTCGCACCAGTTCTTTCTTGTCGGTCAACTCGTTCCAAGATTGCACCGTCTTTGGTCCAGGATGACGGCCTCCACAGATTATCGCGCCAACTTACAACATCGCCGAGCTCATAACCAGGTTTTCGGTATAGCAGTGTTAGCCGAGTTACATCGATTCCGTCTTTGCGGCCGACGGTTGAATTTGTCTCAACAACTTGTCCGCCATACTCTTTTGTTAGGTGCCTACCCCAAGCCCTAGCAAGACCTTTACTGCCCATTACCACGTCATAACCCCCAGTCACAGGCCCCTCATTAGTGATGAAGAACATGGGGTCGTCGGATAACGATTCTTTGACAATATCCAAAGTCGCTCGTAGATTTTGAAATTCCTCTTCACTTAATTTTCTACCAGTAGAGCGAAGTTGGACAGTTGCTTCATAGTAATTACCTGCTCTGCGAGTGCAGGTTAAACAGACCCCATTTGCCATTCTTGCACGCATTGTGTGCTCTTCTTGGAATAGTAGCGATTCAATAACAGCCTCTAATTGAAGATAAATTAGCGTGTGTCTATCAGATATTGTTCTTGTTTCAACTCCGATAGCAATATCTTCAGCATCAACATGAAATTTTAGATTCCGTTGAATCAATTCGTCCCAAACCTCATCTTCACTAATTTTTACCCACTTGCCTTGAATCTCAACAATACCGCATCTTGCACATCTTACCCAAGGTACATTCTCAGGCACCTCTGCTAATTTGATGCGTTTACGCAAACATGCCTCGCACATACGGTCGCCAAACAATGGTGGTGGGGCGCCACACACAATACAGAAATCTGCCCCTAGTTCTGACATGGCTTCACCAAAGAGTCCTGTAAGCCCTTATGTTTCAAGTTGTAGCATGAAATTACTCATCACTGTCATTTAACGGAACGGTTGATTCGGATTCATCGTACTTTACTTTGAGAGTTTGCTCCATTGCGGTAATCCTTGAGGCTAATCTTTTGTTGCGTGAGACAATTGTCCAAGTCCAAATTCCAATACCGATAATCATCCCAATATAAGCGATTGAAAGGTAGGTTCTATCTTCCATTCACTCACCATCAATTATGCGTTGAAGACGGTTAATCCTCTGCTCAAACCGAGTTATTTGAATGGAGGTAATAATATGTCCGATAACCATTAGGGTGAATGAAATTACTCCGACATAAAATGCTAGTCTCATCTCAAGGGAAATTGAACTTGCATCGTCACCGGCAATAATCGGTCCCGGGTGCCGAATAACCCAAATTCTGGTTACCAAATAGGTAAAAGGTACCAAAACGAAACCGTAGAAACCAAAGGTTGCGAATGTATCTCGACTTTCAACACCGTCAGGTTGACTTCTTCGACCAAGCACAAGGAATACGGCTAGCAGTGTGAGTAGCGCGAACGAATTGAGGCGATAATCCTGCCAGTCCCATGGAGTGCCCCATTCTGCAGCACCCCACACGCAGCCGGACCAAACAGCGATTAAGCCACAAGCTAGACCGGCTTCAGAGCCAGCGATGTGAAGTTTCCAGCCAAGTTCATTGCGCTTGAATAGCCACATAGCAGAGCCGGCAAATAACACACTAAAAGATATGAAAGCAGCCCACGCAGCGGGTACATGCCAATAAAAAATGCGCTGCGCTTCAGGAGATTCAAACGCGTTTATATTTACGCTGGGGACCCAGTTGAAGGCGAGAAACAGGGTAATAATTAAGCCGGAAAATCCGGCAATGAGGAACAACTCACCTCTGCGCTCTCCCATAATTATGCCTCATTCGCTTACCTTTTGAACTTAAGGTTACAAGCGTGCACAGTAATCGACGACAAGGCCCCAAGGAAGAATCAAGACCGGGGTTAACAGTCTAATAAAAACAGCATTATTGCGCGGCAGTCTCACAGTACTCATTTGCAGAAATCTTACGATATATGATGTCGTCAAAGTAATTAATCCACCAATGAGGATTATTCGATAATCCATTGACTGAATGAAGATTTGCATAGCAATGCCGGTGAATATGAAACCACTAATTATGCTTTCAAGATATGAATTAGGTACCGAGCTATTCTGTGCGCGCCACCAATCTATCGCTCTTTGTTCATTGAGAATTTTGAACACCGGATCTCCAACCAAGCCCATGGTAAAGGCCGGTGCAAGGGTAAAACCCATCAAAATCAACTGACTATCAGATAACGTAAGCGGGTCTACAATCGACAGCAAGCAACCCATTACCAAGAGCGCAGATAACCAATTTCTCTGGATTGAAACAAGCGTGTTTAGGTTTAGATTCCAGCCAATTTTCGTCCTTAGGAACGGGTAGGATTTTTCGGTGGCGTCAACCTCCCAAGTTTCGCTATAATCAGGTTGTTGATTTATCGCCTCGCTTAGATTATGTAATGATGTGGCACATTCTCTTATCCTTTTGTCATGTGATGCAATTATAATTCCATGACCTAAGTTCCTCAGTTGATGTATTTGTTCAACTAAGACTTCAATCGACGCATCATCAAGCCCCGAGTCTGGCTCATCCAATAAAATCAAACATTTTTCATCACTAACCATTCCAGGTATTAAACCACAAATAACTGCAACTTTTCTCTGCTGCCCACCTGAAAGATGAGCGATTTTGTCATTCCTGCGGTTGCCAATATTATATCGCTCTAGAACAGATTTAAAATCGTAAGATTTGCCACATAGAGCGACAACACTGTCCAGTTGTTGTTGAATTGTTTGACTTGGCACCAAACAATTCGCTTGGAGGGTTAAGCCGAACGGCGTGACTGGATTCTTTCTCCGACCTTCTGCGTCACATACCAGACGGCCATTGTGTCTTACTGCACCTTCTTCAAGAGGTAATAATCGGGCAGCAGTCTCTATTATGGTCGATTTGCCAATCCCGTTTTCACCATAGAGAACCACACAATCACCACCGTTAACCGTTAGGGAAAAATTGTGCAACACAACGCCCATACCGCGACGAACTGTGACCTTATCCAGTTCCAACACAGGCTCTGCCATGAAGTAGCCATTGGCTGAACAGCAATGAATGCTACCATTTGTCTACAATTCTGCACTAGTTCAAAAATGGTAAGCCCTAAGCATTACCATGGCCGCCCAGTTTACGCAGTTTAATGTGGCTGAAAGTTGCCTGTTCATACTTTGGATTGTTGCGATTTTGTGGCCGTTAATTTATGCGTTTCGACATAAAACCTCCTTCGCCCTTTCGATGACAGTTAGTTTGCTGCTTGGATACTTAGTGCAGGTAGTTTGGTCATTGATGTATAACCTAGATTTTGTCACAGTTTGGTTATGGGAAGATCTATGGATGAGGCCTACCGAAGCTTCTGAACCGTCGGGCTGGATAACCTTCGTGTCCGCAGGTTTTTTGCACAGTCAGTTTAACGCCACTCACGTCTTGGGGAACATTCTGGTAATTTCGCTTGTTGGAATACCGTTGGAACAAAGGCTAGGAAGGAATCGTTTTGTGGCGATATATTTCATTGGTTTAGTTGGTGGCTCCATAGCATGGTTTCTGTTTAACATTGACTCCTCCAGGCCAGCGCTTGGTGCCTCTGGAGCGGCATTTGGGCTGTTTGGTGCGTACTTGGCTGGCTGGCCAAAAGATGAAATTCCGTTTCCATTGATTCTAATAAGAAAATGGCCAGTGTTTTATCTGGCTTTGATTTATTTCGGTTTAGAGGTTGTCAGGGCGTATTCTACCTATGGCTTAGATAGGCCGAGCGATGTGGGTTACATGGCGCATTTGGGCGGCTTCATAATTGCATATGTGATGCTACCGGTAGTTGCTAAAGGGGGACCGGTTCCATTGGGTATTGAAGATGGTGGGCCTTCATCATCAAGTGAAGTGATAAACCGCCTCAAACAAATTAAACAGCAAATGAAGGATTTGTCAGAAATCGGTAATCCGTGGGAGTCACAGAATTATGAACTCCCAAAACGACTCAGGGACCCAGTGAAGAGTTTGATGGAATCAAGTGATGAACCGGAGACAAGATTGGCATGGATGGAACACATTGCAGATCTTTCAACATGCCCCAACTGTGCAACCAAACTAGGTGTTGTTGAGCGTTCAGATGGCCCACATTTGCAATGTTCTAATGATCCCGAACATTTCAACTGGCCATAATTCCCCAAACCCCCTAAGGGGGTTGGGGAACACTCGAGAAAAGGATACTATCAAAACATGAGTAACTCTCAGGTTAACTGTCGAAGGGGTTTATTTCAATGAGTTCTGTAATGGGTTTGCGCCGCTCAGCGATTTTTATCGTCTTGATTTTCTTGGTTGCTAGTTGCTCTTCTGCTGCATCATCAGTGACTGCTGAAAGCGAAAACACCTCCCAGAATTCATATCCAATTACCCATGGAGAGCCGATTTTGATTGACGGCCTGCCGCCCTTGATGTGCGGTGAGGAATTGTGCGATAGACCTCTCAGATTAAACCTCAGAGGCGATATGCCAGCCTCTGAGAAAGAGGGTTGGTGGCTTGCCTACGGTCCAGATTTAGATTGGAACGGCATGGATGATCGCTTGCAGAGAGTGATCGCCGGATTTGATTCAATATCGCCAACCGCAATCGTTGGTGATGATGGTAGAGATACTGTCGCAATCGTGGTTGACTATGCTTGGCACCCTACAGAAACCGAAGTTGAGCAGTTGCAGGCAGTACTAGACCAACATGGTTGGATTGGTATAGACTCAGGCGCATGGTTTAACCAGCCAGAAAGTATTGATTCAATTGTTGTTGATAAAGTTCCAGTCAGTGCATTAATGGATATTTATCACCTCAACGGAGTGGTAGTAATTGAGATGCAAAATGTCATGGTTCCAACTAATGATGTTGCTGGAAAAGCTACACGCGCCATGCCATCAGAAGTTTACGCTGAAACTGCTTATGAGCGGGGATATTCCGGGGATGGTGTAGTGATAGCAGTCTTGGATACTGGAGTCGACAACGAGCATCGCTCGCTAAATGATTTTGATGACCAAGATGATGCTCCCGATACCAATCCCCTCTCTTATGACGATCACAAATGGGTTGCAGGATATGACGCAACTTCAGCTGCAGCCAATCCAGACGGCACTCAAGACCCAGATGATGGGCAAGGCCACGGAACCCATGTTGCAGGTTCGGCCCTTGGAACTGGCGACTCATCCAGAGTTCACAGAGGTACGGCACCGGGGGCATATCTTGTCGATATCAAAGTTTTAACAGATGCTGGAGGAACTAACTCTCAGTATTCCATCAGCGGTATCCAATGGATGATAAACAACGCCGACACCGACTGGGGGCACAACTCCTCGAGTAGAGGTATTCAAATCGGATCCATGTCCTTCGGCTCGGTTTCTTCCCCATTAAACCCGGGTGATGAGGGCGATAATGGAACTGGTGGTGAAGCCAGACTCATCAACAACGCCACTGAAAATGCCGATATTGTTTGCGTTATTGCTATGGGTAATGACGGCTCAAAGCGAGTCCCATCACCAGCGAGTGCTGATTTGGGCTTTGCAGTTTCATCTGCTTCAGACTTTGGCACAACTAACAGAACCAATGACGGAATCTCAAGTTTCACTAATTATGGGCCAAGACTCGATGATGGTGACGACAATGAGTGGGACGAACTCAAACCCGACATTTCATCGTATGGTTCGAATATTATTTCGGCCACTGCAGCTACTGGTACTTCTTTCCCGGGAGCGCCGAGACCCGAAGCTGATTCAGATTATGACGAGAAAGATGGTACCAGTATGGCAACTCCAATCGCATCTGGTATCGTTGCGTTAGTTAGAGAAGCAGCCCCCTCTTTGAGTGCTTTCGAAGTGATGGATGTTATCAGAAATTCCTCTGAAGTTAGAGATAAGCCAGCAAATACGGTTTCCGACCGCTGGCATGAGAAATGGGGTTTCGGACTTATCGATGCTTCATGTGCGATTGATTTTGCGCTGAATCAGCCTTGTACTCCGCTAGAGGATACCGGCGTGGTCAACCCTCCGCCAAGCGGTAATGGTTCAGGCGATTTCGTATCTATCAGCCAGCCATCAAATGACACATGGTGGTTGGAAGGCAATACGGCAACAATTTCAGGGACAACTGATTTTCCATCAAGCGAGCAATTTGATCAGGTCCAAGTACGCATTGTCCAATTCTTGGAATCCGGCACTGAGCGGGAATTAAAACCATGGACAATCGCTGGTGGCGAGATAGATAATTGGAACTTGAATGTAAATGTTCTAGAAGATTGGGTTCAAGCAGATGAAGAATATGTTATTGTTAGCGTCAAGCTATATGATACGGTGTCCCAGTCAGAATCAAATATTGACTTTAGAGTCATCAATTTGGCTCGAATGCAAGTTACGATTGCTAGCCCATCAGTGGGACAGAGTGTTAGCGGAATGGTTGAATTTAGCGGAACGGTAGATGGCGTTCAACACGATTACATGGAGTACAAAGTCGATAATGGGGCATGGGAATTTGCCACAGATTTACCTGAGTTGGAAGTTGGAAGTCAAGATTGGTCTTTCAATTGGGATTCGACGACAGTGACTGACGGTTCGACACGCTTGAGTTTCCGCATGGTCAATGAGTCAGGCGTCAAAACTGATGATATCCGACGTACTATTGACGTTGATAACATGCCAGCAGCACCGGATTTTGTGTTTACTGGTGTCGTTGAGGTACTAGATGAAGTTGGACTTCCAGTACAGTCTGCGGTTGCTGGCTCAATATTGACTATGAAATTCACCATAGAGAATGTTGGCGACCTTGATGCCGACAACGTATTCATCAAACTTGACGCTCCAGGCGATAATTCTGATGTTTATCCGTCTGACACAACTATTTCGAACCTAGACGACGGAGAAGAGGCAGAAATAACTCTCTACTGGTGGGCAACAGAGGTAGGACTGCATACAGTGACTTTGGCGATTGACCCGACAATGAACTATGATGACCCTAACCCTGAGGATAATTCATACAGTTTCACCTTTGAAGTAGAAGAACGTCCAGAGGAGCCAACATTACGGTTCATGCAAGGCGCCTACCAAACCTTACCACTCATACCAATACCAGGTGAACAATATACCATAATTGTTCGAGTTGACAACCTTGGTCAAAATGATGCAGCAGGTCTGACCCTGACACTGTATACGAAGCTCTCAGATGGATGGAATGATATTGGTCAGGATATTATTACGGTAATTCCGGGCTCAGATTCAAGTTCGGGTTCGGATGAGGCTCGGTTCATTGTTCCTGCGAATTTATCCTCACCTGGCGGCACAGATTTCAGAGTCACAATGACCGGCGATGGTGTCGAATCAGAATTCAGTGAACTTCGTTTTACAGTGGTTGCAGATAATGTTGGATTAGATTCTCCAGTACGCCTAAACCTGCTTTCCGGTGAAGAAATAATTGACTTTGTTGGTATGGAAGAAAGCGGATTACTATTCACCACTGTAGATGGAGAATTGCATGTGAGAACCGTTACCGAGTCATCAAGTGGTGCTTGGGCAACATTAGCCGATGTCAAACTGGCCGATTCATGGGCCGGGGAGTTAACCGCAATACTTCGTAATGATGGATTGGTCCATGCTGCTTGGACAGAGAATGTCTTAGACCAGCAGGGTTACTTCTTGTCCCACATTGCCATGACATCGATTACTAGCGCTGGCGAGACCACTGAGAAGCAAACCTACATGCAACCTGTCAAACTATCTGAGGGTAGATACTGGGGGCTTGATATGGCCAAGCGGGGTGATAGAATAGTCTTAGCAGGATATCACAGAGATATAGCGACTGGAGGTTCATACAATGACATCACCTCGATCTTTGTTTTGATGTCCGATACGCCACTGATTCAGAGTTCATGGAGTTCAAGTTACATTCTGGCAAATATAGATATCAAACCATCACAAGGAGACTCATTAGCAATCGCCTTAGGTGAAGAAAATATGCATATCTTATATCAAGAGCTTAGAGATGATGTAACAGGTATCGAACGTGTTGGGTTAATGTATGCTCACGGTAAAGAATGGGTTCCATCTTGGTCATTCCAGTACTCTGTTGGTGATTACGCTTCCAATGCGCAACTGGAAGTATACCAGAAGAGTGACCGCGATGTACTTGTCGCAACATGGGTTGAAGGCTTCGGTGGCGAGTCAAAAATCGCTCATGTGATCACAGACAATTCTTGGTCTGCCGATGAGCCAGATTACATCTTGGCTGCGGGCGTGACGAATCTAGCCATGTCATCATATGGCGATAAAATCTCATTGGTTTACGATGAAATCAATGTTTATGGGCCGATGACTCGTTATGGTTTGATCGATGTCGAAAACAATGAATTTGCTTTATCTAACATGGTTGCCGAAGGTTTCACTACAGGATATGCAACCACCAAAGAAGAGGGAATAATACTCGTCTCATCAAGCAGTGGAACGCTGTCTTTCAAAACGATAGTATCACTGGAAGCTGAGAAAATAAACACTGGTGAGAAATCGTTCTTAGACACGCTATTAGAGCCATTACCAGGAGACGATACCACTAAGGCGATAATGCTGATTTTCGTTGCGTTAATCATCTCCGTGATATTTTTGTATCTAATTGTCTCGCTACGCCGAACCAATAAGGAAGTTGAAGAGCAAATCTTGTCAGCGTCCTTAGCAACATCAAGTGATGATGATATCGAAATTATGGTAGATATTGAGAGCGATGATGAACCAATAATGGCGATCAATATGGACGCTGAGGAATTGATAGTTCAATCCGCAGTTACCCTAAAAGCTGAGATAGTAGATGAAGAAGAAGAAGAATCCCTCGAACAGTCTTTAGCAGCTAAAGTTGAATCTGGAGAAGGTAATTCTCGACTTCAGCGAAGGATGAAACGCAAGCAACAACGCGATTTAGTTGAGGTTACTGAAAAACTCATCAATAATATCCCGCAACCAAGCAAACCACCTCACTCCTCTGCCGATGCAGTACTGCCGATGCCCGGGCTGCCGGAGTTGCCACCACCAACTGATGCGATACTCCCGGGTATGCCGCTGCCGAATATTCCAGTGCCTCAAAAAGAAGCAAATTGTACTGAATGTTCAGCAAAGTTCACTATCAAGGATTTACGTTTGACGAAAGTCAACTGTCCAATTTGTAGTGCCGTGGTTGAATTGTAGGTGTGGCTATGTGCGGAATTTTTGGCTACATGGGGCAAAAACAAGCTGCTCCAATCCTTCTTGAAGGTCTGCGCCGGCTAGAGGTTCGAGGATATGATTCATCTGGTATCGCGTTAAAAAACGGAGATTTCAGTATCTACAAGAAAACTGGCAAGGTAGCAGAACTTCAGTCCATTTTACCAGATAAATTACATGGTAATGTCGGAATCGCCCACACAAGATGGGCAACCCATGGTGCAGTAACTGACCCAAACGCTCATCCACATCTTTCAGAAAATGGCAAGGTTGTTATCGTTCACAATGGAATTATTGAGAACTCAAGAACTTTGAGAACACTGTTGAAAAAGAAAGGTGTAGTATTCAACAGTGAAACAGACTCTGAGGTCATTACTCATATCTTGGAGTATGAACTTAACAGGGATAATTCACCTGCTGATGCACTTAGAAGAACTTTGAGCAAACTAGTCGGCACCTGGGGCTTATGTGCGATTTTCTTGGAACACGATGTCATGATGTGTGCGAGAAATGGCTCGCCACTTATTATCGGACAGGGCGATGGAGAGATTTTTGTTTCCAGTGAACCGCACGCACTTTACCGGCATACTCAACGAGTTGTGTTTATGGATGACGGAGACATTGCGACCTTGAGCACAGATGAGATTACCATGAGTAATATCCACGGTGACTCCTTTGACACAGATATTACAGTACTCGAGGAGGAATGGCAAGAAGCGGAATTAGGGGAATTTGAACACTATATGCTCAAAGAGATTTATGAACAACCAGATTCGTTAAGGCAGTGTATAAATGGCCGACTCGACCGTGCAAGAGGTAACGGTAGACTTGGCGGGTTAAATCTAACACCCCTAGAATTATCCAAGCTTCCTCATGTTAGGTTGTTAGGCTGTGGCACAGCATATCATGCTGCCGAACTTGGAGGTCTACTAATCGAATCATTGGCGAGAATCCCATCAGTCGCTCATATAGCAAGCGAATTTAGAACCAATGAACCAGTGGTTAATCCAAATGCATTACATTTTGCAATCTCCCAATCGGGAGAAACAGCAGATACACTATCTGCACTTAAGGAAATACAACTAAAAGGCGGCTCTGTTCACGGAATAGTCAATGTTGTTGGCTCATCAATAGCCAGGCAATGTGGTAAAGGTGTATACATTCATTCGGGGCCTGAACAAGCCGTTGCATCGACAAAGGCATTCTCAAACATGATTGCTGCTCTTACAATCTTCGCCATTCAAGTTGCTCGGTCTCGTTCGCTTAGCAAGGAAAAGGGGAAAGAAATCATCAATGAGTTGCAACAGATACCACACCTGATAGAGGAATATCTTGCCAATCAAGGACCAATAATGGAAGCGGTTGATCTTGTCAAAGAGGCCAAAAGCGTGCTATTTTTGGGCCGAGGAATATCTGCACCAGTTGCAAAAGAGGGTGCTCTAAAGTTAATGGAGGTAGCCTATATTCCCTGCCTTGCTTATCCAGCAGGTGAAATGAAGCATGGCCCAATTGCGTTACTGGAGGAGGGTAGCCCAGTAATTTTCATTGTCCCAAATGATCATGTAAAAGAAAAGTCAATTTCGGCAATCCACGAATGCCGCGCAAGAGGTGCGAAAATCATCTTAATCCATGAACAGGGTGATGACATAAGTGAGGAAGGAGATATCAACATACCAATTCCCAAAGTGAATAATTATCTTTCCCCAATGTTGACTGTTCTGCCACTACAGTTGATTTCCTATCATGCTGCGCTAGCGCTTGGCTGTGATGTAGATCGGCCAAGAAATTTGGCAAAATCCGTCACTGTTGAATAAATTACAGCGTGGTGAATCGTTGTTCTTCAGGCTTCCATCTAAACGGCTTGTAGCCTAGCATATGGTTGGTATGACGCATCTTTATGACGCTCATTTTTCTACTTACATCATCGGCAGAACGTTCCATGACCAAGTGTATTACCCCATCTGATAGGTAATCTTCAATGCCATATTCACCGAATTGTTTGTGATCTTCGCCAGTCATTTCACAAATAAAGAATGAGGTTAATTCGAGCCTTCGCACGGCCTCGAACAATCGGAATATTTCATCTCGGGGGTTATCCATTTTTGTCAAGGTAAAGAATGCTCCCAATGAATCGAATACCAATAATTCAAAACCGATTGATTGGCGATATGACGTAAGTTGCTTGATTAGTTGGCCCATCCAATCTACACGATTACTCATTCCTTGCTCGTCCAACTGAACCCGTAAATCAACCAAATCAATGATTGCGATTCGATTTCTTACCCTAGGGTCATCAACATTCATACCCATATTACTCATGTGAGCTCTTAGTGAATCTTTACCCTGTTCAAGTGTAATGTAGATTCCACTGGTCTCACCATAAAGCACGGCATTGTATAGCATTGAGAAAGTTAGACTTGATTTCATTGCCCCTGAAGCACCGGCTACCAAGCAGATGTGACCTTGGGGTATGCCACCTTGCATATTCTCGTCTAATCCTTCAATGTGCGTTGGGATTCTCTCTAGTCCTGACATTCGGGCACCATTTATCCCAGTGTTATCAATCACTTGAATATGTCTAAAAATTGTGGCAGAAAATCGCAAGGTTGATTGATTGGGGAAAAAGGAGTACTTTGATGAGAGTTTGGCTCGCCTCCCAATCATCCCGCAGGGCTGAAATGTTAGGCCAAATTTTCCCAGATTTAACTTGTCAGGGGATTAATACAGTAGATGAAACCTCATCAGCGTTGGATGTTTCCGGGCAAGTTTTGGAAATCTGCCAGAAAAAGGCGTCGGCAATTACCGACAATGTCGATTACGAGTTAGTTGTGGTAAGCGATACTATGCTTCAAGACCCTGATGTTGATTCGCTTGCAATGGGTAAAGCCAGTGATGCAATCGAAGCTGCTGCTATGTTGCACCGACTTTCTGGTCGGCGGCATAGAGTCTGGTCTGCAACAGGTATTTTTTACCGCGGTAGTTGGGAGTTTCATTTGAACCAAGCGATAGTTGAGTTTGACAATCTCTCAGATGAAGTGTTAGTTGAATTAGTGCTCAATAATTCATGGGTCGGAAAGGCTGGCTCATATGATTTGGCCGGAGCAATGGGCGAATTTGCTAGACTTGTAGAAGGCGATGAGGCAACAGTTCTCGGTATAGCAAGTGATGCCATGGCACGCTTGGTCGAACTCAGCGATTATGAAACATAGCGTTCATAATGCATTGGCACTCGATGCCATGTATCTAATGATAAGAATAAATCTCTAAACATCGTAATCAACATATACGCCATCATCGAAAACAGCGCAAAGTTTCGCATAAAATAGTACACAAGGTCGGTATTATCACCAAAAACAGTGATTCTAAAACCTATCATGAACAAAGATATCACTCCGATTCCATTGAATATCAACAATTTGTTGTGTTTTGATCGGTTGTGGATTGATTTGTGTAAATGGTCGTAATGGAGATATAAACCAGAGCCCCATATCGATAACATAACAGTGGAGAAAATAAGTGTCACATAAGATATATTGATGAATTTACCCTCATCAAAGTCTGGAATAATTGACATAATTCCCACGATTAGAAAATACATTTGACCTTGACCTATCAAAGCAGAATGAGGCTTACGATTTTTGCCAATCGTACTTTGCAGCATCTTGAGTGGCCTGGTTGAAACGAAGGCCCAAAAGAAAGGCAAAGACTGAGTAATGTTAGCCAAGTTTTCGGTAATCTGTCCTCGTTCGTACATCATCACAGAAAAGCAATGCACTAATGCTAACACCAGATAGATTGCTACAACAGGTCTAAAGTCACTATATTTTACCAAGTCCCATGATAGGCGTCGGTTAAAATGAGCAAGAATCAGTGTTAGGGCTATTGTTCCCATCATTACCACCACGTTGAAGGAAAAACCGAATTCCAACAGACCTGTCTCCTTTCTAAATATCCAACAAGCTAGAACGATCAAAACAGATACGGGAATCATTAACGCCGGTGCTAGAGCAACATTGCCACAATTTTTCTCATTTTCAATGGAGTCCAAGTGTAGCCTCCAACTAGGCCACGCAATAGAAATAAGTCCCCAGGATAGTAACACTAAACCAATAGTTGCCATTTCAAACATTAAACTGAGGTTATTAGAAAAAATTCCGCCCATAATTAGTGCTTGACCAATAATATTGATCAATAGATATTGATTTGAGTGGGTTTGAGTATACGCTTTGCTGTCGTGAGTGAGTGGAAATAAGTCAAACACAATTCCAACAACCATTGACATTAGCCAACCAAATGAGATTAGCGCAGTTAGAATAAAGGCGATTTCGAGTCGATAATTATCTTGCCTAAATGAATACTCAGATTCGGTAGCTGATAGCCAGGTAACTGCCAGCATGAATGGAATAATCATAATCATTGATGATGCGAAATGAGGAATATATGAGCCACTCAAGCCAGAAAATGGTACTTTAAATCGTCCGGCCACATTAACTCGACTATAATGCCCTTTTTAAGCAAATTTCCGACATAGAGCAAATCACATCAAAGGATTGATGCCTAGATTATAGTTGCCAACATCAACTATGACATCAGACCCAGGTATCATTAGTAATTTGTCCTCTTGGTCTAGAGCAAATACGCCAACTCCAACCTCATCGGTCATCATCTTCAAGTCTCTTCGGCAAGCGTTTTGATGGGAATCCATGTGTACTAAATCTCTTAAATCAACAATTACAGTGTCACCATTAGCAACTCTTTGAGCAATACCTCTAGTAGGTATGCGCTTCATTTCATCGGGAGAAACATAGCGCAGTGCGCGTGTTGGGAATGAACGTCTAGCCTGATTTTGCACGCCCATGTCGTGGAATGGTTCACCATCAGCAGTAACCGGGCCTTGCCAGTTGTGTGGTATTGGCACAGGCACGTGCGCGGATTCAACTTTGGGCAACTCGCTCAGTGGTTCTTGTACAGGTTTGGTTTGTTCGGTGTCCAGTGTAGACTGGGTTAGGGCGGTTTTTGGTTCACTGTCGGTTTGACTTGCTGCCGGTGTGGTGTCCGCTTGGCCAACTTTTTGTACACCTTCTGGGTCCGGAAGGCCAAAAAATCCCCATAAACTTACCATATTCACACATCACAAATCCAAGTCATCTAAAATATCATTCAGAGAATTGCTGGCAGATTGGGTGGTAGTATCTCTAATTATTGGCTGGTTTTGAGCAATGTTTGGGGTTTGTGCAGCAATGTATTGTGCGCCATAGTGCTGCCATTGTTCCATGGTCCAACCCTCAGGTAAACCTGTTGCAGGTAGTGGTGGGCCTTGATTTGTTACAGGAACTGGTTGTGGGTTTACTGAAGGTTGAGCGACAGGTTGGGGTGTTGGACTGAATGTTGAGTATGCGTCAGATTGGGTGGAGACTTGTGCCTGAGGGTTATAGGCAGCATATGGGTCTACTTGTGGCTGTGGATTGTAGGCTGCATAGGGATCTGGTTGTGTGGAATCTTGTTGATATAACCCAAATCCAGCATCAGCGCTAGGTATTGCAATAGGTTCAGTAAACTGACTTGCTGAGGAACTCGGCAAACTAAAGTCAGAATATTTGTTTGATGAATTGCCAGATTTTCTAGTGAAAAATAAGAACGCGGCCAGTCCAATTACTACTACTGCGAGTATACCAATTACCAAAGTCCCGACACCTCCAAATGCGTTAGTAATCGATTCTAAGAAGCCATCTGCAGGTTTTGCTTTTACCACAATCTCAATCTCTGTAGTGCTACTTGCGCCATCATCATCTGTGGCAGTCAAAGTGATTAGCCAAGTTCCAGATGGTAAATCGCTAATTAGCCATTCTGCTCCATAATGATCGATATCTCCAGTTGTTTCTCCATCCAAATCAGAATCTATATGATTGCTATCCCAAGCGTAAATCAATGAGGTTTTGTCAAATGCAGTATCAGTAGTTGTTATTCCAGATAAAGTGAGATTGTCACCTTCATTCAATGCTAATACATCGGTACTGTTGGTTATTTTAGCTCTTGGAGCAGAATTAATCACACTGACATTGAGGCTTGTTGAATCACTAGCGCCATCATCGTCAGTAACTGTGGCAGTAATCCATCTTGTTCCAGTAGTAGGCCACGATGCAGTCATCTCTAGGCCGCTGATGTCACAGTCGTTGTCAGCTACTCCATCTTCATCGGCGTCGCTTAGAGAATCCAAATCCCAACAAATTTCCAAATTGTCGATATCAGATGCTGTATCAGTAACATCAGCAGTGAAGGTGATATTATTGTCCTCAAATATCGGTTGAGTGGAACCTGTAGTTTCAATAGTCGGAGCGACATTGGATATATTGACGATTCCAGTTCTGATCTCTGACTTAACATTGTCATTGTCATAAGCTACAACCGTTAGTGTGTGAAGTCCCGATGTGGCCCAAGATACAGTAGTTTGGGAAGACGGTCCGACAGTGGTTATAGTCCAGTTCTCGTCCCTATCAGACGGCATCCATTCGATAATTAGTGAATCTTTATCCAAAGGCGTATCATCTGCTACTGCACGTAAAATTACCGTTTCATCCTCATTCAAGTTCCAGTAACCCAGTGAATCTGTAGACTGATTTTGACCGGCCTTCCACAGTTCAGGTTGAGCTAAGGCGGGAGCGGCATTCAATACATTTACCGTCTTAGAGATACTTGTTTGTGCGCCATCATCATCTGTAGCAACTGCGGTAATAACCATTGGCCCTTCCTCTCCTGCGAGGATTCTACAGGTTGTCCCCTCATTGTCACCATCAAAACACACAAGGCCGGGCCACGTGATATCGACTGGAGATTGTTCTTCGGGCCTCTTGGTATCATTGTCACTACTGCCAGATGCGTCAGCAGTGAAAAATTGGTTTACCTCGATCGATTCTGGCACAACTAGATCAACGATTGGTGCACGATTTAGCACTGTTGCAGTAACGTCGATTACATCAGTATCGAGTTCATCATCAATAACAGTAATCATGACATTCCATATACCGTCATCACTCCAGTTGTAGTTTATTATGCAATTTTCCGCATCGTAATTCTCAACCCCGTCCGGCAGTCGCCAAGTAACAGTGAAACGACAGGTTACATCTCCACCGTCCTCATCATAACTCGCCGATGCGTCGATAGTTACATTTTCCCTGGTGAATACTCCATCGGTCACCGTTACCTCGGCAGTTGGCGTTCTGCCAACAAAAACCTCGACACTTGCTAAGTTGTTGGTTCGGTTGGAATCTTCAGTAACAAGTTCGTCAGGATCTACCTCAATCAATAGATTTTGCAGACCAATAGGCTCATTTTGTGGAACGGTCCATTCAACATCAATTCTCGCTTCACCATATGATGGTATTGAAGGAAGTGGTTCACTAATTACTGTGCCAGTTGGGGTAGTAACCTCTATTGTCGTGGCTGGTGAAGATAATAAGCCCCGATTTTGTGTTGGAATTGAAAATGATAGCAAATCACCTGGTAAGGCATTGTAGCCAATGGATTTGGTTAATGTCGCCTCAACGCCATCTCTAGTTCGGGTTACAATTATCGCTTCGGATTGGGCGATTAAGTCTACAGGTGTCAGTGATAGATCGACTACTATTGTCGCTGCGCCAATAATCTCTGCTTGAGGATCCCAAACTATTAGTCCATTACTCGAGTAGTCATCGCTTGAATTGGTGGTGTCGACAACGTCTGATGAATTGAATATTGCAGTCGCTTGTCCGTTAGTATCAGTTGTCGGGTTAAGTAAAGTCTCGGCTAACTCGTACCTTAATTGCAGGTTGGTATTAGTTTGCGCTCCAGCGGGCCCACTGTAGTCTATTGAGATTGTCTGTTCTGCGTTTGGTAGGGTGGCAATACCTTGTAAACCGATATCTATTTCCAAGTCTCTAGTGCCGGGATTAGAGGTTGGATTAACACCGCTTGAATCTACTGGTTCGTATCGCTTGAGCAACCAGTCAATGGTAAATCCAGCGGCGTTGCTTACTCGCATCCAAGAATTATATCTAATGTCAGGACAATACCAAGTAAACCCTTGAGATACTCCTGTTTGGTTCCATTCATTTATTTTGTATGAATCATCGCAACCGCCGTATGCAATATTCTTACCGTCTTCTGTTGGAATTCCATTTGCCGTAATTTGCCAACTATTGTTCTCGGGCCCAGCAGTATCGAATTCCGTAGGGTCGAAGTAATCAGAACTTCCGCCTGCTGTGGTTGATGCGAAGAAATTCATATACCATTGATCGCCGGTGTGAAGTGGGAAATCGTTTTTCTCTTTTGGTGGAGAGTATACAGTATCAAATGAAATTGTAGCTAGATTAGCACTCAAGAACCCTAGATTAAATGGTGCAAATTCGACATCTAAAGTAAAATCACTGTTTACGATTGCTAAATCACGAACTCTGATTATATCTTCACCCGAGTATTCGATATCCAGTCGACCGTTTGCATCACCTACCGGTGTGTCTTCAATGTATGCACCATTGTTGCCCGAGGTGAACGAACCTGAAATATCCATTTTATAGACTAGAGTTTGAACATTATCGATATTTATGAAAAATATATCGGCAACAGTATACACTGTATCACCTGTTAGGGTGTTCAAGGTTGCAGAAACATTAGCTTGCTGGATAAGTTGTTGTACATCGAATTGGGTTTCGTAGGTATATTTGTCCCCAATTCGCCATGTGGGGACATCAGGCCAGCCATTCAGGGTACCAGATTCCTTGATTGAAATGTCTGCGAGAGTTTCATTGTCGCTTGAATCATTCAAATTCCCAAGCGGGGCAATGAACATAATCAAAATTAAAATCACCGCTAAACATCGCTGTTTAAACATGGTTGGGCGACGAAGTCCTATTACTTGAGAGACTCGATTTTTTGACTACTTCTGAGTCTTCAACCATTCATATCCATAATAGTTCCATTGTTCCATTGTCCAGCCGTCAGGAAGACCGCCTTCCGGTAGTTTTGGCGCAGCGAGTAGTTCATCGATTGATATTTCATCTGCATCGACAATGTTTGTTGATGATTGTAAGGCTTGATCGAATATAAATCCGGGAGGCGGAGCGCCGGGTTTGCGTGTTTGAGAATCTAATTTTCCTTCCCGATCAAACACCTTGTCAAGTTCATCGCTTTCCCAACTCTTAATTTTTGCATTCTTACTTCTTCTTCGACCAACTAACACGAGGAGTAGAATCACAATCAAAGCAACTGCTAACTGAGCGATAGGATTAGCCTCTTCACCAGCGAGTAATGCACCTGTATCTTGTAAAATAGTTCGGTCTGCAGGTCCGACATTAACAACTAGTTCCTTTGCTCCTGGTTTCTCCGGGTTCTCATCCCAAACCATGGCCTTGATCGTGATTTTCCCTGCTTCTTTGAAGATATGCTCAACTCTAGCCCCAATTAAGTCTGCATCATTATCTTTGATTCCATCGCCATTGCTATCGAAATTAACATCAGTGTCCCATGCATAGTTCAGTCCATCAAGATCGTTGAGCGAGTCAATGGTCGAACGTGCATCGAGAGTACAAGTCTCATATGCTCGGCAATCAACAGAATTTAACCTAACAATTGGTGGTATGTTTACCACTTCTACAACAACGATTTCACTGGTCGTCGCACCATCGTCGTCAGTTACGTGATAGACTACTGTGTGTGAGCCACTTCGATTCCACGCGTAAGTGAACACATCTCCGGTTATGTCACAATCATCACTCGCACCACCAACACCGTCACTATCTATTCCCGGGTCAACATCCCAGCACTTGACCAGTGTCGGGATATCGCTTTTTGTGTCGGTTGAATTGCCATTGATGGTAATCGATTGCCCTTCAGCGATTGGCAAAACAGAATCTAATGGTTGCACTACTGGCGGTACATTGCGAATGTTAACCCAACGCTCATTGGTCACGCTCGTCGCCCCATCATCGTCGGTTACATCAAGGCGGATTGTATGTAGCCCCGACGTTTCCCAATCCATTTCAAATTCAGTAACCCTACCAGTAAAGAAGTAAATCAAGTTGTTTTGTCGGTTATCTGGCCACCAAGTGTGAGATAATTGTTCGATATCGTCCACTGAGTCTTCAGCCTGTCCCTTGATGGTAACAATCTGATCCTCATCAAGTTGCCAAATCTGTTGTTCATCCGCTTCAATAATCGCCCCGTTATCGTACAGGTTGATTATCGTACTATGGGGGACGATATTGGTAAACAAGATATCGATGGTTGCTTCAGTCTGTGCTAAGTCATCGTCCACTCCTACGGCTGTGAAGGTATGATATCCTTCAGTTGGCGCGGTAGTTGTGCAGGTTTTGGTATAGTATCCTTCCATACATTGGGCATCAGGCCAGTATACATCGACAACACCTGGGAAGGGGTCTTCAGAATCAGTATCATTGCCAAACGCATACAGGGTGATTGGGTGTTCGACTCTAGCCTCGCTCCGCATGCTTCTAATCTCCAATAGCGGAGCCCGATTTGTGATGTTTGCATACATAATCTGCTCAACTTCATCCCGCTCTTCGTCAACGATCGTGACTGCTATGGGGTAATTTCCATCATCAATCCAAGTCCAATTGGTTTGACAACTCATTGATACAACTTTGATGTAAGCCCAAGAGCGACTACCATCATCGTAGGGAATATTGAAGATACACGAAACGTTTCCACCATCTTCATCAAAACTTGAACTAGCATCGATAAAAACTTCTACTTTCGTTTGGTCAGTCACATGGTTGATTACCGGCGTGGGTAACCTACCAACGAATAATTCAATGATGGCAAAATCATTGTTTGGGTTGGCATCGGCAGAATTTAGTTCGTCTGGATCGGCTTCCCAAGATATTGGAATGTTACCAATTGCTTGATTTTCGGGCACGTTCCAAGTAAAATTTGTTTTATAAATTTCATACGTCGACAAAGAAGGAACTGGCAAATTAAAACTGTTGCCACTTGGGGGATAAATTCGCAAATCGGTAGCAATACTACTGGAAATTCCGTTATTCTGAATTGAAACCTCGACAATTAATTGATCTCCTGGTAGCACATTGTAACCAGACAACGCATTTAATTGCTTCAAATCACCATCACGATTTCTAGTGATTATTGCCCGTTCAGCATCGGCAAATAAATCCAACACGACAAGGTCATCATCAAGAGTAATTGTTTTCGCTCCTACTAGATTGCCGCTGATGGTTTTGGCAACTAAACCATGGCTCGCCCAGTCTGTTGATGTGGTTGAGCCATCTTCCAGATTGCCGATATTCAATGTTGTCCATGCGCTGCCATTAGCGGCAGTGGTAAGAGATTGAACTTCTCCAGTTGCTTCATGGCGCAGTTCCAATGAAACGCCGCTTGTACTGCTAAGACAACCACTAGCCGAGGATGCATTTACCCATACATCAATTGGCGTATCTAACGCAGTTACGTCATTTTTAGTGTCAATCGTTAAGCAGTCATCACGGATTCCAGGGTCGTTGTAAATATTGACTCCCGAGGAATCTTTAGGCATGTATTCTTTAAGTCTAAAATCAATAGTTAGTCCGACATCTTCCTCAGTATGCTTCCAAGCAAAATTACGAGCTTCTGGGCAATACCATGTGTATCCTGCCTCATCTCCGTCTGAATTGAAGGTTGTTATCTCATAGGAATTGTCACACCCTCCATAGTTAATCGATTGGCCGAAGTCATTGGTTGGTATGCCTACATTAGTAACCTCATACGTCGAGGTGTTGGTATCGGTCGTCGGTGGGGGAAATGGGGTTATGTAGTCACTGGAACCAGACCATTGTGAGGTTGAAGTTACAGTCGTCGCCCACCTATCACCATCTCTCAACGGGAAATCATAGTTTTCACTTGGTGGCGTGTAGGTATTTGAGATGGTTATATCTCCAACAGTCTGCTTCAAGAAACTAATACCACTTGGCGTAAATTCGATGAATAGGTCCAAATCACTACTGAGTGACGCCAAATCACTAACTCGTAGAACTTCAGTCTGAGTGAACTCAATCTCTGCGACACCGGTAAATGCGTCAAGGGAGACTCCAGATTTATCAAAATTAGCCGTGGTTCTAATCGTGTATACCAAAGTTGGTGTACCACCCACATTTTGTTCGGTAATCGACAGGACTTCTGTTATTGAATCTCCATTTATTTCACCAACGTTTGCTTCAACCCCCGAGTCAATAACTAGTTGTGTCGGGTCAAAAGTTCCAGCATACTTCCATTTATCTCCAACGCGCCATACAGGTACATCGACAGTATTAGCCGTTGATTTTGCATTACTTTCAAAGTATTCGTAATCATCGAGTTGTTGAGGTGTTTCGTAGAAAATTGTGGTCGATATGAGCATGATGAAAATCAAAGCCAGTGCTTTGATTTGCCGACGGGCAATGCTCCGCATGCAGCAGGGACACACTACATAGGCAATGAACACTTCTCCTGTTGGAAAAGCCGGGATTAGGTCAATCTCACAGCAAGTCTGCTAACTCATCCTTGATGATTTCTACAGCCTCGAGAATCTCATCTTTGTGTCGAGCGCCGGTTATTACCATCTTACCACTGCCGAAAATCAGACAGACAACCTTAGGGTAGTCAAGTCGATAAATTAGGCCTGGGAATTGCTCTGGCTCATATTCTACCTTGTCAAAAGGTAGGTGGAAGGTGAGGTTGTTTAGGTTCAACTTCCTCGGGACTCCTGCCAAGGGTTCTCCAGTGAACTTGTCGTTGCCATCATAGTCTTCAGGGTAGTGAAGGGCATAGGTTGCGACCATGTTTTGAACTTCAATTTCAACATCAGCGAGATCCCATGTCTTTATTCCAGCACCACGTAGGTCGGAAATCATTCTGTCAATTCCGGTGTGTATGTTGTCCTCATCCTTTCCGCCGGTACATACCGCTCTTCCTGAGCGGAACATAAGAATGGCCAACTTTGGGTCTGTTACCCGGTAGACAACTCCAGGGAATTGTTCTGGTTCATATTCACAGTTTAGCTGAATTGCGATATCAGGCAAATCGAGTTCCTCTGCGACTCTTGTGCTTGCGACTACATTTACTACAGTTAGACGTTCTTCATCAGTTGTCATATTTATAAGCGACTTATAAGAGGTATATAAAGGACAGCATTTCCCCTAAGCAGATAAATGGCCCTCAGTGTCAACTTCTTGACCAGAAGGTCTGGTCGCTCAATTTTTCGACCCTCAACCCCAGACTTCCTAATTTTGAGATATAGGTTCGGCCACCAGCAAGTTCGATTGCATCGCTGGTTAATTTGGGATTTCTTGTCAGTGCGATCATACAACCACCGCCGCCAGCGCCGGTTAATTTTGCGCCCAAACAAGTAGGAGCTGCCGCCTTTATCAAGACATCAAGTTGAGGGTGAGATACACCAATGCTCTTGAGCATTATTTGATTCTCAGTCATTGCTCGGCCGACGGCTTCATAATCACCAACCATCAAGGCATCAATACCGCGTTGAGCAATTTTGCCGATGGTCTCTATCTCCTCCATTCGATCCGGAGTTAATTCCAACATTTGTGCTACTTTTGCCACTTGCTTTCCGGTTGGAGCATTGATTCCAGTGTTTCCTATCACCAAGTATATATCATCAGGAACGATACCTAGTTCTAATTCGTGAATGTGCCAGAATCTTTCGCTATCTGGCATTTTTAGACTCCTTTTGTATAGGTAAGTCAAATCATTTTGAACTTGATTGGATATTACAATAACTCCGCCATGGGAACACGTTGAAGAATCTATTGGAGATGCTCGGCCGTTTTGTGCAGCAGCCTCAACGCTATGGGCCAGTATGGCATTTTCATCAGTGTCAACAGATTCTTCGCCGGTAAGGAGGAACATTTTGTCCTGCTCGATTGTTGAGAAAAATCCCCCTGATTTTCCATAAGCATCACTTGCTGTGATTAGTGAGCCGAAGCCTTCAGCCCACCTATTTTGGCCAACGGTTTCTGCATGTGTGACCCATCTGCCTCTAGCACCTCTTAATGCGGCTGCTAAGGCTACTGAGAGGGCAGCTGAAGACCCAAGACCTGAGGAACGCGGAATATTCCCTTCGATGTGAATTGATAGGGGAGGTGCACCTTGGTCAACTGGCCACAGTTTTTCGATTAAGCCCTTGATATGGGGATTTCTTTTCATGTTTAATTTGCCACCATCAAGTAACCACATGCCACTTGCTGATGGTTGAATTTTTATCGAAATTCGTTGATCAATTGCCACAGCAACAGCCGGGTGTCCATAGACTACAGCATGCTCACCAAAGAGAATACATTTCCCGGGAGCACTTGTGATAATCGCCGTCATGAAACCCCTCCAGTCTTGCTGCTAATGTGTCATCCTCATAATGTTGTTTTATTTGTGCTTTGATACGGTGACTTCAATAGTTGTCTCTTTATGGGGTTAACAACACAGGCAATGTGATATCATGGAACACCCGTTACTGATGAACTATGGTCCAATACCCGGTTGGGCAATACTTGCGGTGATAGGGGCAGTCTCGATTTCGTTTTTCACATATCAGGTTTGGAAAGCGACACGTTTGGTTATGCTTGGAAAATCGGATAATCGTTTCGACAATTGGCCTGCTAGGGTAAAAGAAGTAGCAACCGGTTGGTTGGGGCAGAAAAAAGTACTTGAAGACAAAATCGCCGGTGGAATTCATGTTTTGATGTTCTGGGGATTCCTCATGCTTTCGACGGACATGTTTGACCTAGCAACGGCAAATTGGTTCTCTCACAGTTTCTTACCTGAGGTGATTAAAGGTCCTTGGAATCTGGTGGTAGAAACCGGTTATACCATTGCGTTTGTTGGATGTGTCGCAGCACTTACTCGCAGAGTAGTATTTACACCTGAGAAGTTGAAAGGTAAATCTCAGCTCGAAGGTAACGTAATCTTATTACTCATCATGACCATCACCTTAACCTCATTTTTCGTTGAGGCGGGTGAAGCAGGCGTCTCCCCGACTTACGAACCGATTGGCGCTTGGGTTGCTGATAGCATCGTGCCCTCAACCAATGTTGTTGTCGGTGCTTACTGGGCTCACATGTTAGCCATTGCCACATTTATGTTCTTAATTCCACTATCAAAACACATGCATTTGGTTATGGCATTCCCCAACGTATTCTTCCACGACATGCGACCAATGGCAACCATGGAGCCAATGCAGGTTGCTGACAATGGTAAGGCAGTATTGCTTGATGACTTGGATGTTGAATCATTTGGTACTGCTAACTACGCTGATTTAACTTGGCGCAACTTGATAGATGGATGGGCTTGTACTTCATGTGCTAGGTGTCAGGATGTATGCCCAGCATACGCTTCAGGCAAAGCATTGAATCCCATGCAAATCATTCATGACGTAAGAAATTATGCGAATGACAACTACTCCACATTGATGTCAGGTGAAACACCAGAGGAAGACATAATCGCTAGATTTGGCGAAGAATCAATCTGGGCGTGCACCACCTGTCATGCTTGCGTTGAAGCATGTCCAATCTATATCGACCACGTGCCAAAATTAACCGATGCTCGCCGCCATTTGATGATGGAGCGTATGGAATTTGATGAGAGGGTAGAGGACACTGTAATGCCACTCATGGCGACAATAGAGAATCTTGAATCTGATTCAAACCCATATGGATTACCATCGCACGAAAGAGGCGATTGGGCCGAAGGTCTTGATGTAAAAGTCGCTGAACCTGCTGAATACATTTACTTCGCTGGTTGTGCGGCATCTTTTGATGAGCGGAACAAAAAGGTTGCAAGAGATACTATCAGCATCATGAAAGAAGCAGGGCTAGATGTCGGAATTCTTGGCATGCAGGAAGGTTGTACAGGGGATGCAGCACGACGAGCGGGTAATGAATACTTATTCCAAATGCTGGCAGAAACCAACCTATCGACATTTGAAGAAATTGGAGTTAAGAAAGTGGTAGCGTCTTGCCCACACTGTTTCCACACTCTTGGTAAGGAATACAAGGATTACGGTGGTGAAGATATCGAGGTCATGCATCACTCGCAACTAATCAACCATCTCCAACTAGAGGGCAAGTTGCCAGATCCCGAGCATGACGGTTCAGTGACCTATCATGACCCTTGTTATTTAGGTAGAATCGGCGGTGAACTAGACGCGCCAAGAAACGCCATTGGGGGCGTAAATGTCGAACCGGAGAGAAGTGGTAAATCCTCATTCTGTTGCGGTGCTGGCGGTGCTCAAATGTGGATGGAAGAACATGTTGACGAAGGATACGACCGGGTTAACATCATTCGTTCGAAAGAACTTGCAGAAACCGGTGCTGAAACCGTTGCAGTTGGCTGTCCATTCTGTTCAACAATGATCACTGATGGCTTGTCGGCAATTGGCTCAGAGATGGAAGTCAAGGATATTGCTGAAATTGTCTGGGAGCAGATCAAAGCAAATGATGTCGCAATTGTCGCCAAAAAGGAAGAAGTTGCTGGAACCGCAGAAGCTTGATTCACATGCGTCTACTAGTTGTTGACTTATTGGCTGAAAGGAAAGCCTTTGGAAAGGAAGGAGTTAGAGAAATAATAACTCACTTCGATGACCCTGAAGTATTTCTTTGGTCGCCGCACACCACCGAAAGAACCGATTATGGTTTTGGAACAGTTGTCTCTAGTCCAGTTGAGTGTGACTATATTGCAATAACTGGTTCACGGCGAAACGTAAGCTCTTGGGAGCCATGGATGGATGAGGTGGCAGAATTAATTCAAACCGCTGATGTACCGATTATTGGCATCTGCTTCGGCCACCAGATTATCGCTGCAGCCCTCGGAGGTCGAGTTGAACGAGCAGATGAAGGCAGTCATTTTGTTTCATCAGTAAAATACACCGATGGGACTTCGGTGGATGCGGTATTTACTCACCAAGATCACGTCACTGATGCTGGTGAATTGGAGGTAATTGGCTCAGCAGAACATTGCGCGATAGCCGCGTGTCAGCATCCCACAAGACCAATAAGAACAGTTCAATATCATCCCGAGGCAACCTCAAGGATTTTGTCTGAAGCATTGAGACTTGGCGATATGACTAAAGCAGAAGCCGAGGTATTCGATATGACAAAGGATTTAATCAATGTTAAAGATTCACTCCTCACATAACATTGCTTCGGCTGAAAGATCTTTTTCGATTGAATAAAGGCACATAATTAGTGCGACAAATAGTGCATATTCGGCGTATGCTGCAACATCAACAGCGTATTGTATTCGATCAAGTGTGAATATAGTATCATCTTGCAACCCATAATCCTCTAAATCTGATACAGCTCTCACAACCGCTTGAGACATTACTATGTAGGATATTATGGAAATTACAATGGCTAAAATCCGTATTTTTTTTCCCGGTTTGTTGCCTCCTGGTAAAGCAAAATGGGATAGAACTGCCCAAACTATGCCGATTTGGAAAACAATTGATGCGGTAACAATATGCAATTTTAGGTGATCATACATATTGGCAAATGACATGATAACTAAATTAGCCCCAACAAATAGGCCGCATATTAAGAATAACAGCAGTAACTTGGTCGGTTTTCGTGAGTTATATTTGTGCCATACGCGGTAAGCAAACAGCATCTGAATCAGTCCGGATATTGCTAATCCAATGGTGAACACCCACCTCTCTAAGCCGGGGAAATCTGCTTCGGAGATGAAGAATGGAAAATCTCTAGAATTCCCCCCAAGTAAGTGAATTACCATCGATAGCGGAACTACAGTGGCTGGAAGTAACCAACTCGTCCGAACAATTAATTCATCCGAGACATATTTGTCACCAATATGAATACCGTTCTCCGCATTCCTCATCGTGACACCGTGCATTGCGAAGTGAATCGTATCTATAACCTTCAAGTGTGATGGCATACACCGCATACTGTTTCATATGCCGTTACGAGTGCATGATACCCGCCGCAGGGAAAAGGTTCCATTCAAAACGATGGAACCAGGCAAAGTCTCGATGTATGTATGTGGGGTAACAGTCTATGACAATTGTCACCTAGGCCACGCCCGTTGTTATCTCGCCTTTGATCTAATTCACCGGTGGTTAGAGTCCTCCGGATTCGATGTCCATTATGTGCAAAATTTCACTGATATCGATGACAAAATCATCAAGCGAGCCAATGAAACGGGAGAGGATTGGCGAGCATTAGTAGATACCAATATTGCTGGTTATTATGAAGACATGGACGCACTGAATATCCTGCGAGCCGATGATTACCCACGATGTACTGATTATGTCGATGACATGGTTCATATCACCCAAGATTTAATCGACAAGGGTCATGCCTATCAAGCGAATGATGGAGTATATTTTCACGTAGAATCAGCGCCTGAGAAATATGGCCAACTAACCGGGCAAAATATCGATGCTGTCCGGTCAGGCGCCGGAGGTCGAGTCGATGATGCTGCCTCAGGTAAGCGAGATCACAAGGATTTCGCATTGTGGAAGGCGGCTAAACCGGGCGAGCCAACATGGGATTCTCCTTGGGGCCCGGGAAGACCGGGTTGGCATATCGAGTGTACAGCAATGTCGCTTGACCACTTTGGTCAGCAATTCGATATTCATGGTGGCGGTCACGATCTGCGTTTTCCCCATCACGAGGCGGAAATATTCCAAGGCGAATGCCACACAGGTTGCTCCCCTATAGTTCACCATTGGTTGCACAATGGTTTTGTTAACATCGATGGCGAAAAGATGAGTAAGTCACTGGGTAACTTTTGGACTATCAAAGATATTTTGCAGCAAGTTGACGCAATGGTCCTTAGGTTTGCCTTAATCAATGCCCATTATCGTTCACCAATCGACATGAATGAAACCCTGCTCAAAGATGCTGAGCGTAATTACAATCGCGTGTTGGAGTGTTACATTAATGCCCTGAAAGGTATGACGTCTAAATCCCCAATTGCGCTGCCACAGCCGGACATTACCTCTCAACAACCGCTGATTAAATCCCTTGCTATGTTAGAGAAAATGGGTGAAGGATTTGCCCAAGCCATGGATGACGATTTCAATTCTAGGGATGCAGTGGCTAAAGTTCTGGGTGGAGTTCGAGAAATCAGCAAAGTATTGGCTAGTGGCTTGGATGAGGTGGATAAAGATGCTTTTGCGCATTATGCAGTTGACTGGTTGGAAGAGTCAGCCGGAGCGGTTCTTGGTATCCTACCAACGCGAGAATTTGCTCTGTTAGAACCCGAGGAGGATCCCAGAAAAACCGAAATCGCTCCACGTGTTGAGGCCTTATTGTTAGAAAGATCCAAGGCAAGATCGAATAAGGATTGGGCCAAGGCTGACCAAATTCGCGATGAATTGAACTCAATGGGGGTCGTGGTAACCGACTCACCTGATGGGCCAATTTGGGAGCTAAAATAATCCCATAATAACCCATAATCGAAATTCCATCGGCTAAATTACCGTCAGTGGTGCAAAATTTGCAAATTTTTCCCGACACATACATTAAATGTCAGCGCATTGTACGAGATTTATGGTTGATTTCGAGTTATCGGAAGAGCAAGATATGCTGGTCGGTTTGGCGAAGACTTTTGCTGATGATGAGTTGATTCCTAACGCAGAGGAATGGGACAGAAACGGTATTTTCCCGGAGGCAGCAATCAATAAAGCTCGAGATCTCGGTCTATTGAATTGTACGATTCCAGAACAGTATGGCGGTCTTGGTCTAAGTTTTCTTGATGAGGTAATGATAAACGAGGAATTGGGCCGTGGTGATCCGGGTTTCGCAACCATAACCGGTGTAACCATGTTAGCCTGCCACCCAATAATATACGCAGGCACAGAGCAGCAAAAACAGGAATATCTAGGACGCGTCTGCGATGGCAAGATATCGGCATATTGTGTTACCGAACCCGGCGCTGGGTCCGACGTTAAGGCAATAAAAACAACTGCCACCTTGGATGGTGATCACTATGTCATAAACGGTTCGAAAATGTGGATTGGTGGAGCTGGGCATGCAGACTGGTTCTACGTTCTGGCAAAAACCAGTGAAGAAAAATCATACCGTTCGCTGAGTGGTTTTATTGTAGAAGCAAATTCTGCAGGATTAGTCGTTGGCAAAAAGGAAGAAAAGATGGGCCAAAGGTCCTCTGATACCCGTTCGGTTAGTTTTGATAATGTTAGAGTTCCGCAAGCCAATTTAGTAGGCGGCGAGGAGGGTAATGGGTGGTTACAAGCGATGGTAGCGTTTGACCGTTCACGTCCTATGCTTGCTTCACACGCACTGGGTAACGCGCGCGGCGCAATGGAGGAAGCGTGGCAATATGCCAACGAGCGACAAACCTTTGGTAAACCGATTTTCGAACATCAAGCGATCTCGTTCATGCTCGCAGATATGAGTACCAAAATAGAGGGTGCCAGGTTGTTAGCATACAAGGCTGCAGACCTATTAGACAAAGGCGAATCTGCAACTTTGGCCGCAGCACACGCAAAGCGGTATGCAGCTGATATTGGAATGGAGGTGACCACAGATTCAGTACAGATTTTTGGTGGTTACGGCTATTCAGAAGAATTCCCTGCTGCAAGACGCATGCGAGGTGCTAAAATTTACCAAATATTCGGTGGTACAAGTCAGATTCAAAAATTGATAATTAGCCGGGAAATCAACAAAGATTACCAGTAAGTTTGCCCTACTTTGGTGGCGGTTTCAGTTCAGGTAGCACAGGTACGAATTGTTTAGGTTGATGTTTTTCCATCACAGACAAGAACTCCTCAAGGCTGATTACGCCATCTCCATTAGTGTCGAATGTCTCCAGCATAGCGTCAATGTCTGAAACCTTGACCGAATCTTTGAGCAGCGTGTTAACCGCAGTTCGGATTTCTCTTCTGGACACATAACCATCGTCGGTTTGGTCGATGGCGGTGAACAAGCGAACCGCAGATAGCCCTGAAGATTTCATGGCACTTGCGACTTTGTCTTTAATGTCAATCGCATCACTACTGTCAACCGAATCTTTAGCCTGTAGCGTAGATTCATTAGACGATTGGTCAAATTCATCATCATCCCAAATCTTATCCACGACCGAGGTCTGGGAATTCAGTAAATCGTCACCGTCATTGGCCCGACTTATCACATATAGTCCGAAGAGTAAGGCAACTACAATTATCAACAATATTAGTTTGAGTTGGTTTTTGGTAGATTCATCTGCCTCTGCATCGTCAATAAATTGGTCATCTGGTTGCTCACCAAATAAATCATCACCATCGGTGTTATTGTCGGTTGGGCCAGGCAAAGTTGTAGTGTCGCCCCCGCTGTTGGAGCCATCATTGTTCGCCCCTCCGGTATTGGATCCACCATTGTTGTTGGTGCCGCCATTGTTGTCACCGCCATTGTTGATATTATCGGTGGGCAATTGGATATCTACATTGGTTCTGTCACCATCTATCATTTCAACGGTGTAATAGTTGTCATACAATTTTGTCAGGTCAATGTGATAATTTGCATGAGTTGAACGATTGATTACGTCGAAATAGCGGTCATCTCCAGAGGTGAATATTGGGTCAAGAGTCATATTCTTTAGGCGATTTACCTCATCTCGGTAATCACCGTCGAATGTGGTGTTCAGCCAAGCATTAATCTCTTCATCGCTGTCGCCGTTGAACTCAACCCAGTTTGCCTTCATATCATCATATTCATGGCGCATTGCCATGGCAAGCCCGGCTTCTATTTCGGCAAAGGTTTGACTACCATCTACCTCGGTCAGTGAGGTTACATCTACGGCTTTTTGGAATCCTGTACCATTGACATACTCCCAATCATCTCCTTGCAATTGTTGCATCAGGTCGACATCACCAAACACAGCCTTACCTTGAACAACGGTAAGAGCAACATCGGCATCAATGGCTTCGATCAGATTTCGATATGGATCTTCATGGAAGGTATCAATGACTACTAAGTCAGCATACAAATCTGCTTTAATTCGTCCAACAAACGGAGTCCAGCCGGTCGCATCTGCCGGATTTGACGTAACCATTTCCACCAGTTCATAATTGCTGAAATGTCCGCCGAGGTTATTGGTATTCCACATATCTGCCACCTTCAATTCATGCAGGTTGTTCTTTGAGCCGCTCGGCCCCCAATCAGGCGAAATTGAGATACTAACCCCCGCCTGGTCAGCGGCAATCACATCAGTGGTATCGCCATAGAGCAGTAGATTGGAAAGTGGCGACCAGACGAGTTCGGAGTTTACGCTAGCCATTTTACTAAATTGTGAAGAATCCAAGGCTGTGCCGTGAATTACCACGGTCTCATCGAGGATTAGTCCTTTGTCCCAAAGCGCATCAAACTCAGCCTTACTTGACTGATCAACACCTTCAGAAAGATGGACGAACCAAGCATTTAACGTACCAGCCTCACTTTGACTAATCAGGTGGCTACCTGTATAATCGTCATCGGCTGCACCGCATACAGCACATGTGGAGATACCATCTTGACCGAAATTATACAATTCGACATTCCTCGACAGAATGCTGTCCCAGGCTTGGGTCCCCGAACTTGGCGAGCCTTGCATGGCAGTTACTCCACCGGAGACTGCTTGCACCTCAGCATACTTCATTTGTTCACTAGCCATGTCCCAACGGTAAGTCGACTGAATGTTGGTTTTCATCCAGGTAATACTTGGCCCATAATCCCAGTTGTTGCCCCATTGGTAACGATTGGTATATCCACCCTCCTCTGACTTCTGCGAGTCGCTCAAATGGACTTCAAAGTCCCACAGTGGGATATGATTGTAGTGGACGTGATTATGTAAATCAATTAGGCCGGGATAGATGGTTCCGTCAGTCTCGACAATCGGCACATCGGTGAAATCTACCCCTGCCGGCGGATTGGCATTTGACGCCCATACTCCGGTAATCTTGCCGTCACGGACCATGACATTGCCGTCATTGATTATGTTGTTTTCACCATCCATAGTGACAACCCTGCCCTTTAGTAGAAATGCTCGAGAAGAATCAGTGTTGCTCAACTTGTAACAATTTACGATATTATCTGGAACGGTGTACGGCTCTGAATAATCAGCAGCCCTGCCTGGTGTAGGGTCGTCTTTGGTCAAAGTTCCATCATCGGATATATAGGACAATCCGTAACTAGAATCTGACGCCGGGAACGACATCGAGTTAATCAAATTTGAATTAGTGTCGGAGATACTAACTGTTTCGCCATCAAAGTAACTTAGGTCGAGGTCTGAATCGGCTCGGAATACGACTAATCTCTCATCAGCTCCCAGTGTAGTGTTGTATGGGAGTTGGCAAGGTGGACTCCCGCTAGTTGTTGAAAGCAGCCAACTAGAGACGTCTTGCGGTGCATCACCAGAGTTCCATACTTCGATAAATTGGTCACTAAATTTGCCATAATCTCCATCGCCATTCCAATCCACTGCGCCGTAAATGTTTGAATTATTTTCATTGGAAACAAGATTATTTGGGCTGATGAACAGCTCTGAAATGACCACATTTGCTGCACGGCCATTGGCTTCGTTTGAATTGTTTAATTCAAGTCTATCAACTGATGCAGACCATGACGATAGGATAAGCAGCAGCAACACGCATGAGGCCGTAAGTACTCTTCGCATGGGTTGACCTTTACTAACAGGGACATTAATCCGTCGGTAGCAATTTGGCTGCGATTAGATGATAGACTCAATCAAATTGGTCGTAATATGGCAACCTTAGACCTCACAGAACCCGAGTTTGCAGGAGTAATAGAGAACAACGACATAGTCATCCTAGACTTTTGGGCTGAATGGTGCGGTCCGTGCAAGGCTTATGGCCCGGTTTACGAGCGAGTTTCAAGTGAATTTGACGACGTGGTTTTTGCAAAAATAAATACCGAGGAAGAGCCACAACTTGGTCGTATGTTCAATATTAGATCGATTCCAACCACGATTGCTTTCAAGGAGCAAATTGGCGTCTTTATGCAACCCGGAGCATTGCCAGAGGCAGCCCTACGAGATTTGGTAGTGATGCTCAAAGATTTAGACATGGATGAGGTTAGAAACGAAATTGAATCCAAAAAAGCCGAAGAATCGGAATAAGACATGTTATGCGATGATTTCAATAGGTTGAGGTTTACCGCAGCCCATGCATTGGAAACCTTGGCTCATCATACTGCTGATGATGAGCGCAACTCTGTCTGGTTGTCTTAGCGATGATTCAGAGCAAGAGACTGGTTCAATTACCTCTGATTCATATCCTGAACCATGGGACAGAGCAGGTTTGTCGTATGATGATTCGGATGTATTTAGTCGTGTCACGGTCAATGGCACATACAATACTTCTGCGCCTCAATCGATATATGTTCCAGTACCAACAATAACCACCGCTGACGGCGGAGCAGGCATTACTGGTGGTGCAGAAGTACATCTAGGTCTATGGTTGCCAGAAATAGAAGGGTGTGATTTTACCGCTGGAAATGTGACAGAAGAATGTAAAGTACCGGTCATTGCTGATGTTGGCCCATACTATGATGACGGCGATGTCTCAGCAACAACGCCTGCCGATCGATTGGGTAGATTCCTCATTGAAAATTACGTGCCACACGGCTATGCCGTTGCTCAGGTCTCAGTTTTTGGTACCGGTAATTCCAACCACTGTATGGACCTAATGGGGACTGACGAACAGCGTGGGATCGATGCAGCAGTATCCTATCTCGGTGCAGCATCATGGTCGAATGGTAAGGTTGGTCTAATTGGGAAATCATATGATGGCTCCACGCCTTGGCAAGCTGCTACTTTTGGCAATCCCTATCTTGCAACTATTGTTCCGATGTCGGGACTAATTGGGGTTCACGAATTGATGTGGCGCAATGGAAGCATGGAGGCGCGTGGGCCAATTATGCACAACGGTGTGTATGGCTCTTTCGGAATTGATGGTGATGACGGTGATGCTGAAAACCTATGTGAAGGCTACCTAGAGGGATATTTCAATGGCCCAGCAGCTTATCAAACCGGAGGCATGGTTGATTATGCTGGTAATACCTACTGGACCGAGAGGTCATTTTTATCGCGAGTTTTGGAAAATTACCAAGGCTCGGTATACATTATTCAAGGAATGCAAGATTGGAATGTTGATCCACACATGGCTTTCCCAATTCATCAACAGGTTGCTGATGCGGGAATTGAAATCAAAACCCTCGCAGGACAGTGGGCCCATGATTACCCAGACAGAGTCGAGGGCCACAGTTCTCAGAGTTCCGGCCGTGGTGCAGAAGCTTACCCTTACACACTTCGATGGGATTGGGCCGATGAGATGTTGTATTGGTTTGATTGGTACCTCAAAGGTGAAGGTAGGGCTCCGACGCTAGGTGTTGAGATGCAAGATAACCGGGGTGGATGGAGATTTGAGTCAACGTATCCAGCACCGGACACCGAGTATTTGGCAATCAACGGCGCTGATATGGGACCCGATGGCACTTCGATGTCTGCATCTTCATCAATAACGATGAGTTACGGCCCGTTTGAAAATGATGTTTACATCGCTGGAATGCCAACATTCCATATTCCGGTCACCCCGAGTACTCTCAATGGCGCCCACGGTTTTCTGGAAATGACCGACGAAAATGGCCTGCGTCTCGGGCATGCAGTGATGGATTTTAGATTCCATGCTGGAGGACGCGATGGTCAATTGTCTCTAATTCCTTACGTTGAGGTAATGGCGTTGATGGAATTCATGCCGCTGGACGTATTCATCAGCGCAGGTGAAACAATATTCATTACAATGACGCAAACCGGTGAAGATTATGTCCCCTCATCATCGGCAGTCGGCGGGTACTCGGTTGATTGGAGTGGCGCAACATTAACCCTACCTCTTGTGACCAGAACCTGTGATGACTTATTCCAAGCTCCGATGCAGACATATGGTGCAGGTGATGATGGCACCAGAGAGTGCTGATTTAGTGTCGCATTAGGCGCTATTCTCTTAAGCCGATGACAAACAATCCTCCACCATGGTTCTTAGCGCAATACCAGGGGTAGGGGAAAGACTAGCCAAAAAAATGACTGATCATTTCGGTTCGGAAGAAGCTGCCTTATCTTCGCTCATGTCAGGCGATATCGGGCAAATAGCTGAAATCGATGGTGTATCCCCAAAGCGAGCATTATCACTGGCTCGCAGCATTGCGGGCGACGACGGACAATTTCTTGCTACCAAGGAGTCGATAAAACTACATCAGCAGTTGATTGACCAAATCGCAAATTTCACCGCTTCTCCGGCAACCAAAGCAAGGCTACAGTTACTAACTCCGCTTGAAGATTCATCTAAGCGTCGTGACTTGATAGAAGCCGCCATGAAGTTCTTATCTAATGATAATGAAATAGCGACAAAACTTAGCAACTCCTTGAAGCAGGTAACTACGCTAAAGAATAATTCAGAACGTTATGATAGAGTTGTGGTGACAAAACAGCCGATGAACCATTTGAAAAAACACTGCCGTATACTCATGCCAGCAGAAAGTGAAACATGGAAAGATTACACGGTGTTTGGTAAGGTGACATGGCTGGGCAGTGGGGCGCCAAACGATGTCCCAGAAGGATGGATTGTTCTTGGGAGTGATCCTGATGAAGAATTAATTATACCAGAGTTGACTCTAGATTGGTTTAAGAAAAACCGAAAAACGTTGTCGGCTTTGTCAGAGATCATCACCACCTTATCTAACTCAGACTCTAATTCACAATTTTTTGACTATCTGGGTTCGGAATTAGTCGGTTTGGAACAATTACCGGAGTTATTATTCACATTATTTGAGGAGGGCGACACAGAACGCGCCGAACAGGTAAAAGATGAATTGTGGCCATATTGTAAGGCATTGGAGAACGAGGTTAACATTGACGTTGAAAAAGCGATGAACGATGCGAAGTTAGCACTCTCGGGTGCAGAATTGCTAGATGCATTGGCTGACGGTAGCGGTTTTCAAAGGCGACTTAAGGAGGCAACAGGATATGTTATCGAAAACGCTATGCAACAAGCAGTAAACAAGTTAGCAGAGTATATGGAAGGAAGTGGAATTAGGTGTCCGCCAATAATTTTCACTAGTGATTGGCCAGCCAAACTCGACCGTCAAGTTATCGAAAAAATCGATGAGAGCCTAGAAAAGCGCATTAGTGCTCAAAAGTCAGATCATATCTATTCGATGGCTAGGAAGCTAGGCCCACTGAAGTCAAAGTGCGAATCAGCAATTCGTTCACTGGTCATAGTCGATCAGTGGCTGACTATTGCTCGATGGGCAAAACACTACTCTTGTACTATGCCCAAGATGGTTTCACACGGTATATGGATTAATCAAGGCCGGCACATACTACTCGGAATCGAAGCCGATCCAGTTACTTATGGTCTAGGAAAGGCAGCACCAAAGAGTGATCAGCAACAATTAGCATTGTTGACCGGGGCTAACTCAGGTGGCAAGACCACACTTCTTGAGTTACTTGCTCATACCTGCATACTTGCCCACATGGGTTTGCCAGTACCGGCAAAACAAGCATGTGTCGGCAAAGTGGAGGCGTTACATATTCTAGCAAAAGCTGGTGGTACACAGAGTGCCGGAGCCTTGGAACAGACACTGGTAGATTTGGCGACAGTTGTCAGTGATCCTACTCCAAAACTTATCCTAGCCGACGAATTAGAAGCAATTACCGAACCTGGTGCAGGTGCTAGGATAATCGCTGGGATGTTACTCGCTGCGAGGGCACAAAAAGACACGACAATGATGTTAGTCACACATCTAGCACCAGCAATAATCGAGGCCTCAAATGTCGATGATTTTAGAGTAGATGGTATCGAAGCAAGAGGCTTGGACGCCGATTTGGAATTGATTGTCGATAGAACACCAATCCGTAATCATCTTGCTAGATCCACTCCAGAATTAATCGTTAAGCGCCTTGTAGAGAAGAGTAATGGCCACGCAAAAAAGTTGTTTGGCGATATTTTGACCATGTTCTAGTACGATTGAAGAATCAACTCTACTGCAAATAGCGGGTCAGGGTCAGTCGAATCATGATATGCTACTACTACCCCGCCATCGTTTAAGATCGCTAAAGAAGCAAAATCGAATCTTATGTCGTTACCCGCTCCGGAGGTAGAATCTAAATCGCCTTGTCCGATATATGTTAAAGTGTCAGGCGACATATCTTCAGAGTAACCACGAACATGGTACACAGTGTCGACATCCGGTCCTGCTGAACTTTGGTATCTGACATTCAATACGAAAAGGTCTAATTCACCATTAGCCTGAAACTCCCATTCTTCAATCTGCGTTGCTTGTTCATTTAGCTCATAGGTGTGATTTTGCCAGGTAACTGCCCCATCGTCCGACATGTAATGAGTAAAAGATGTCCCTGAATTTGCCACACAATGGATTACTCCGACTGAATCTATCTGACAGTACTCGCTAGGGAATTGAACAAATAATTCATTCCATGATAGTGAGGTATCCATGAATGCTGCATTGCCGTTATTATAGTACGCAGGGAAGACGAGTCCACCACTGGGCATTGGGAAGGCGCGCATTTCTTTGTGCGGTTTGTTAACATCATAATATGCTGGTAAGTTAGCCTCGGTGAAATCCAAGTCCAATTCGATTTCTGGATCCCCGCCGCTGCGGTCAGGGAACTGGAACGGGTAGTAGTTCAAGCCGTCGACACTTATTTGCCCACCAGCGTTCATTGATTGATGCCAAAAGTTGGACACAACGATACTGGCCCATTCCCCACTACCCAGTGTAGATTCAATCGGGCCGATGACTTCCACCTGCCATGATCGATCGTAGAATGGTTCAGTGATTCTATTGTAGCACCATTTCCATTCATCTTCTGAAGCATCGTATAGTATGGCATAAAATTTGTCTAGCTTGAGATCGGCCCCAGGATACGGAAACCACGACATTGAAATTATGTCCCCATTTGTTGCCTGAACGATACTTCCTTCGCCCAGTCCTTCTTGACCGGGGTTGGTTGGAACAAATGTGACACACTGACCAACTGCAGGCAGTACGCCGGGGATGTAAGTATCCCACTCATGACCACGGTCAAGACTCCATACAGGGTATTCACCGCCAATGTTGAGAATTTGTCCTTCGATGGTGGTGGCTAGATAATGCTCACAGCAATTGCCACCTTTTGACGCATCAAAAACAGCCCATGACATATTCGTGGATTGGTTAGTGCGCAGGTCTATGGTGGTAAAGGGTCTAGGTGACTCGTGTGGCTGATTATCGATAAGAATGTAATCAGCCCATATGTTCTCAACGACCTCCTCTTCGATGAGTGTTTCACCTTCGCCGAAGCAACCTGCTAGCATTGTGGAGAGTGCCAACAACACAGCGAGTACCATTCTTCGCATGGATAGACGAGACGCCACTCATGTTTGAATGCGTCGTTTCTTGGCTGTTTATGAAACAATGAAGTAAATCTTTGACCCATCTACTTCGAAGGTCTCGGTTGCCGAGGTTGGCGAGTCGCCGTTTGGGTGAAAAATTGCTGACCGGGCTCGGGTTTCAGTCACAATCCAATCTTGGTCAGTTTGGAATAACTCTGGAGAATTTTCCATCCAAATCTCAAGTTCTATGGTGGCCTCAATGTCTAAGTCCAAATCCTTGCGCTTGGCTTGAATTCTTCGTGTAATATCACGGGCTAATCCTTTCGAGAGTAGTTCCGGAGTGTCATTCATGTCGAGGACGAGGCTCACATGGTATGATTCGTCACCTTGGCCGACTTGTATAGTTGATGCTGCAAAACCAGATTTTTCAACCCGCTTTACCTCGACATCACTTTCCTCGATCTTGATACCTAAAATTTCAAGTTTGCCCGATTTTATTTCCTCTAGCATTGCGGCCGGATTTTCTGCATTGCGGATTTCAGCGGCAATAGCATTGACATCACCCCTAGCCCTTGGCGCAAGTGCTCTAAAATTGGGTGCTAACTCAATTTGCTGGAATCTATCTAAATCAGTTTCAATTGAAATCTTTTCAACATTCAATTCCTCTGCTAGGATGTCGTGGAATTCAGCCAAATCTGGACCTGATACAATCCATCCATCTCCACAAGGGAGTCTCTGTCGACGCGCGGCGTCAACACGAATGCGGCGCCCAGTTTCAGCCAATTCTCTAACCAAAGACATCCTTGTTTCAAGGTCCAAATCTTGTGGCGGTAGCGTTGCTGTCGCCTTAGCAGCATTCTCATCCCAAGAATCTGCAGTAGCTCCTTCTAGGCTGCCTGGTGTTCCAAGCGGCCAATTTGCTTGATGGACACTTGTACCTTCTAAATTTCGGTAAATCACGTCTACCATAAACGGACTAACCGGCGCAACAAGTCGACAGACAGTGGTAAGCACCTCATGGAGGGTGTTTTGACAGGCAACCTTGTCGGTATTCTCTGCCTCGTCCCATAATCTTCTTCTGCTGCGTCTGACATACCAATTGGATAAGTCATTGACGACAAATTCTTCCAATTCTCGGCAGGCTTTGTGATAGTCCCAGTTAGTGAAGCCTTCGTGATAATTAGTTGCAACGGTTGCCAGGCGGGATAAGACCCAACGGTCGAGTGGTGTCCTCTCAGCAACCTCGACGTGGTTTGTCTCAGGGTCAAATCCATCAAGTGCAGCATAATCAGCGTGGAATTTGTAGATATTCCATAATGTCAAGAACATCTTTGCATAGGTTTCTCTAACGCCATTTGGGTCGAATTTAAGCGGACTCCAAGGGGCTCCAGCAGTGACCATGTACCATCTTGTTGCATCCGCACCTTCTCGGTTGAAATGATCCCAAGGGTCCACAATATTACCTCTTGATTTGGACATTTTCTTACCTTCAGCATCAAGAATTAATCCAAGCGACAAGCACCGTTTGTAGGCCGGCAAGTCAAACACCGTTGTTGAAACGGCTAACAGAGTGTAAAACCAACCTCTGGTCTGATCTACTCCTTCACAGATGTAATCGACTGGGAAAGATGAGTTGAAAGTTTCACCACCATCAAACGGATGGTGCCACTGGGCGAACGGAGCACATCCCGAATCAAACCAGCAATCCATGACAAATGGTTCTCTTTTCATTGGCTTACCATCATCTGAAAGCAAGGTGAATCCGTCAACAATTGGCCTGTGTAAGTCAACATCATCTGGACAATCTGGATTGTTTAGTCCAGCGGCGTTTGCCTTTGCAACCTCTGCTTGAAGTTCTTCAATCGAGCCGATACACTTCATCTGTCCGTCTTCGCTACGCCATACAGGAAGCGGAGTCCCCCAATATCGTTCTCGTGAAATAGCCCAATCTTTGACATTCCTCAACCACTCGCCAAATCTACCTTCTCCAACCCAATCAGGTGCCCACTCAACACCATCATTAAATTGCAATAACTTGTCTTTCACAGCAGTCATTCTGACAAACCAAGAATCCATCGCATAGTATAGTAACGGGTGGTCAGTTCTCCAACAGTGTGGGTAATCGTGCAGATATGCCTTTTCACGATAAAGCAGGCCGCTTTTCGGACCTTTCCCGTTGCTGCCATTTGGTGCAGATAGTAACTGGATGATTGCCTCATCGCAATCTTTGACATATCGTCCGTCTAATTGCTCATGGATTCCTTTGACGAAGGCACCATCCATTCCAACGGTATGAAACGCCGGTAACCCAACTTCCATTCCTAAATTGTAGTCATCTTCACCATACATAACAGCAGTATGAACTACGCCGGTACCATCGGTTGTGGTTACCCAATCCGCTGATAAAACGGTCCAAGCAGTTTGTGAACCATTACGCGGCACAGCATCAGGGAATAATGGTTCATAGGCGCGTCCGACTAATTCACTGCCGGGGAATTCTTCGACAATTTCGACATTGTGTCGCAATACCTCTTTCATCAAATCCTTTGCTAAAATCATGGTTTCGCCGACATCAGCACCACCAGCCCCATTCCAGTTGGCTGCTGCATCCGTAACTTTGACCTTGACATAGGTGACTTCAGGTCCTACCGCTAGTCCAACGTTACCTGGTAATGTCCAGGGTGTTGTAGTCCAGGCTAAGATTGAAGCGTCATCATCTGTTAATTTGAATTTCACATAGACAGAGGGTTCTTCCACTTCTTTGTAACCTAGAGCAACTTCGTGACTTGAGTATGAGGTGCCGGTTTGCGGGCAATAAGGCAGAACTTTGTGCCCACGGTATAGCAGTTCTTTGTCGAACATTTGCTTGATAGCCCACCAACATGACTCAACATAATCATTATGCAGAGTGACATATGGATTGTCTAGGTCAACCCAATATGCCATACGCTCAGTCATCTCACGCCATGCGCTTTCATAGGTCCAAACTGATTCACGGCAAGCTTGATTGAAATTATCCATTCCATAAGCTTCGATGGCTTCGTTTGACATTAAGTCCATGCGCTTTTGTACCTCGATTTCCACTGGTAACCCGTGAGTGTCCCATCCGCCTTTTCGCTCAACGAGAAAACCTTCCATAGTTTTCCATCGGCAGACTAAATCTTTGTATGCTCGAGCCACAACATGATGGATTCCGGGTTTACCGTTAGCGGTTGGAGGTCCCTCCAAGAAGATGAATGGTGCTCCATCTCTACGAGATTCAATGGAGTTTTGGAACGCATTTTCTTGGCTCCATGTACTCAGTAGCGCTGTTTCAAGAGCAACAGCGTCTAATTCTCCGGCGGGATTGGGCTTTGCCATGACCCTGCGAGATAGGTTTTTGTCTTGAATCTCACCCCTAAATTTTCTATTTTTCATTTTCTTGCCGATTACTACTGTAAATCAAGCGTTTATGCTAATGCAACGGTATGTTTGAAGTCCTTACATGACTACGGCTGTCCATGTCCGCCGCTACATCTTGGCGTAGTGCCCTATTTTTGGCCATTTTAATGGCAATTATCGGTCCATTGCAAATGTCAGGTAATCTCACGGCAAATTCGACCAATTTGAGCGAACTATCTGATTCACAAATCGTCGGGTTTTCCATGCAGGGTAATGGCCAATTCATTGCGCTTGATGGCGATGGTGTCGTGAACGATGATTTCACGATTGAAGTTCCTACCGCCTCACCCATAACTGATATGCAACTAAGTATTGAACCATCAGTAATGCAGACGCATTACGGTTTTGTATGGGATTCTGATACCACTTGGTCAAACACCGATGCTACCAAGAATGGCACAATCGTAGAGAATGGTAAGTTAACGGGGTCAAGCGCTGGAACACTTTGGGACTTTAACAGCGGTTTGCAAGGTTGGACGGTGTCAAATCCAACATTTGTTAGCCGATGGACCAATGCTTGTGGTGTCAATGGTACATCCGGTGGTTCGATAAAAACTCAGGCTAATTACAATGCACCACACTATGCAACATCTCCGCCGGTCAATCTTGCAGGTGCTCAGTCTATGCCGTTGACTGCTTGGGTCTTGCAAGGTTCATTCAGTTGTGGCGAAGAGCCGGATTCTGGTGAAGATCTTCAGATTCAATACATTACAACAGCCGGTAACTGGGTTACTTTGAACACATGGTCGGGGGCCACATCCGGTGGTACCATCCAACAATGGTCGATCAACCTGCCAGCCGCAGCACTTCATGCTGCTACTCAAATAAGAATTAATCAAATCAGTGGCAGTGGCTCAGGCTCAACATGCTGTGACTTTTGGTTTGTTGACGACGTTCATCTAGCATCACCTCCAGAATCTCACTGGGTCAGCCCGACAATTGGCTGGGGTCAGGGTGCATCCCAACCAGTCTCCCGTAGCACCTACGCACCGATTTACCTTGATGCAGTTATTCCAGATGGGGCATTCTTGAATTGGTCCATCCTTGACGGTAATGGCAATGATATCATGGGTGCGTCAGGGAGTAATGACGTCATGGTCCCACTACACATGATAGATTATGAAATGTATCCACTTGTTAGACTAAAATTAGAATTCACCGGCTCAGCGGCTGGTAATGGAATTCCAATCCTGCATTCGATTGGCGGCGATGGTCAAATTCATACCAACTTCAACGGCGGGATTCTCAACGAAGGTTGGGATGAGGCTTGTGTGCAAGGTGGCGCAGTAAACTATCAAAATGGCATAATTGCGACGGTTGATTGTAATCTAACATCGCCTTGGTTTAGCACGCTAAATCCGGCTAAAGTGATAAGCGGTCAAGCGAACATCAAGGAAAGCGTTTTGCAGATTCGCTATTCGCCGAATGATAACTGGACGAATTTGACCACGCCAGCATTCACTTCATCCAATGATGCAACAATCTATCAATATCAGTATAGAATAATCCATAATGGCTCCAGCGCACCTTCTTGGCAAGCAAAAGCGTTGTCGTGGAGTCTCAATAGTGGAAAACATCCAGCGCAACCAGCAATTGACTTCAATCAAGATGGATTCGTTGAATGGGGTGGCAGTGATAGTAGAGTTGGCTCTTGGGGCTGGCAGGATCGATTCGAGAATGGTGAAGAAATAATCTCAGTTACGCCGGGTATTTCAGGAACTGATAGCGTTTCTGCTTGGCTGCCTAGGGATAATGTTCACTCTTTCTCAGTTGGTGTGATGGCAGAAACCGGTGTACTTTCAGGTCTATATCTGAGAGTCGGTAATCAGTTAATTGCAAACTGGACATATGATAATGTAAAGAGCGCTTATGTCACGCTCAACTCCTCACAACTCTATGCCCTAAGTTATGCTGCGTCGACAGCTTCTAGCGTCGGTTTCTTGGGGGCCAATTTCGTACAAATCGATTTCGAAGTAACTGGAACTGGTGGAATGAAAATGGCCGGTTTATCAATTCCATACGATGTATCAACATATCTGGATTCTGACCAACAATCACCGATGGTGTTGGGAATTAACGATGCCCGATCCCTACTACCAGATGTAGGTGGTCAACACATCATTCCAATACCGTTTGTTGCTGATTCTGCGGGCGGATTATTAGTTGCGCTAGATGGGGTTAATTTCTCATCTGATGTTGAAATAATATCTACCTACATGGAAAATCCTGTCCAAGTACTTACCACGAGTCAAACATGGCACACAATGCACACCGATTTCGAAGTTACTGCGTCTACCGCCGGCTTAGTTCGATTAGATGTTGTTGGCGAAAATAACCATGCAACATGGTTGATTCCAACGGGAGGAGGCTCACCTATCGGTCAAGGGGATAGCGAACTTGTAGAACTTCACCCGACGAATTGGCTTAATTTCACTCAGAACGGTAACGACATTAGTGTCGCCGTAAAATACCGAATCGAACCCGGCTGGGATGACGAAGAATACCTAACTGCATCGACAAGATTAGTTTTGGGCAATGGTGTTGTGTCCATTCCCGCAACACATTCATGGGGTAGCACAACCGGTGGGACAAAGGCTTTGGAAAATGATTTGGAAATTAAAAGCGTAACATTTTCCACAGACATGGGTGAATTGCCCAGCGATGAATACTACTTGCCTGCTGGGCAAGATGTCGCAATTTCGATAGATATAGGCTTTGAAGGCTTATCAGACGCAGAATCATTTGCTGATGGCGACGCGGTACTTTCACTCTACCAAGGGACGAATGAAATTGCTAACACAACCACTATGGATGTTGATATGTGGAATTATACCGATACTGTTCCATTCACGAATGGAGTTTTAAATTGGCGCATCGAAGTTGTTCCATCAACCGGCGGCGGCGTTACTGATGATGCCGAATATCAGAGAACTTTCTTTGCTGATTCGGTAGTTCCATCGGTTTACTGGTCAAGCGTTGCGGCATATGACCATAGAGTGCCATCCTCAACTCAAACCATCCAAGTTCAAATCACCGATCAACCGATATTACCCTCAAACATAGAAGCGATGGTTTGGCGTGAGTGGATTAATGATTACGATTTTAATGGCCTACCAAGTCCAGATGAATATCAATCCTTCTCGAATGTCTTGCTGCCTAATGACCTCACGGCTTTCGTTGGTCAATATACAATACTACTCGATGACAGTGGTGGTTCAATCGGTGACAAGGTTGCAGTTTATCTAATCGGCAATGATGCTGCAGGCCATCCGTTAGAGGATAATGGAACCGGGGAAGAAGGAGACCATCTATTCATGTATCAACTCAAAGCCGACGGACCACCCTCAATTCCAACCGCAGCATTCTCATGGAAGGACGGCAGACAGACCTGGTTACACCCGATGATTAGCTACGAATTCGATGTGATGATGAATGAGCCAAATGGTGGTTCAGACTTGATGATAGTCGAAGTACAGTTGGCCTCACAACAGAACAGTGACAGGTTACCGATTTCTTGGGACTTTATGACGGGAGATTGTACTACAACAAGCCCTCATTTGGTGATTGAGGATTGCGAAATGATTGGGCAAAATGGCCCTGCTGGTCCCTACGAACAAGATATTACTTTGAATGTAGAGTTCCATTTACTGTGGACAATACCTGATTTGGGCGACACTAAGCGTGAGCCCAAGTTAATCGTTAGCGATCGTGCTGGTAATACGGACCAGCAATCGTTCCCAACACTAAGATGGCGCTCTTCTGGTGATATGTACATTCCAGATGAAACGATTCAATTAGTGATTGAGCAGGGAACTGCGGTTGCCGATGGCGCAAGAATTGCTCCGGGTAGTACCTTTGAAGTGTCCGGAGACGTCATGTTCCAAGAGACCAACACCAGGCCAGACTTTGATTGCCCGGTAAGCGTAAGGTTTGACGGTGTGAATTATCCAACAACTGCTATCGACGGTGCATGGACCGCCGTTGTTACCGCCTCGGAGAATTCCGGAAAGAAAGCCCTAACATGGAGTGTGGATTGTGTATCAGGGCAAGGCGATGACGTCACCGATGAATCTAACAATCGATGGATATTGATTGACGGAACTGGTCCAACGCCAGTTGAGATAATCAATCCACGCCCAAACACCATACTTGAAACCGATGTCTATGAGGTTAGAATCGCAATCGATGAAGAGGGCGGCTTAGATATCGAGTCTTTGCAACTTGAGTGGTGGGTTGAAGATGCAAACACAGGCGATAGGTTGCTTAGCGGATACGAAACCATGACCCTTGAGGGCAATGATATCGCTGGGACTCAGTTAGAAATTTATGCGAATGTCGACTTGTCGGCTATTACCGATGACATGATCCAAAATAGATTGATACTATTTGTGAAGGTAAACGGAAGAGACCTAGCGGATAATGCCATAATGGGTATGAATGGCGCTCCAGCAGGCAGCGAAATAGCACAATGGGAACTAGAGTGGTTAAGGCCAGAGTTCGAGATTGGCCCACTGGACGTATCATATACACGATTAATTATCGAAGTTAGCCAATCTACATCGGTTCAAGCGCTTGTTAGCAACACCGGCTCTTTGGATGGCACCGTAGATGCGACTGCCTATGTGGTTAGAATTAATGGCACTAAGGAAGTACTACAACGTCCAAGTATTGACATTCCTGCTGGAGGGAAAGGTCTGATTTCGATTGATTGGGTGCCTACCTCAGAAGGCGTACAATGGATTGAAGTCGAACTTGATAACGGTCTGACTGCCAAAGGTCCAACCGTTGATGTTAGACCCGCACGAGAGCAAGGTTTTATTGAAAATTTATTTGGTGATGTCAACCCAGTTATTGGTTCAGCAGTTGTTCTAATATTCATATCGATAATTGTAACCGGTCTTCTTTGGGCTAGAAAAGCCACCCGTGGTAGAGGTTCCGGATCAGTGTATGATTGGGATGAATATTCCTCTGAAATCGATTACGATGATTATGATGACTATGAAGAGGAGAGTCTACCAGAATCCTATGAATCACCAACTATTGAGCCGGCAGTATCAGTCGGCGCAGCATCTGCAGCATTGGTTGGTGGTGGCGAGGCCGCTACTACAGAGGAGACTGATTGGGTAATGGGCGCTGATGGATACTGGTGGTATCATGACAAAGGTACAAATGAATGGTGGTACAAAGACGAAAATGGCGACATCGTCAAATTTAGTTAACCATGGTGAGTTCTTTGTCCAGAATTATAGGTCTGCTGCAAGTTGATTCAACCGTCGGTGATTTGGCTGGCAATGCTGCACGTATTGAATCGCTAGCCGAAACGGCGAGACAAAACGGTGCTAAGTTAGCCATTGCAACAGAGTTAGCGATTTGTGGCTACCCGCCGCGCGACTTATTACTTCAACCGGATTTCATTAATTCATCATTCGCCTCAGCTAAATCACTGAGTGTCGATATACCAGTTCTTGTCGGTTCACCAATCCCTAGTGAGAATGAAAGAAATTTACCGGCTAATGGCGTTGTTCGTTCGGGTTCACTCAACGCCTCACCCAATGGCGATAACACCAACCGTGTAGTGGCAAAAAAGCAGTTATTGCCATCATATGATGTGTTTGACGAGACTAGATATTTTTCTCCAGCACACCGTTCGGGCATTTGTCGCTCAATAGGGGATTTAAATCTCGGAGTCACCGTATGTGAGGATGCTTGGCAAGCGGCAGGTCTTACTCCTTCATCTTACGGACAAGACCCGATTGACAGTTTGGCTGAGTGGGGACGTCAGGGTGTCAACCTTGATGCGACTGTGAATCTCTCAGCATCCCCATATCACGCTGACAAAGTTAGTTCGCGGGTCAAAGTTTGTCGAACGGCAGCGCAAATTTTGCAACACCCATTTTTGCTCGCCAATCAAGTTGGAGGCAACGATGATTTGTTGTTTGACGGCTGTTCTCTTGCCGCTTGGCCAGACGGAACCGTAGTAGTTGCACCGGCATGGCAAGAAGGTGTATTGATAATCGATTTAGATCAGCCAGACAAGTCGAAATGGGTTGGCATGGATGCAGAAGATGCATTGGTTGTTGGCAATGATACAATGAAGATGTTGACAAACAAAAATGATGGCCGTGAGAGTTTGGATGCACTGATTGAAGACATCACAGATGCAGTGATAACCGGATTGGCTGATTATTGTCGAAAATCAGGCATCAAACAAATAGTTCTGGGATTATCTGGTGGTATTGATTCTGCGGTTGCAGCATGTGTTGCTTGTGCAGCGGTCGGTCCAAGCAATGTCATCGGTATTGCGATGCCCAGTCGGTTCTCTTCCCAACACTCCTTAACCGACGCAGAATATACTGCAAAAGCCCTTGGAATGGATTTTAAAGTTCAACCGATCGATGAGATGCATAGTTCTTTGGAGGGTCAAATCAACGATGTTTTGGAGGATGGTAATCCGGTAGCATCTGAAAATATTCAATCTCGTCTGCGTGGAATAATTGTTATGGCGCATGCTAATGCACAATCTAGAATGGCCATTGCAACTGGTAATAAATCTGAGATTGCGCAAGGCTATTGCACACTTTATGGCGATATGGCAGGGGGTTATACTCCGCTTGGTGACTTATACAAAATGCAGGTTTACGCACTTGCTGAAATCTTTAATCAACGAGCAACCATTGCTGGCAAACAACCACCTGTGAACCAGTCAACAATGACTAAACCACCATCTGCAGAGTTGGCCCCTGATCAAAAAGATGAGGATTCATTGCCACCATATCAGGTATTGGATGAAATCCTTCGTCTCCATATTGAGCATACGATGGATGCTGATGATATTGTTGCAGCAGGTCACCCCCGCAATGTTGTTGTTGATGTACTGGCTAGGCTGGAGCGTAATGAACACAAACGGTGGCAAATGTCTCCTGCACCCAGGGTAACTAACAAAGCGTTTGGTCAAGGCTGGCGCAGACCATTAGCATCTAAACATGACTGGCGTGATTGAATTCGATGGTCATAAAAATCAACCACACTACCTCGCACCATGTCGGGCACTGTGGTCAACATTGCCGGTTACCGTTTTGCTGACATGCCCGACCGCGATGAACTTCGCCAACCCTTCCGAGATTTGTGCCAAGAGTTAAGTCTCAAAGGAACAATTCTACTAGCGCATGAAGGAATCAATTTCTTCCTTGCAGGGAGTCAGACTTCGATTGACTCTTTCATTGAATACCTCGAAGCGGATGCTAGATTTACCGACATACCGCTTAAGGTTTCATTTTCCGATTATCAGCCATTCCGTCGTATGAATGTCCGTCTAAAAAAGGAAATAATTTCATTAGGTCTAGACCATATCAAACCGGCTGAACTTACCGGGGAGGAAATCACCCCCACGGCGTTTAAACAACTACTGGATGCCGGAGAAGAGGTTATAGTTCTCGATACTCGCAATGAATATGAATGTCGCATAGGGACTTTTGAAAATGCCTTTGAGTTGAACATTCGGTCATTTAGAGACTTCCCCAAAGCTGTTAGTAAGATGGATGATGAACTCAAAGACAAGCCAGTTGTTATGTTTTGTACAGGCGGGATTCGTTGTGAGAAAGCCAGCGTTGTCATGATGGATGCAGGGTTTTCCAACGTCAAACAATTGAAAGGTGGAATCCTTGGTTATTTCGAGGAAGTTGGTGGAGATTATTGGAACGGTGATTGTTTTGTCTTTGATCGTCGTGTGGCAGTAAATCCTAAACTTGAGGAAACAGAAGTCGTCCAGTGTTATGCTTGTCGCGAACCTCTGTTACTTGAAGAGCAAAATACCGGTGAGTATGTAATCGCTCAATCCTGTCCCTACTGCTCAGATAAGAAATAGGTCACCAAATCAACCATTCATCTTGCAATGTAAGCGGACTCCAAAGATGTAACTCCATCCCGGTAAGGCCATTATCGGCAACAAAAATAACCAATTCTGGGTTGCCCACTAGTGCGCCGTAATTACCGGAATCTGAATTATTTCCTACACCACTCCAGGGGTCATAAACCAATTCTGCTTCCAGCGTTAAAGTGCTAAAACTCCACAAACAATGCCCTGTGTCAAAACCATCAATTTCGCCGTCAGCAATGATTAGTAGATGGTCACCAATAGGCAGAATATTGCGGATTTCAGCTGATGCCATGCCCGGCTGGAATTCGTGGATTACTTTGGTTCCAGCCGTAGTTCCGTCACTCACACACAACTCCTCTGCTGTAGTTCCAGTTATACAATCAAACCACAATTTATTGTTGAGTAATACCGGAGATACTCGCTCACTTGGTGCAACAACTTGACTCGACAATTCAACTAGATTGCCATTTTGTAAATCATAACTCCATATTGTCGGATCCACCGCAGAAATTTGGGCGTCAAAAATTATCTTATTGTCCAATAGGTTCAATCCAAGGTTTTCCCCAACATTGGTCGGTGGGTTGCCATTGCTTTGTAACGCCATATTGGTAAGCCATGTGTGGCTGCCTGAGGAGTTTAATTCGACTAACTGTCTTCCATTGATACCATCATCTGCAACTGTAATTACGCGGCCACCAAACGCTAAAATCGACTTGGGACTACTATCTTCAAAGGTGTTTAAATCCCAGGAAATGAATTCACCCTCACTGCTCAGATAGTGCATTTCATAGCCAATATCATCATGAATTGCTGAGAGCCAGATGCCAAACTCATCGACGGCAAATGTCGTTTGTGTATGAGACGAGAACTTAGCCTGTACTGCGTCTAAGTGAAGTTGAGTGGGCAGCGCAAAGAAGGGAGCATCAAATAGATTGTATACAGTCTGCCCATCTGTCCACATTAAATCAAAATTTGAATCAGAAAACACTAATCCATTCATCCATTTAATCGCTACCGATTCGGCAACAATACCATCGCCACTGTATCCAGTAAGTTGTTGAGTGCCACTTGATGTCAAATTAGTTATCCACAATTCTCGACCATTAACCCCACTATCGGCGTCAAACAACCATAATTCCTCGCCGTCGAGATATAAGGGAGTGAAGCCCAGGTATAACCCGGGGCTTGAATCGGCACTCCCCGGGTTTAGGTCAATTAGTTGTTGAGTTGAGGTCAAAGTCCCTTCACTAGTCCATAGTTCACAGCCCGTGGAACTATCGCTGCCAGCAGAGATTAGCATGTTATGTGTCGTTGACCAAACAAACTCCGAACAAGAATTAGAAAGACCATTTGTAAAACCAACACTAAAATCTGAGATTGGACCAAAGTTCAACGGCTCGCTGCAAATTTTTAGTGACTCAACAATTTCATCGTTATGCATTAAGCCATCATCGGCGATTCCTTCACCATGTCCATCATCAACCCCGAGGTTAATCACCACACCATTCGAACATAGGTATGATGGAGGTGCTAATCGCTCTACTAGTGCAGAGTGACCACTAGCTCCGCTGCTACCGTCTATTCCATCGAGCCCAACCAGGCCATTGCAAATAAAGTCAGCACTTTGTATCTCCTCTGAGTCTAAAGTTCCATTGTTGTTGAAATCTAGTCCTACCGCAATTAACATTCCACCGTAGGTACACGATTCATTACCTACTTCGACAATCGAAGTTTTGACCAGACTATCGATTCCAGGTGAACCATTTGGTCCGGTTGCGCCCTGAGGGCCCGACAGACCTTCTTTACCATGACATAACCTAGTAGTTGAGGTTACTTCTTCATCCTCTAGAATTCCGTTACGATTGTTATCATTGCCAATGAAAATATCGGCACCCCCCTCGGTACAGATATGATCTGCTTCACGCCCTGCGGTTCGCACCAACACTTCCGTACCATCGGCACCTGAATTTGCTGAGGAATCTAATGAATCAATAATGGTAAATGAATAAGCAGAAAGTAACAGCGCGATTATTATTGATGCCGTTTGAACTACTAACACAGCCCGGCTTCTACCCTGATTCAATTCACCTTCTGCAACTTGGTTATCGGCTTCCTGACCATCAAGTGGTGGTACGGTCTTTAATGCTGGGTTATTGGCAGGTTCTCCTGCAATAGGACTATTCTCATTGACTTGAGACCTATTAGACATGGTGGTACCTCTAAACCTCAAAGATATCAAAACTTCCGGTTTAATCAACAGGTAATCAATCTGTTAAGCGTTTACTTCATGAAATAGTTAGTACGCCCGAGTATCATGGACTTACCCGGTCGGCTGGCTGCGCAACTTGCAGGCAAAGAGGGTAAGACGCGACAAAAAGCCGCTCGTTTAGTGGTAGATTTGGCCGAAATTGCTAATGCTGAGGGATTTATTGAGGTTGATAATTCACACGTTTCAGGAGTTTCTGTGATTACCGGTGGACATGGCTTGCTTCGATTTCTTGCGGATTTGTCAAATGATGAGGATGGTCAAGTTGCGATCACAACCACGCTCAATTCTGCTGGTTGCGACAAGGAGAGAATGCAAGAGATGGATATTGATTGGCCGGACTTTTTAGAGCAACAATTTGAGATCATCCACGCTTATGAGCGCTTAGGAATTGAGGCGACACTGTCCTGCACCCCTTATGACCGGGGAATAGAAATTGAGTCTGGAATTGCTTCTTGGGCAGAATCAAATGCCGTTTGCTTTTCCAATTCTTGGACCTCACTAATCACCAACCGTGAGTCAGGATTATCGGCTTTGGCAACCGCATTAACCGGTTATGCACCAAAGTGGGGCTTACATTTGCCCGGCAATAGGATGCCAAATATTTTGGTCAACATTTCGTGTCAACTGTCGGAACTCGCTGATTGGTCGATTCTTGGAGACTGGATTGGTAAACAGGTAAGACCAGATTGGGATTTAGCTTGGGGTCCAATGCCATTCATCCGCGGCATGCCAGACCATGTTTCGTTTGCCAGCAAAAAAGCACTGACTGCTGCTGCAGCAAATTATGGCTGTCCAATGTTGTGGGCAGAAGGCCACAGCGCCCCACCACCGCTGAGTAAGGATGGCGAGGGTAATTGGCTTGAACCAGAATCAGGTTGGGCTGGAGTACTAGAATTTACTGCGGAAGATTTAGCACAACGGTACGAAGATTTAGCACCACAAGGCCAGGTTGATTTGGTCGTAATCGGTTGTCCTCAGGCGAGTATTGAGGAAATCAGACGTACTGCGTCAGCAGTTCGCTCATATGCAGAAATGGGGGCGAAGATTCCCGATAACAGGCTTTGGTTATTCACCAGTGGTGAAAATTATCAACTAGCCGCTGAAGATGGCAGCATCGACTTGTTGGAGAATGCAGGCGTGGTAATTCTGCAAGACACGTGTCCCGAGGTCACGCCCTATAATCGTCAACACTACAATCACTTGCTAACCAATTCATTGAAAGCGGAACATTACTTGACCAGTGGTCTAAACAGGATTCCCACCAGCGTCATGACCATACAAGATTGTGTCGCACACGCCTTTGATCCTGATTTATCGGCTGGCGAGAGACCAACGATTTCTGCCAAGGCCCAGCCTCAACATCAATCGTCAAAGACCCATCAGCACGGTGAATACACTTCAACTGGTAATGGGCTCTCATCGCAAGGTGATTTCACCATAACCGGTAAAGCAATGTCAACCGATGTTGCAATAACCTATCTTGGCTATGTCAATCGTGATAGTGGAGTTATCGAGGAATTCGGCCATCCACTTGATGGGCAAGCCATCGAGGATACCATTCTAATTTATCCAAAAGGTTCCGGTTCGACCGTTGCACCCTATGTGTTGATGGGTCTGATATACACCGGCAAAGGGCCAAAGGGAATTGTCAATCGTGATGTCTGCTCTTTGACCATCCCAGCATGCTCTTTACTCAATCTGCCATACGGACACGGCTTTGAGTCAGATCCATGTTTGAAAGTGAACACAGGTGATTTAGTAGAAATGCGCAAGGTTGGTGATAAAGTGACTTTGACTGTACTCCAGCGAGCCGATTGATATGTCCGGCAAGCGAATATTGGTGACAGGTGGGGCCGGATTTATTGGTTCATCACTCTGTGAGAGATTGGTCGCAATGGGCCATAACGTGGTTGCGTTAGATTCAATGTTTCGCGGTAACGAGGAGAATCTCGAGACTATCACAGCCGACGATAATTTTGCCTTGTACGCTGGCGATGTTAGGGATATTGATGATTTAGACGCCTGTGTTGAAGCGTTAGGTGGCATCGATTTGATTTACCACCTTGCGGCGATAAACGGCACAAAGTGGTTCCACGAAGCAGCTCATTCGGTGATAGACGTCAACATTAACGGAACATTGCGAACATTAGAACTAGCCATGGCTCACGATGCAAAATATGTCTTTGCGTCTTCTCCCGAAGCATTTGGAGAGCCTTTGTCACAACCCTTAACCGATGGTGATTCGATGGTCTTCACCGATCCTAAACAGCATCAAAGGCATTCATATGGCGGTAGTAAATATTTGGGAGAAGTCGCTTGCCAACATGCAGCAAGAGACGGACTAGATGTGCAAATTGTCCGGCCGTTCAACGCCTATGGGCCGCGATTGAAAGGCGATAACTACGGGCAAGTAATTAGTATGTTCTTTCATCAATTATTAGAATCAAGAGTACTCAACGTCCATGGTGATGGAAGCCAAACACGTAGTTTCACCTGGATTGATGATGTTGTTGATGGATTTGTTAAAGTAGGCATGCAGGATTTACCAACAGGCGCAGCATACAACTTAGGGTCTATCGAGGAAGTATCAATAATAGATTTAGCAACTAGAATTGCTAACTTCGGCGATGATGTTACAATTTCGTTTAGCGAAGGTTATTTTGGCGATGTAAAGCGAAGGGTACCAAATATTACTCGAAGCAAGGAATTGCTTAACTGGCAACCGAATGTTTCGTTGGAAGAGGGTTTGAAATTGATGTGGCAGTCATTCAATCCTTAGGTCCGTAGTGCTTGTCGACTTTTTTTGACCAACCGTCCGGAGCGGCCATTATGTTGTCCATCCCATGTTGAGTCAAGACATCAAGCCCAGTCTTGGGTATGTTATCGCTGGAAGACCATACATGTGTTACTTTCATCACAGCTAGCCTCGCAACGGCATCTGGTAATTCCTTTTCTTCAACAAATTCGACCTCAATGGCTGCAACAGCCTGTTTGATTAACAACTCGTTTTCATCATGTGGTGTGATATCAATCAAATCCCACTCACTTTCCTCAGGAAGAATCGGACTTCCTGCCATGTCAATCCAATCGACTGCCTTTAGAGTGCTGGGCATCACATGGAGGATTGCCTTGCCGGTTTGTCGCATATTGACTAAAGTGCCGCGATATTCCTTTCGCTTATTTTTACTAAACGAGGCAATGAACAGCGGTGGAGTATTTGAAACGCCCATCACAGAGCTTAACGGTGCCAAATTTTTGACCCCATTTTCGTCAATGGTCGATGCTAAAATCAGTGGTCGGGGCGATACTATGCCGGCAAGCCAAGCAGAGCGTTGTTGGTGACTCATGTCCATGATATCGATGCGTTTTGGTTCACTCAAATCTGTGCGAACCTCCCGCGTGAACCATGCATCTAATTTCCCGGTGTGGATTTCGTCTATGGAGTGCTGGGTGAATTCAATGTAGGTTTCCCATGCTGGGATTAACTCATGCTCGCCCCGTTGGCGTTTACGCTCGATTGAGGCATTTGCATATTCGATACACTTAGTGAGGAAGTCAGCAACTACCGCCTTTCTATCCATTCATTCACCTCCAACATGTCCGAATTAATTAGCGCTTGGCTTCATATTCCTCTCTGGTCATTAGATACTTTGCTGGATTTCCCGACCATACCTCGTTGTCAGGTAAGGATTTTGTCAAGACGGCTCCAGCAGCCAATACGGCATTTGTCCCGACATTGCAGCCAGGTACAATGGTAGAACCTCCGCCAATAACTGCCCCGTTATTGACGGTAATTGGCTGCCACAGCTTCTTATTGCCGGATGGTGGGTAGCGATCGTTTAGCAAAGTGGCGTTTGGTCCAATAAATACATCATTGCCCAATGTGCACATGTCGGCGATGTATGCGCTACCTTGAATCCGGCATCGATCCCCCATCCTAACATCTCTGCCGATGTGGGCCAGCGCGCCTATGGAACATTCACTGCCGTTAATCAGGCCGGTACCAATTTTACATGGTGCCCAAGCAACGCTGTTGTTTGGTAACTCAATACGCTCGTTTGAATTCGGGGGACTAGTCAAGTAAACTCCTCACTAGATGCCTAAATCATGCATTACTTTCTCAACGTGGCCTTTGGTTCTAACACCATATCCTACCCATTTTAGTAATCCATCATCACCGATGACAAAGGTAGATCTCGATGTACCCATGTAGGTTTTCCCGTACATGCTCTTTTCTCGCCATGTGCCGTATGCCTCGTGTAGTGATATGTCTTCGTCCATCAAGAGCGGAAAATTAAGCTCCTGTTTGGCAATGAACTTATCATGGGATTTTGCCGAATCTTTTGACACTCCCAGGACAACATAGTTTTCTTTGTTGAGTCGAGCCATTGAGTCTCTAAAGTCACAAGCTTGAGTGGTGCAGCCGGGGGTTGAATCCTTAGGATAGAAGTACAAAACAACGGATTTTCCCTCGCTTGTGTACGCATCAAGCGAGTGTTCTTTACCGGTGGAATCCACGCAAGAAAATTTTGGTGCGGTCTGGCCTACTTCGAGATTTACTGAACTGCTCATGATGTATTGGTTGTGGACATTACTGATGAATTATTGCTTTTTTGCGTAATCGATGAAATGTCGCCAAATTTCACTAGAATAATTGTAAATTTGCTCCCAAATCAGTGATACATTGCCCTTTTATTCATAATGAATGGATATTTATTCATTTTGATTAAACACCTACATGCCGACCGATTCTTTGAATAACTGCCTTGTACAACCGTAAGTTATGGTAGGGCTACGTCTGTCTCGTCGAGCCCGAAAATTTCTGAAGCGAATCCAGCGCGCACCAGGCAAATACGAGTTGCAAGAAGTTGCCTCAACAATCCAAGCCGAGCTTGACAAACGCAATGTTTCGTATGATGAGGCGCTAACGCTTGGCAATATAATTCAGCACAGGGCCGATCAATTCACCGATGACGATACCATTGTCTACGCAATTTCTGATAGGGATGCATATCGTAGAACGCTGGAACTCTATCTTAGAGATGCTCTGTTGAGCAAAACTGAGCAGCTGCTATTGTGGGAAGAGCGTCGCCGACTCGGCATCAGCGACCGGGATCATGAACGCCTGCTGGAGCAATTGTTAGCGCAGTGGCGAAAGCAAGGAAAGAAGGTCAATATCGACAGTTTCGAAGCACCAAGGGACGGAGGTGAAGCCTCTGCTTAATCAACGGAAAACTGCGATAGCTGCCCTCCTACTTGTGATGTTAGTTGCGCCTCTGGCGACTCCACTCGCATCAGCCGATTCGAAAACCTCAGCTCGAAACGGACCTAATTTTACCGTCAGTTCGCTGACACTTGATGGAGCAGGTTCTGTGCAAGATGGCACAGATATCTTTGTCGAAAACGCCACTCATGTCGTTGAGGTTGTAGTTTCAAACATCGGCTCTGCTGCCGGAACGGTGGTGGTTTCATTATTCCATCAAGGGTCATCATCATCACCGAAATCTTTGGTCAAGGCTATTGAGGTTGGGCCGATATCTCCAGGTACCTCCCACACTCCAGTTGGATTCGAATGGACTGCTTCACCGGGTAACGGTCAGCGGTTGTTTGCCGAAACCTATGCACAGGCAGACCCCTATTCAGCAGATAATGAGATGCAGTTGTATTTTGATGTGAGGACTGCTCCACGCTATCTTGTCGGAGACGTTATTGGTAATAATACACCAATGCCGGGTCCTGGACAATCAGAAGGAGTAATCGATAGCAGCATGCAAACATTTACCGCAACGGTTCTCAATGAAGGCGTTGAGACAATAACTGCAAACATGACTTTGGATTTTGTCAACCCTCTAGACCCAACCGACAGTCACTCATTCTGGTCTGGAGAAATCCTCCTCGACCCTGGTTCGCTGAAAAATGGTCCGATACCAGACTACACTACCTACAACATGAACACAGCATCATTCAGCGGCGTTTACACGCTAACAGTCTCGGTGATTTTTACTGGAAACGGCGGTTGGATAGACACCCAAGTAATCAGTGTGTCTGACGTAAGATTTTCCGACTTTTCGGCCACTTTAACCACTCCGTCAGATCGAACTACGGAGCCTGGTTTAACTACAACTTTGAATTACTGGTTGACAAATACCGGCACCCAAGATGACTTTTTTAACATCAATTTATTCTCAACCCAAGGCTGGGCAACGGTTGTTTCACACCCAACAGGTCAGACCCCAAGCTTCTCGCAGGGTCAAACAATAAACATTCAAGTTGATGTGACAATTCCATACGATGCAGACAGGACAGCAACTGACACTGTAATACTAACTCTTACCTCGGTCCAAGACACTAGCACTCCGCCGTATAGCCTGTCTGCGAGAACTAATGTTGGAGCCGGAGAAATTTTCGTCGCTAGTCTTAGTATGCCAACGACAACCCAAATAGTAATTCCCGGCGATGAAATTGGGTTTAATGCGACCATAAAGAACGAAGGAAATGTAGAGGGATCATACATACTAAACGCAGGTTTCTCATCTTCATCTAGTCGCTGGGAAGTCACGCTGGGTACATACTTAACCTCGGCATTACCTGTTGATGGCAGTATGGAATTCTCGGTAAATGTTACTGTCCCACCAATTCAAATGCCACTAGACCAAGCAGATCACAATAGAGATGGCGACACGTTGAGCGTCTGGGTTCAAGCAATACCATCAAACGGCGGAGTTCCAGTCGTTCAAAATACAACACTACGAGTGGCTCCAATAATTGTGGTGGACCCCGGGCTGAGCGATGAAACAGTGGTGCTGGATGCCGCAGAAATCATTGCTGGCAAGGATGGAAATGGAGTGGAACTCTTTAGACCCCTAGATATTGAAGTAAGAACCAACCTTGCAGATCCATTGATTACCACCGTTGATGCCTTAATTGAGACGGGCAATGTAACCTTCTTTACCCCAAACGGTGGAGGTTTTAATGAAAGTGCACGGTGGAATGCATCGATTTCCAATGAATCTCTGTGGGGCATGAGCCTAGGCAGTACGAAAGTTGGAGCCCTTAACGTACAAGGACCATTTGGTCACTATCCTCTAGCAGGAGTTTTAGATGTTCCAGTTACTGCTTCAATAATAAACCCGCCTCAAAATATACCAAATCTAGTTACTACTACATCTGTAACGAGAAACATTTCAATAATCGTGCCGCCTATCTATGAGGCTAACATTGTCGATAAAGGGCCGTTCGATGTTCCATTGGGAGAGATGACTTCAGTTCCTCTCCTGCTTGAAAACACTGGCAATGAAGTCACGTCATACCGCCTTTCAGTGATTGACGACTTGCCGGATGGCTGGGTTACCTCTATCAATACTCTAACAGGAAATTCAGATGTTATTGCTGATTTAAGTCCAGATGTATCCGATGCTCCAGAAGAGGGTAATTCTCATTTGCGTGATTTCAATTTAGAGGTGACAACTGACCCACTTGCTGATGCATATTCAATCCAAGATGTCAACATCAAAGTAGAGGATAGCTCAACAGGTCTGTTGATAAATATAATCCCCGTATCGATAAGAGTAGGCCCCTATGTTAATGCATCACTTTCCCCAACCAACCAAACAGTCAATATCAATACAACATTAGGAGAAACACCGCTCACTAGAGTCTATGTCACCAACACTGGTAACACACCAACAATTTACTCCCTGTGGCTAGACGATTCACAAGCCGGCGAGGTAAATTTCAATCTAGAGAGCCCGAATCAAATTCTTATTGCACCTGGATTTACTGACTCTGTCAAAATAAGATTATCTCCCACCAACGATGCTGATTCAGACGGATACTACATGGCTAGATTGTGGGTTGAAACTGATACCGGGGTTAACCTAAGCGCTGAGATAGTGGCCAATGTTAGTGAACAAAGAGACCTAAGCATTGACGCACCATACGAAATCGGGGTATTACCCGGGCAAGATCAAGTGGTAAATTTCACCGTCACAAACTCGGGTAATTTTGAAGAAACATTTGCTGTTGAGGTTGCCGTGGATGGTGGCTGGGTAGTAGTCCCTGCCTCTCAAACAATGACGCTGCCAATTGATGAGGAAATTCAAGGAAGTGTTACCGTTACCATTCCGGAGCTTGGTGAGGGGATTTCATTAAACGACGGCTCGGTTCACAACCTTACGATTCGATTGGTAGATCAAAATACGGAATTAACTGCTGGAATGGCGACGGTTAGAATGTTAATTTCGCCGATGTTTATCCTTGATATTGTTGATTGGCAGGAGGAGATGCAGTATCACAGGTACTGGAACAGAACCTTTAGTGCTACTGTAATGAACATGGGTAATAGAGATGTCACTGTAGACTTAGGCTATGAGATCAATAAACCAGGTGGCGTAATTCCAAGTAATGAATGGAGCATTGAGCCAGGCGCACCGAGTACTCTGTCAATGCCAGTAGGTCAAAATGTGACCTTTTCATTCGTCGTCAAATCTACTGACATAAGCCCCGACCTAGGATTATTTGCCTTGTTATCAATACACTTGACTCCGCAAGATGCCAGTGTTGATGGGGATGGATTCCTCAATTCAACACTAAAGATGTCAAGGTTCTTTGCACCGAGCGATATTGATTTGAAACCAGATGAAACAGACGGGCCAATGGAGGAATATATCGTTTATTCACATATTCCAATCGGCCCATCTAACGCAGTTGCTTATGAGTTAGAACTTTGCGATGTAGAGCGTTTGTATGACTTTAGCCAATCTACCGAAAATGAGTCTTTGTACCCATGGTCTTTCACGCTAGTTATCGACGAATCTACCTCGGTTCCGCTATCTCTAGATCCCGAGAGTTGTGGACAATCTTCGGCTGGCCCGGATTCAAGGATACAACTCCCTCTCAGAGAAGCATGGGATACGAGTAATCCACTAAAAGTAATAGTTGACGCACCAAACCGACCAGACATCCTAGTAGATGACGGCTGGGATTTGACCTTTAGGTTATTCCACCCTACTGAGAATAATGGCTATTCTGTTTTCAATGAGTCAACCTTCAGATTCCAATTGGATGTCTTCGCTGACCCTAGTGTAACTAAGGTTTTCATTAGCTCCGGGACCATGGAAGAAGGTACAGATGCGACTGTTACTGCCACAATACGCAATGATGGAACTGCGAAAGCACTATTCTTCGAGGCATCATTGGAGTGTTCCGGATCAACCGTTCATACAGCGCCTCACGGCATACGTGACCTTGGTCCTACTGAAGAAACGGAAGTTAGTTGGCAGATAACCTCTGATACGATAGATTGGTGGAGGCAGTCAGTAGATGGGACATGTGTTGTACTGCTGGATACTGCAATGGTGTCAAAAAATGTTGAAGGAAATGATCGTTACGTCTACAAAGATGAGGTTTACTCGTGGTCGCCCGGTCAGTCTTCATCATTCGTTGCTCTAATTATATTCGCCTTGGTATCACTTGTCCTTGCACGACTTAATGGACAAAACGAGAAATTCAGGTTGTTCTCGATATATTCAGGTGTTCTAGCTTTTGGTTTTGCCTTCCATCTGTTCAATGTCATTTACTGGGGCCCGGTAGTACTTGCCTTGGCCGCTTTGTGGATTTGGCGTATGACGTGGATGAGTACTGATGAATTTAGACTAATTCATGAAGATTATCAAAGAGCAAGAAAAGGGGTCTCGACATTGTATGCTGATCATTTCCAAGCCTTGGCAGATAGCAGAAGGCAGTTAAGAATCATACTTGCAATGCCTGTGCTCGGTCTGCTCGGAGTAGTTCTAGGTATTCCGCCACAAATCGATGCCAGTCGAGAGAATCTAATGACAATCGCCGCCTATGTGGTCATTATCGCAATTGGTGTGTGGATTTTAGTTCGCCGTGCAGACTCAATCTATGGAGCGCTATATGGTCGGTTGACAGATATTGAAGTCAAGGCTATTCGCATCGAAAGAGATTTATCGGACCCGGCGCGATTACTAAATGACTTAGCAAATGATGGCATCAACCTAGATGCTATCTTTGAAGATTTACCAACGGGCGGAGAACTTGGAATAGAAGAGGAGGTGAGCGAAGATGTCTGAAGAAAAATCCGATGATGAGATAAATTTCGACCTCGATGACATTCTAGATGAGGAAGTCGTGGAGGAGATCCAGATTGAAGATATTGAGATGGAAAATGAATCTACTGACGATGACGCTCAAGAAGAAGAGAATGAAGGCAGTGGAATTTCGTTCCAGGAACAAGTGCGAGAATACATGATGGGTTTGGAGGATGAAACGTTTGAGCAACCAACTACTGCTCCAGATGAAGAGCCTGAAGAGGCTCCAAAAACCGAAGTCGCAGAAGGACCAGAGGAGGTTGATGATTCGACTGCACCATCTCCAGCTACCATCACAGAAGTTGAAAATAGAATTATGTCGGCTTCAAGAGACTTAGACTCCTTAGTTCAAGGCGTAGTCCAACAAGACAGCAATTCACTGGCTGTTACTGAAATTGACATAATGGAAGCAAAAAAGTACCTATCTTTGCACAAGCTAAAGCGTGCTAAGCTCAGTGTCAAGAAGGCTGAGAAAGCCTTGGTAACCTTGGAAGAAGATGTCCTGTATCTTCGCCGTAGTATTGCCATGCTTCATCGTCTGTTGAAAGAGAAGAAAATCGACAGAATTGAAGCAGAAAACATTCTTCTTGGATTGAGAAAAGCAACATCTGCCGCTGAAATCGGTGATGTAGGACAAGCAGCAACCGAGATTGAATTCTTAGTTGATGATTTAATCGGTGGCAATACCTCAACATTAAATCCATTCTTTTTCCGACATTTCTGGCTAGGAGTCGATACCAGATGGCCGGCCGGCGGCGATACGGGCGTCTTACTTGTTAGATTGATCAATGATGGGCCAATCGCCATGCCAGCAATGCGCCTGTCTCCACCGGTTCCGGAGGGTTGGAACTCAATTCCTTCCTCGGTCGACTTGCCAATTATTGCTCCAGGCGGCAATCTGCCACTTAGATTTGATATCAAGTCTGAAGGCAGATATGGTGCTGATGAGATTCCATTGTCCCGAAAGTTGGCTGTTTCAACCGGCTATGAAATGCGCTCTGGTGAAATAATGGTCACTGTTAGAGCGCAGAATCGTTCAATGGAGCCCCTAACAGATATTATTCTCTCACCGTGGTTGCCCCCTGGCTACACCACGGCTGAAGTTCCCTTCGTGGAACGCTTATCCCCCGATGAGGTAGCGGTAATTAGAATGCCGCTGACCATCGACATGGGCACAGGAGGTCGTTCCTAAGCCCGATCACATTCCACCCGTAAGGCGGGAGGACGAGAAAAAAATAAATGGTGAAAAATATGAAAAGAAATGAAATGAAGAACGAAAATAGAGATACCCTTGCTGCAATGGGTATTGGCGCGATGATTGTGTTTATCGCGCTGATTCTTGTTGCTGCAGTGGCATCAGCGGTTATTATTCAAACTGCTGAAAAGTTGCAACAGAATGCACAGACCACAGGTGACCAAACCCAACAGCAAATGGCAAGTAAAATTACGCCATTGAGTGTTGTTGTACAAGTAGAAGCAGGTGTTGCACCAAACAATGCTGCGACTGAAGATGTACTTAGAGTGACATTTGAACTTGCTCCGGGCTCCGAAAATGTGGACCCAGCAAATGCAGTATGGAACGTAGTCTGTGAACAAGGTGTTGATGCTGGTGATTTGACTGGCTTTGGAAGAGTGAGCACCCACACAGCAGCGCAAATAGCTGCTGGCCTGCTATTCCCCGGTGAAATCTATGAGGTTTCAATATCATTAGGAGCTGCAACTCCTGGTTGTGACATGGAACTGAACACTGCTCATTATCTAATGTTCCAAGCCGGAAATGCAGGATTTACGTATGAGGTTTTGAACTATGGTGGTTCTAACGCAGTCGGGACGGTGATAATTTGAAGTCAAACAATGAAACCCCAAATAATGACAATTGGGCTGCAATTGGTATTGGTGCAATGATTGTCTTTATCTCGCTAATTTTGGTCGCAGCAGTTGCTTCTGCGGTTATTGTTCAAACTGCTGAAAAACTTCAGCAGAATGCTCAAAGAACCGGTGAAGATACCTCTGATGAACTGTCCGGTAAAATTACCATTCAGTCAGGATATATCCAAAATGGTGGCGAGTATGTACTTTATGTTAGACTAGGTGCAGGTAGCGATACCATTCAGACCGTAGACGTCTCATACCAATTGTACTGTAATACTGGAGTAGGATATGAAACTAGCGCATTAACTGCTGCTATGGTTCAATTACAATCCGATGCAGATTTTGCTGGCGGTGAAGCAGAAATGTTAGTTGCAGATCCATACAAGATCATGATTACTCCTAATGTTTGCACAGCTGCGGCAGTAAGTGCTGCAGACGGCAAAGTGGCGCTTTATCTGCATGTAGAAGACGGTGGAACCACCTACGAAATGTTGCAGTTTAGTGTCGACGATGATGGAACCCCAATTATCTGATGTTGCTTGCTGTTGAGAATTAATTTCTCGATAGCAAGGAGGTATACTAATGGCATGGCCATTTAGTAATAACACAGGTAATATCCGCGATGCAGATGCTGAACTGAGTGAGGAGAGACTGAAAATACTGTCAAATGTGGCAATTGAACAAGTCCCGCTTCCCGAAGAGGGAGAACTCAGCGAAGAAGATGCATGGACGATATCTCCGGGTCCCACCAGGGCTAAACTAAACAGCATAGGTAGCGTGCCAACGGTCACCCAAACCATGGCTCCTGCCCAGCCTGCGCAAGTTAATGCTCAAGTAGACACATCTGGTTTGGAGCGTCTGATAAGTAGTCGACTAGACATGGTTGAAGATGTTCTTGGATTGGTTGAGAAGCGAATCGAAGAAAGTATGCACATCAACCCTGTTGAACATAAGGTTGATGCTGATGGCAATCAAGTAGTCCATGATGATTCAACAGATGTACCAATGAGTGCTGGAGATACCATAATCACCGCTAGCGGTGAGGTAATTCCAGCCGCTGGAGTAAATCGTTTGATGGCAGAGGATGAAGCACCTTTGGTTGAACTGTATGAAGCACAGGCTTTAGCAGCAAATCCATTTTTAGTTGCCCCATCATCTGGTCCAACAACTGAAGCGAATCAAGTTGGAGCGCCAACGATTGCAGCCCTATTACTTGACCACATGTCTGGTATGGCAGCAGTTAATTTTGTCCAGAAAGCGATGAACTCAGGCATGCTCAATCAAGATGAAGGAAGTTCGGTTTTGGCTATTGTTCAACTGGCAACCCCAGGTGAAGCAGAAGCAGCCCTAGAAGATCATCTTCCGCATCGTGAATTGCTGACGTTTTCTGCATTGGTAACATCTTGGAGACAGGTAAAGCAACTTAGAGGAGAAGAGTGAGATGGGTGCGTCGGTCGGTATTGGTGGTCTAATTGTAGGCACTTCGATGTTGGTTGTGTTAGCGTTAGCTGTTAATGCAGTCGACCTTCGATTGGAGTCATCATTAGAAACCATTGAATCGGCCAATGAACCATTACCCATCTTCACTATTGATAATGCAGATATCGCTTTAGGGGCAATTACTTCACTACAAGTAGATGACCCTGGAACTGGCTATGTGAGTGGAACTTTAAGCGCCATAGGCGGCAGTGGTTCCGGATTTTCTGGAACTTTCACCGTCAATAACACCGGAGCAATAATCAACTGGTCAATCACCAACCATGGAGATTACTCGTCCGTCCCGGTTATAGTTATTGACGGCCCGCAGCCCAGTGGCGTAAATGGCTCATTATCTGTTGTTTCACAATCTACAGTTGTCGACGTAAGCATCACTAATACTGGTTCAGTTATTGTTCCAGTTAATGAAGTTTGGATGTTCCTCGATGGAGAAAATGCTCGTAATTTGGGGAAATTATCGCCCGAGGTCGATTCTGAAACTATCTTCCCCGGCGACACAGTTGAAGTTGTTTGGCGAGGTCACGGAAATAGCGTGTTTGAAACACTAGCGATTTCATGCGGCGGTTTCAATACCGCAAGAGCACTTGTATGAGGTATTATTATGGCAGACGGAGGAGCATCTACATTTATCTTCTTGGCAACTGCACTGCTGGTATCTGGTGCTGTGTCTGCAGTATTGATCAGCCAATACGGCGATATTACCTCTGCCATGGAGGCCGAACGTCGTGAAAAAGAAGCAGATGCTAAGAGCTCATTCGAATTTGCTGGCGATTTGTCTAATGTCGCTTACGATAATGACCCACTTAACCCAGCTGAGACAATTACGTTTTACCTGCAAAATACTGGAGAATATATCCTTGATGAATCAACATTATTTATTCAGTTAGAAGGTTCGGTAATTCCCAGCGCAAATGTCTCCACTGATATACTACCTAACGCCGCCACTTGGGGGAACATAAATTTGCTAGAGGTTGAACTATCTGGTGCATGGGGTTATGCGGATAATACGGAGATTAATCTAACAGTTTTGGTACAATCAGTTCCAGTCAACGGATACCAAGGAGAAGATACTGAATCTACGGTGGTGAGATTAAATGAGCTCTGATGATGCACTAAATTTCCCACACAAGCCAGTTGAAGACGGCTTCGGTTTTGATGTTGAAACCGACTCGCTAGCCGACACCATGGGGCTTAGGTTACCCAATAGATCACTTTACGTTCTGCAGGGACCAGTCGGTGCTGGCAAGTCGCTAATTGCTCAAAGATTAACTCATGGTATGCTCGATAACGGCGTTAAAGTATTAGTTGTAACAACTGAACTAACTACTCGAGGCTGGATCGAACAAATGGAATCTATCGGCTACGGAGTAACCGACGCTCTGCGTGAAGGCCGGTTAATGATTTTCTCGAGATTTGGAACAGTTGCCGAGGCACGGCCAGATGTCGGCCTAGATGATGTTTTGAATAGCGAGGCCGTCAACGAAGCAGATGTCGTTATACTCGACTCTGCTAGTTCCTTGATGCCCGATGAACTTGATGACAAGCAACGCTTTGATTTGCTGCAGAGATTAAGGAAAATAACGGCTGAGGGGCGCTCAATAATGCTATGTCTAGACCCAGATGAGATGAATCACAGATTGTTGCACAATATGAGGGCTTCTGCTGAAGTTGTCCTTGATTTATCGACAGCACTCATTGGTGGAGATTTGAAACGCAGTATTGTAGTAACTAGATTCCTAAGAGCTGCTGGGCCAGTTCAGACTAGCGTTGGATGGCGTGTTGAGCCTAGTATGGGCTTCATCGTAGACATAACTGCGGTCAGTTGAGAGGTGTTATCATGGCTGATGAAAGTAGATTCGCAAAAGGAGACCTCAACAGCGTTATGGCGGCTTATCCACACGTCGCTGACTGGGTTAGAGATTTTGAATCACGTTATGGTTCACGACCAATGTACTATGGCCCATTGGACAGAGACGCCAAGAAAAATCGCCCATTCAATTTGATTTACTTGGCTAAAGAGCCTATTTTTATTCACATTTACGAACCGCCGGAAGACGATGAAGGCAACGGCGGTCAAATTCTGTGGTTTGGTCTAGAACCACAACTCACTGAAGAGGAAGAAAACATGCGTCGTGAGTTGGTTGAAACACTCTTACAAGAGGCACCAACTGCACCCACATTCACCACCGATGGCGAATTTGAAAATATACTGACGCAGATGATAGAGCGCTATTCCGTGCTCGAGAGTGAGGTCGGTGTCACTCCAAGAAGACAGGGTCGACTGTGGGAAATGATTGGCATGGATGACAAACGCGTCATCGTATCTCCTGAACAACGCGAACGTCTTCAGTATATCATCATTAGAGATTTGATTAAGAACGGTCCACTTGAACCGTTACTTTCAGATGAGATGCTGGAAGATATTCACTCTGTTGGCCTCAAACATATTCACATGGATCACAAGGTGTTTGGCATGGTAACCTCAAACATTAGATTCCGAGAGCGAGAAATTCTTTCCCGTTATCTCAGAGCAATGTCGGAACGTATTGGTCGTCCAGTATCCGATAACAAGCCAATTATTGACGGAGCTCTACTCGATGGTTCACGTATTAACATTATTTTCTCAGATGACGTATCCATGCTAGGACCGTCATTCACAATACGTAAATTCGCTGAGGAAACTATCTCAATCATTCAATTGATTAAGTGGGGTACCATCTCTACTCAAGTTGCCGCATACATTTGGATTTGTCTTGAATATGGTATGTCAGTACTGGTATCTGGAGAGACAGCATCAGGTAAGACCACAACTTTGAATGCGATTCTCCCATTTATCGACCACAATGTCAAAATCTATTCTGCAGAGGATACACCTGAGGTAAAAGTACGCCACAAAATATGGCAGCGACTAGTTACTCGTGATTCCAAGAATGAGGAGTCTAGAGTTGAGATGTTCGATTTACTAAAAGCGGCGCTGAGAAGCCGACCGAGATATATTATCATTGGTGAAATCCGTGGTGTTGAGGGGGCGACTGCATTCCAGGCAATGCAGACGGGTCACCCTGTTATTGCGACATTCCACGCCTCATCAATCGTGAAGATGATTCAAAGATTTACGGGTGACCCAATCAACGTTCCAATTCGTTTCTTTGACAACCTGAATTTTGCAATCTTCCAGGAGGTTGTTGAGGCGCCTGGCGGCGGGATTGCTCGAAGGGTTACGGGAATCGATGAGGTGATAGGTTACAATAAGCACAGTGATGGTGTCTTAACTCGTGGTATGTTTGAGTGGGATCCGGTCAAAGACAAGCATTATTTCCGCGGTATGTTTCAAAGCCACTTGCTGGAAAATAAAATCGCCGCGATGGCTGGTTTCGCCAACAAGCGTGATATTTATGATGAAATGTTACGAAGAGCTGCAGCCCTAGACAAGATGGCTGATCGTGATTTAACCCACTACGATGATGTGTTTGATTTACTCGGCATTTACTACAACAATGGATTCGAAGCGTTCGACCGAGCAATTGACACTTGGACTGGAGTCAATCACGGTTAGGAGGTTTGAGTATGGAGAGAATGCCAATCTGGCAAGTAGCGGTTAGACGGCTTGAAATGCCGATTGCGCGCTTTTTGTTCCTCTTTGTGGGAGGTGCGACATTTGCTGGTTTGATCACGGCTCTTACCGTAGTGTTTCTTACCGGGGGACTTGGCGAAGGCGCATTGTTCCAAGGCTTTGCAGGCGTATTAATGATCATAGTATTCCCTATAGTTTGTGCTCTTGGAGCAATTGCCTTTCCGCTACTTGAGGTGCAACGCTCAGCAACTAGAATCGAAAAAGAAATGCACATGTTCATCACTAGGATGGGAATTTTATCGCTAGGTGAAGTCGGAGCAAAGTCAATTTTCGATATCTTGAAGCAAATGTCTGATTATGGTGAGTTAGCGGCTGAAGTAAAGCGAATTGAAACATTGGTCGACAAATGGCATACCTCTCTTCCGGAGGCCGCAAGAATTGTTGCTCATCAAAGCCCTAGCCCGCTATGGACTGACTTCCTTGATCGAATGGCCTTTTCAATTGAAGCAGGACAACCAATTGATGAATTTATGAGAGCAGAGCAGGAAACCGTGGCCGAGCAGTACAACACACTGTATGATACAAGACTAGAATCTGTTGATACACTAAAGGAAATCTATGTTTCTTTAGTTTCTGCAGGTCTGTTTGCCTTGGTTATCGCCGGCATCCATCTGGTCTTGTTTGAAGTCGGCTCTCCAGATGCTGAACCGATTGAAATTTTTAGTAGAATTAGGTTTTTGTTATTAGCAGGGTTAGTTTTCACGATAGTGCAAATTGGCGCGGTATTTGCCTTTAGAGCAACAATCCCTGAAGATCAAACCTTTGCTCGAGATGAAATGGATACACCTTTCCGAATTAATTTTCGGCGGGCATTTTTAATTTCAAGTGCATTCTTTGCGGTCCTTGCAGTTGTGATGTCAATCGCGGTAATCTCTGCTTGGGAGGCCGTAAGCGACCAGTGGGACAAGTATGGTTTGCTGGTATTTGCCATCCCTCTAACTCCGTTTTTGTTCCCTGCATTCATGATTCGCCGAGAAGAGAGTATGGTGTTGCGTCGGGATGAGACTTATCCAGATTTCATCCGTGCCTTGGGTGGAACTGCGCAGGCACGTTCTGCCGAGCCTTCTGCAACTATCAAAGCGCTTAGAGGAATTGATTTTGGTATGCTGGATAACTCCATTGACCGCCTAGAAAAGCGGCTTTCTACTAGAATTGATTCTGACCGTGCTTGGGACTATTTCAATGCCGATACCAATTCATCAGTGATTTCACGTTACATGAGAATTTACATTGAAGGCTCTCAATCATCTGGTCGCCCGGCTGAAACTGCTGAGATGGTTAGCCGTTCAGTTGGCAGTTTGCTTTCGTTGAGGCGGAGAAGAGCGTTGTCAGCCAGCACCATGTGGGGTGTCGCCATAGGTCTGCTCATCGCTAGCGTGACCAGCCTCAATGTCACGATATCGATCGTACTACAATTAGGTGATGCGATTGCTGGTGTTGCTAGCGGACTTGCTGATACTGATGTTTCTGCTCTGTCAGACTTCGGTGGTGGTGTAGCACTACCTGTGATGGAGGACGCTAGTTCAGTGGGCGAAAACATTAGAATGTTCAAAATAGTTATCTCGATATTGGTTCTGATACAAGTTGCTGCAGTCTCTTTTATCGCCACCCGTCTGCGTGGCGGCGGAGTAACCAGTGCTCTTGGGCAGATGGTTTCTTTGTTGTGGATTGCTGGCATAACCTCGCTTGTTACGGCTTTAATTTTAGATGCAGCTTCCTCGCTATTCTCCGTGTAGATAGATTGTCAAGTATTATAGATTGATTCCTCAATCGACTATTATGCAACCGGCACCCGGTCCGCCTGTCCAAGCCCAGCCTCAACCACCTCAAGTAATGCAGCCAATGCAACCAATGGCTGCATATCAACCGCAACCGAAATTCCTTGACAAATACGGTGGTTACGCATTTAGTAAGTGGTTAATGATAGGTGTTGTATTGATTGTTATCGGCGCCATGTTCGCTCAAGTTACCGATTTGGTGGGGGCTCCTAACCCTGCTAATTATTCGGATGATAGCAAGCTATTAGAGGATCAATTTTCCCATGAAAAACTTGGAACAAGTCTAGGAGCATTAGCAAATATGCTTCAAGCAATTGGTCTGGGATTGATCGGCTATGCTTTGCTTAGAGAAGCTAACGAAGGCGACGCCCACCACACCGCCGTTAGAGTAACCGCAGTAATAACCGGCGTGTTGGTTTTGACTAATGTTGCTGCATCAAATATCACAATATTCTAGCGCTTCATTTCTTCACGTATCCGCTTCTTTGTGGCTGCCCAAGAACAAATTGGGCACTGGGTAAGATCATGATTTCTTGCGGGGCAGTATTCTCTGCCAAAAAAGATAATCTGTAGATGCAGTTTATTCCACAATTCTTTAGGGAATATTGCCTTTAAGTCCTTTTCAGTCTTCTCAACATTCTTGCCATTTGATAGACCCCAGCGCGCCGCTAGACGATGGATATGAGTGTCGATGGGAAATGCCGGTACACCGAAACATTGCGCCATTACCACGCCAGCAGTTTTGTGACCGACACCGGGCAGGTCCTCGAGGGCGTCAAATGATGCAGGGACCTCTCCATCATGTCTTTCCATCAAAATCTCAGCCATTCTTCGAATATTCTTGGCTTTGGTTGGTGCAAGCCCGACTTGGCGAATGTCTTCGAGAATAATCTCTACCGGTAATTGGGCCATTTCTTTAGCGTTAGGCGCCTTAGCAAATAGTGCTGGTGTGACCTCATTGACCTTTAGATCGGTAGTTTGGGCGCTCATTAGTACGGCAACTAGTAGTTGAAACGAATTTTCATGGTCGAGTGGAACTGGTGTCTCGGGATATAATTCTTCTAGCATGATAGCAATCCGCTCTGCCTTTTCACTGCGTTTCATTCACTCGCCTCGATGTCTGAGGATTTCTGGCGGTATTCGATAAGTATAGTCAATCGAGTCGCCCTTTAGAGTAATTGATTCGTTGGTAAAAATGACTTTTTCTACGACCGAGTCAATTCCATGAAGCGGCATTGATGCTGAAAACTGGCCATCGGAATATATTGCGATTCCTGTTTCTACATCTGGTGCTTTTGAGGAAAAAGATGCCATCTCATTGTTATGCAAAACAGTCCCAAGTCCGGCAAAGGTTTGCGTAAACTTTTCAATAATCTTGCTCCATTGTTTGATTGTAAATTCTTCTGCCATGAAAATACCTCAACCTTCGTACTCGCCGCCAGTTAGCCAACCAAAAACTATGCCCAAGGCAATTGAAATCATTGGTATAACATTACAAATCAAGGTTTCCAGAGGCTCGGTATTTGGTTTGCCTGCAATCCACCAAATAATCAATGCGAGAAACATTCCAGGAAGTGCCATTGAGACTCCCATGATGGCGGTCCGTAATGTTCGCATAATACACCCAATTCCTCACATTTGATGAATGTATGTTCACAATAAGCGTGCTGTTATTTCTTCTAGCGACAATGAATTGAGTGTGTCCCCCGCTTCTAACCATCCTTTACGTGCGGCCATTACTCCATAGGCAAAATCACCGAGTCCACGCACAGAGTGCGCATCGGGATTGATGACGACGGGTACATTGTTGGTTTTTGCATATTTACATAATCGCCAATCTAAATCCAAACGGTATGGGCTAGCATTTAACTCAACAGCCTTTAATCTGCCTTCTTTGTTATGCTCGGCCATGTGCTCAATGATTGCAAACATATCAATCTCATAGCCATCCCGTCCTTGTAAAATCCGTCCAGTCGGATGTCCTAGAACCTTGGTTGCCGGATGATCTATTGCGCGCATCAGGTCTTCAGTATTGGTAACCTCGTCACGATTTTTCCATTTCGTCATAGCGTGAACTGACGCAACAACATAGTCTAGTTGAGCCAATACCTCATCGGTGTAGTCTAATTTTCCATCTTCTAAGATATCAGACTCCGAACCGTGTAACAATCTGAATTCAATACCCTCATCAGCCCATGCAGCATTGTATTGTTTTACTTGCTTACCTTGAGCAAGTAAATCCTCAGGACTAGCACCGTTTGCCACTTTTAATGACTGTGAGTGGTCTGAAATACCTAACCAATTCCAGCCAATATTGCGCGCAGCATCGGCCATCTGAGCCAGGGTTGCATCACCATCAGATAGTGTGGTATGATTGTGTAACACGCCTTTTACATCAGCAGGAGCGATTAATCTCGGCAATACTTTGTCAGTTGCGGCCGCAATCTCACCGGTATCTTCGCGCAGCTCGGGTGGTACCCAGTCAAGTTCTAAATGGCGATATATTTCTGCCTCATCGGCTGCAGGAAGCGATAGATGCGCTGCCGCCATACCTTTCAAATCTCCAGCCTCAGCCTCGGGAATCAGTCCAAATTCGCTTAGCCTTAGGCCACGGTCGATTGCTCTTTGACGCATTACGATGTTATGCTCTTTGCTACCGGTAAAGTAAGCCAAGGTGAACGGGAAGACTTCTGGCGTGACCAATCTAACTTGAGCGTCAATAGTCCCGCCAGATTCTAACTGTTCGTAATCATCTCCACCGATAGCCTCCATTACATTGTTGTCGATATGGCCGAGCGAGAAGCCGCCATCAAATATTGAGGTGTCCAAAATCAGGCTTATTTTGGAATCGCCAGCACCTTTAACGTCAGCAATACCGGGCAGGCCAAGAATTGCTTTGCTAACCTTTTCTTTGTCCGCATCAAGCACCCCAACGACAATATCGAGATCTCCAATAGTTTCTTTGCGACGGCGTGCACTGCCGGCTAATTGTGCTTTCACCACGCCGTCAAGCGCGGCAATTTTCTGCTCAAATGCTTCACCATACATCAGTCCGATGTCGAGACGACGACGTGATCGGAATCGAGCGAGAAGTTCGATGCCATCAAGCATTTTTTGTTGAGATTTAGCCCCGAAGCCCTTGAGTCCGGCAATGGCGTTTTCACCAGCCGCTTGTTTAAGGGCAGCAATTGAATCTACACCCAATTCTTCGTTCATTATCTTAATTCGCTTTGGTCCTAAACCCGGAATGCCCAGCATTTCAATCAAGCCGGGCGGGGTTTTGTTGTGTAAGTCGACCCAATCTTCGGGCCATTTTCCTTCGCTAATCGATTGAGAAATTGCTGAGCCGAGTCCTTTACCAATGCCTTTGATGTCGAAAATCTTCTTTGTGGCGACGAGTTCACCCAGATCTTCGGTAATACTGCCGATGGTTCGGCTGGCATTTTGATAGGAACGCAGTCGGAACACATTGGCTCCCTGCAATTCTAGTAATATTGCAACTTGATGGAGTGCAGCAGCAATTTGGTTTCTAGAGAAATAAGGCGGACCATTTGGTCGGGGTTTGGGAAGTGAAAAGGTTCCGCCTGCCATAAACCGATTGAACGCAAACTCGGTTTCAAACCTTGTTATTGATTATAATCATCGCTACATGCATGACCGTACTTAAGAACAACAGACAACAGGCGCCATTATGGCAGGTGTCGACCCGTTAATCATCGAACACTTGGCTGAAGCACTGTGCGGTATATCGGCCGCACTATTTACCTTCATAGCCACCTTTTCACGCTCTGAAAAAGCCGAATATATGGTGCAAAATCTCATTGCGGTAACTCTTATTTTATGTGCTGTCGTGCTCTGGTGGCTGTCTTTAGCAGGAGGCTCACTTTGGGGGTCAAATTACCTACCTAAACCGCTTTCATTGGTATGCATAATTATCGCTATATCCGCCCGAATGAACATCAAAGGAACCAATGTCTCCTTCGGCGCCAACCCACATTCTATCGGCAAGGCGGAAGATGAATAATCAAATAATTTCGCCACGAGGTTCGTGGTCATCGCCAGAGGTTAGGTTTTTACCAGCTTCCTTCTCCATTTTTTTCTTGATGAAATCACGCATATATTCAGGTAATTCGCCGTTGACAAAAATAACGTCATTGACCGAATCTAGTTTCATCAGCGAATAAAAAATCTGCATTGCAGTCATCGGTGTTGACGAACAGCCGTTGCATCCGCCATCTAGGGACAGCATTATGTTGCCACCTGCAGTATCCAGTACAGTGACTACGCCGTCGTGTGCGTCTAGTACTTCTTGAACAGGTCCGATCTCGGCGAGGATCTCTTCTGCACTGATTGCCATGCTTACCCGAGGAGGCAGTCTTTAATGAATCATATCCTGTATCGCCTCAAAAAAGGCTTCGGCGATTGCACTGGAGGTGTTTAATCTCCTATTAATGTCTAATTTACAGGCGAACCACTTATGAGGAGTTCACAGGTCGCCGGCTCAATAGGTGTTTATTATGGACATTACAAACATACCTTTGATTGCAGCAGTAACGGGTCTCGTCGGACTTGTAATTGCTTTTATGTTATACATGCGAGTGAACAGTGTAAAGATTGACAACAAGGTTGTTGCCGATATTACCGAAGAAATACAAGATGGTGCAATGGCTTTCCTAAAAGCAGAGTACCGAATTCTCGGATTATTCGTTGCAGCAGTCGGTGCTGTATTGTTCGTTCTCAACGGTGTTGAAACGACTATTGCCTTCTTTGCTGGTGCTTTGGCATCAGTCGCTGCTGGCTTCTCCGGAATGAGAGCAGCAACCTCCGCTAACGGCAGAACCGCAATGGCAGCAAAGAGCGGCGGACAACCTGCTGCTCTCGCAGTTTCCTACAACGGTGGCGCAGTTATGGGGCTATCAGTTGGTGGACTTGGTCTGCTTGGTATCTCCCTAGTCGCATGGTGGCTCGGCGCTGGCGAGGTTTCTGATTCAGGTGGTCTAAACGCAATTGAAGCCGCTGCCGGGTTCGGCATGGGCGCCTCATCTATCGCGCTCTTTGCCCGTGTTGGCGGTGGTATTTACACCAAGGCAGCTGACGTTGGTGCTGATTTAGTTGGTAAGGTAGAAGCAG
>CAYPPO010000003.1:0-29606 GCA_964412625.1 uncultured Candidatus Poseidoniales archaeon
TCCACAGCCATGCGTAGAAATTAAGTTGATGAATCAGTGATTGCGCAAATTTAGATGAAGGGTTTCCTGATTTTATATCAATTAGTCTAATTTTACCGTCCCATCTTAGGACTAAATCTAATTCTCCCGCAGCCCATCCATCGGGGTGAAACAATCTCTGAGGCTGATGGACCCTAGGGTCTTTCACCCATGGCCTGGCAATTTCCCATGCCTCGGGCCAAGAAATCGGTTCATTGCTAGCCTGCCAAGTCATTGGTTCATCTTCAGACCATGTTCGCATTCCAAAATTTCTAACTTTGTCTGGGATGGGGAATATAGGTTCATCACCCCATGATGGACTCGGAATTTTGAAAGGCGAAATTCCTGATCTAAACATTTCTAGATATGGACCGCCATTAGAATTATAACAATCCTCAACCTCTTTCAGAAACAGACTCAAACCATTTTTTATTTTTTTAGCCAGTTCTTCAACTGCAACGTCATCCCAACTTTGGGTTGAGTTTTGCCACAATGTTGACTCCCATCTTTGTTTACCTAATTCGAAACATTTGGCTGCTTCTTGTTCAGCAAGCCCATAGCACCACGACTCAATACCGTTTAGTGAGTTAATACCTACTGGCCTCCTCATCAAAATTGCGCAAAGTGAATCTTCCAAAACCACACCGAGAATCTGGGAGATTGATTTCGGACTAGAAAGACCTAACTTATTTGTCAAGAAGAATTGCTTTGGACATCTAAGATATCTAGTTAATGAGGACGCTGAAATTCTAGTCCGACTTCTGCTCAGTGGACCTCCTGAAGGTGGTATTCCAAACGGCATGATTTCACCTATTTCGATTCAAATGAGTAGAAATCTCCGGAAGATTGCTGCTCCCGGTCTTTCCGACTCTCGAGTTTGTTTATCCTCGGCCTTTTGGAGTCATGGTCACGTCTGAAGGTGATATTGACTCCTTTCAAGAATCGGTTCATACCATCTCTTAGACTGTATGGCCCTGTAGCCTTGCCATAGTGTCCACCGTCCCCTTCGAAAACCAATAATGAGTCACTCAATATATCGATGAAATAAACGTCGTGATCGATGACCAAGGCAGACTTTTCATTTGATTCCATGGTTTTTCTAATAGCTTTTGCTGCTTCCATTCTCGCATTTGCATCAAGATGGGCAGATGGTTCGTCTAGCAAATACAGATCTGCATCACGGCCTAAGCAAATAGCGATTGAGACCGCTTGTCGTTCTCCACCAGACAATTTTTTGACGCGTTTGGGCAATAGTTGGTCAACTCCTAGAGCTTTTATCACATTGACATTAAACTCTCCACTGCGCCACTTGGCACCAATCTCACTATCTAACCATAGTTGGACGCTACAATCCATATCAACGTCGATATGTTGAGGTTTGTAAGATACTGAAGGTTTGTTATCAACCCACCCATCATCATATTCAAGCAGCCCTGCAAGTATCTTCATCATTGTCGATTTGCCAGTTCCGTTGGGGCCCACGACTCCAACTACTTCGCCTCTGTGTAATGCTCCTGACTCGGTGCTAAAACTGAAATTCCCGAGATTTTTCTCTAATCCACCCCAAGATATGATTTGATTTCCTGCCGAGGTATTTCTATCTCTATGAAGCAAGAATTTTATTGGTTTACTTCTAATCCTAACATTCTGCTCGGTGAGATAACCGTCGAGGTAGGAATTTATTGCTTGTCTAGTTGTTCTGGCAGGAGTGAATACGCCAAACGCACCTTTTTTGCCATAGACTATGTGAACCAAATCGGCTAAAACATCGAGTACCGCCAAATCGTGCTCGATGACTATTACTCGTTTGGTAGTTGCCAACTTTTGTATAATCTTTACAATCCGCATTCTTTGATGAATATCGAGATAAGATGAGGGTTCGTCGAAAAAGTAGACGTCGGCATCTTTCATCAGTGTCGCACAAATAGCCATTCTTTGAAGTTCTCCTCCTGATAATTGTGTTAGTTTACGCTCCAATAAATGATTTAGTCCAAGATCGGTAGTAATTTCATCAAAGATACCCCGCTGATCTACTTTTGACAATAAATCACCAACAGTGCCGTCGATTTTTTTAGGGATTTTATCGACATTTTGCGGTTTGACGGCAATTGTAATCTTTTCTTCTTTAACAGCAATTAAAAAATCTCTCAACTCGCCTCTTGGAAGAGTTTCAATTATGTTTTCCCAATCTGGAGTGCTATTCGAATAATCTCCCAAATTAGGAACCATGCGCCCGGATAGTGCGTTGATTGCAGTAGATTTACCCATACCGTTTGGACCGAGTATTCCCACAACGCTATCTTTGGATGGTGTCGGTAATTTGAACAATCTAAAACCATTTAGTGAATATCTATGCACCATATCTGTTTCTAATTCTGCTGGCAAATTTATGATTATCACGGCATCGTCTGGGCAGTGTTTGGCTCTAACGATACATGGTGGGCAAGCACTTTCTAGTATCTTACATTTATCACCAATTACTTGTATGCATTCACCGCCACAGGAGCCCGCCCATTTTTTTAGGTAATCATATGCATTGCTATTTGGCTTGCAGCGGTCTTCAATCAAGACTGCAATTCTCATATGCTCCCCTCAAATTTTGTCAAGTATAACATGTTTTTCAATTACACTCCAATAGGGAGTATAATTTGCGTAAATACACGATCAAATAAGACCTTTCAGATGTTCGTGACCACTAATCAGTTTGATACTACAAGGGGTTGGAAACTTCATGCTAGCTTTTCTGAGTGCATCTCTAGCAGTTAAGTAGTGTTCAGGGTTTACTTGAATTGAAATAACTCTCTGCCCTCTTCTGACTCTTGCTGCGGTACCAACATTCTTGCCGAATGCACATCTCATTCCTTGGGAAACACGGTCTGCACCTGCACCGGTTGCTTGCTTATTTTCTCGCAAGATATGATGGGGATATGTGTGTACTCTAAGAGCGTAGCCTTGAGCACCGGCAATCTTTCTGATTGTTGAATTGGAAATCACACGAGCAGCTTCCAGAGCAGTGTGTCTAATTTGGCAATCGTTATCTGCAGTTAATTCAATAATTACTGAAAACTCTCCTGTCTCCGCAGCACGGCGGTTTCCCACATGGAATTGATGAATTCTGTTGTTAGGTACACCGCCAATATACTTGCGTCTTGTGTATGCAGGACCCTTCAATCTTCGATACATTGATGCTGGTTTACGTGCCATGTGATACCTCCAAGCATGCAACCGAATGATGCTCCCTTTATGATTTCTCCGCATGACTAGTTTTGTGGAAATAGGTTAAAATTCAATCATCCTCTGCAAGAATAAAATGCTAGATATTCTAACATCGACTTGAGGGGAGTTCTCATGTGGCGTAATATGCTGAAGCAAGAATCTGAGCATCAGTGGATTGCCATCACTGGATTCTTTGTATTTATTATCGTCGGAGCGATTTTTATCAAAGGAACCAGTCACATACCTGGTGTCGATTTAGTTGATAATGAATTGGGCGCAGATTACAGGGTTATGGATGCAAAATATATTGATGAAAGCAACTCTTTCATGCTTACATATACAAATGACGGATATGAATATATCATCCTTAACTCAGGAGAATTAAATGTGATTATCGATTCAACTTCAGAAACAGATGTCGACAGTATTTCTGGAATTACCCTGGTTGACAATGATAGTGTGCTAATCGCTAATGGGGAAAATAATGCCTACTTAATCAAGGACTCAACGCTCTATAACTTTGAAATTAACTTTGGTTTGGATGACTTTTCTCTATCGCAAATCGAACAATCCGAGAATCATCCAGACAGATACCTAATGATAACGCAAGAAATTGACAACTTGCAAGGAATAAGGGGGTTAAATACTACTGGAATCACCAGTTCTAGTACGCCAAATAATGAAAATGTTAGATGGGATAAGATATCTCATGTTTCAAATGGGAAATGGATTGCGACTGGAATTTACAATACACCCGTGACAACAGGAGATCAGAGTCCCGCTGCTCCTGGTATGAAACCTGTGTGGGCAACAATTCTTTGGGACGGTGGACATACAGCTCCGATGATTGACAATATCAATCTAGGCGTATTTGGTGAATATCATTCAACAATAGAACTTAATCATGACAATGTAATAATTGCTGGAACCCATGAGACTGTATTGTTTAATCACATCACAGGCACTACTCATGATATAGACTACTCTAGTGTTGCTGGATTATCGGACAAATGTGATAGCGCTTGGTTATTCAACGGCAAGGATTCAACTTCTGTTTTACGTTTCGTAGGAACTTCATGGGATGTTGAAGAACTTCCACACAAGATTCCGCTGCAAATAGAAGCCAGTGGTTTTGATGGCAGTACGATATATTTGCATGGTATCGACGATAATGGGAACTCAAAAACCTTGACTTTTGACACAACAGCAGTTGGTTCTATAGAATCTGGCAGTGGATTTATTAATCTAACATTCATAATTGTCTCACTTATTATGTTCTCAATAATGGCAGTAAACATTCTAGACAAATTTAGAAAGTAATAATCCCCGAATTACAACTTGTTAATGAAATGTCTAGACAACCTTCATTTGCTATGGTCTGTGACCACTAAACCCTGCGGTGTGTGGTGACTCAATTGTCGAAGAGAACTATGATGGATCAATTCATGGAAATTAAGCATGAACATCCTGGCACGATTCTATTCTTTCGAATGGGTGATTTCTACGAATTATTTCATGATGATGCTGAAATTGCCGCTCCAGTTCTTGGAATAGCTCTTACCTCTCGAGACAAAAATGCAGAAAATCCAATCCCTATGGCGGGCTTCCCATGGCATGCTTTGGAAGACAATCTCAAAATCATGTTAAAATCTGGCTATAAAGTCACGGTGGCCGAACAAGAGCAAGAGTTGAGAGAGGGGGCAAAATTACTCGAGAGAGTTGTCACTAGAATATACACGCCTGGTAGCCTATACGAGGAATCTCTACTCTCTACCAATGAACGCTCTGTTTTATGTTCAATCGTTTTGGCTAAATCGTCCTTAAGCATGGCAATAATTGACTCGTCAACCGGCGAATCTTGGGCTTCAACTTGGGATGATGACATTAGATTTAGCAGCCTTGAGGATGAGTTACTTAGATGGGATCCGGCAGAGATTGTAATATCTCCTAAAGATGCGGAAAATGATGATTTGTGCGCGATTTTCGCTAATTTATCCGGCTGTGTTATCTCTCAACACAATGTCAATAGGAAGCGTAGAATTGAAAGATTAGAAACTATGCTAGAAGTTGCTGACTTGGGACATCTCGATTTAGACAATTCACCATTATCAATTGAAGCAGCAGGTTTTGCTGCAGATTATCTAGCAGAAGTCCACTTCAAAGAAGATATACCAATTAGAGATTTGCAAATCGTTGAAGATACTAGTCACCTGGTTGTTGACCAAACAACACTCAAAAATCTCGAGATTACTAGCACACTTTCCGGTGAATATGAGGGCAGTCTAATTTCGAGTATGAATTATTGTCGCACTGCAATGGGTCGAAGGCAAATGAAAACTTGGTTGCTCAAGCCATTGTATCAAATCGAAGCAATAGAATTACGTCACAATGCGGTAAAAAATCTTAAGTCATCCTCAAAGAGATTGGATAGACTCCGTCAAAATTTGACTGGTTTGAGGGATTTAGAAAGACTAGCTACTCAGCTTGCGTACAATAGAAGTAATGCGAGAGATCTCTTAGCAACTGCGCTTGCCCTAGAAAGAATGCCAGCAATTATGCAAATATGTTCGGAAACAGATGACGTGCTTATTTCACACTTGAGTGATAATTTGGCTAGTTTATCTGACATGGCAGAAGAAATATTTAGGACACTAAAAGATGAACTGCCACTGAGTTTGCGAGATGGCGGCTTGATAAGAAATGGAGTGAATTCTGAGCTGGATAATTTACGGGTTGTTTCCGCCAAAGGTTATGAGTGGTTCAAAGAACTTGAGAATAAGCTCCGTAATCAGTTGGAAATTCCGTCGTTAAAGGTGAAATCAAATCGTCAAATTGGTTGGTTTATCGAAGTGACTAATTCTCATATTGAAAAAGTGCCAAAAGAATGGATTAGGAAACAACAAATGACTAACGGGTCGAGATTTACCACCGAAGAAATTATTGCAAGAGACGACTTATTGATGACTGCTGATTCAAAAATAAAACAAATAGAATACTCTCTATTCCAAGATTTAAGAGATTTGTGTCGAGAAAACTCCGCAATGTTAGCAACTATTGCTGGTAAAGTTGCAGCAATCGATGTCCTCCAGTGCTTTGCTACAGTTGCCCGCAAGAGAAATTGGAGTAAACCAAGTATGGTTACTGATTCTATAATTCAAATAAAACAATCTAGACATCCAGTTCTAGAACAAGTCCCCGGATTTGTTGCCAATGACATCTCAATGGGTAAAAAAAATAGGTTTTTGTTAATAACTGGCCCCAATATGGGAGGCAAATCGACATATCTAAGAACTGCAGCATTAATTTCCATACTTGCTCAATCGGGAAGTTATGTTCCTGCCGATAGTGCAAAACTAGGGTTAGTAGATCGAATATTCACGAGAGTAGGAGCAAGTGATGATCTTAAGAGAGGGCGGTCTACTTTTATGATGGAAATGATTGAGGTAGCACACATACTTAGGAAAGCCACCAACAATTCACTGGTATTATTAGACGAAATAGGTAGAGGAACCTCTACCTTTGATGGGCTATCAATCGCATGGTCTGTCACTGAAGACATATGTAGAAGAATAGATTCAAGAACTTTATTTGCCACACATTATCATCAACTTGTTGGTCTTGAAGCAGATATTGAGTCGCTAAAGAATGTCCATGTCCAAGTTTCCCAAGTGGATGGAAAATTGAAATTCTTGCACACGATTGCTGACGGTCCCTGCGATGATTCGTATGGAATACAAGTTGCTGCTTTGGCGGGACTTCCTCGAAGTGTGGTTGAAAGGGCAACAGACCTGCTACAATTCTTGGAAAAACAAGCTTATGGTGCCAAAGCGGGAGAATCTGGATCACCGATCGCTAGAGATATCGGACAAACAAGTTTGATGAGTTATTTCGCAGCCGCGTCATTAGCAGGCAGGGAAAGTAAGGAAATAGTTACATCACTCGAGGAGTCTGAATTATATAATTTCATAACCAATCTTAAATTAGATGAAATGTCACCAAAACAGGCAATAGACGCTTTGTATCAAGCTAAATCATTGATGGGGGATTCTGATGAGTAAAGCCGACAGAATACAACAATTAGATGATGAAACTATAGGTCACATTGCCGCAGGTGAAGTTGTCGAACGGCCTGCTCAAGTAGTAAAGGAGTTAGTTGAGAATAGTTTAGATGCGGGATCAACACTTATCGAAGTTGTCATTGAAAGAGGAGGCTTCGATTCGATTGTAGTTACTGATAATGGAACAGGAATTAACAGTGATGACATACACCTGTCGGTAGACAGACACGCCACATCAAAATTAACTAATTTTAATGATTTAAATGAGATTTACACCATGGGCTTTCGGGGTGAAGCATTAGCCAGCATTGGAATGGTTTCTGAGTTAACAGTAGCGAGTAAAACCCGGGATGGAGAGGGCACTAGCATAACAGTAAACTTTGGCAGAAAAGGCAATTTAGAATCATACGGAATGTCATATGGCACCATGATATCAGTTAGAAATATTTTCAAAAACACTCCAGCTAGATTATCTTTTCAAAGAAGGCCAGCAACTGAAAACGCCAAGATAGTAGATGTTATGATATCTCATGCTATTGCAAACAATAATGTAGGTTTCAAACTGATTTCAGATGAAAAAACAATTTTGAATATCCCTGTCTCAACTACAACACCTGATCGATTGTATGATATTCTGGGTGGACAAGCATCTCAATTAATTGAATTAAACACTCCCGGTCAAGATTCAGATGTTCCGGGTACTGAAACTTGGTCTGGTTGGATAAGTACACCTGATATTACTCGAGGTAAGGGCGATGAGGTATACGTTTTGATTAACGATCGACCAGTTGCGTCCGGTCCTTTTCATCAAGCAATCAGAAGAGGCTACAAAACTAGATTAATGCAGGGTAGGCATCCCATTGCAGTCCTTTCATTGACGATCCCTGCATCCGAAGTGGACGTAAACGTTCACCCCACCAAGCGAGAAGTTAGATTGAAGCATTCTTGGAGAGTTTTAGAGAGATTAGAAAGAGCAATTGCTTACACCCTAGAAAGAGTGGCTACCGAGCCTGAGGCTGATGGTAGTATCATTGGATTGTCATCTCTAAATTCAAATGTTAAGCCAATTCAAGAGTCCCTAGTCAATGATTCTCAAGAGGGCAGCAAACATCAGAATCAAAACAATATCCAACAATCCGCCGCCCCCGCATGGGCATTGGCGGCCGGAACACAATTGAATTTAACCGGAATAAAGGCTCAAGAACCAATAGATGCCCCAAAATTACGCCCTATTTCACGCGCTGAAACACCCCAAGAAACGCTGCCTGGGTTGCCAAAAAAACCCATTTCACCAGCGCTTTCTAGTGCCGAGAGAGATTTACACAGACATTCTCACAACGGTATCTCTACCTCACCTCTTGAAGAAGAAAGGTTACAGGGTGAAGAAAATTCACTGGGCATCATGGAGCCTTTGGCTCAGTTTGCAGACTCTTACATAATCGTTCAATCTGACGAAGAATTGTTGTTGATTGATCAGCATGCTTTGCATGAAAGAGTAAGATATGAAAGACTAAAACAGTCCAAGCATGAGTGGGTTGCTCAAAATTTAATTTCACCTATTGAGATAATGGTAAATCCTGTTCAAATGCAGATTGTCAGTGGGTCTATAGAACAACTCTCTATGATGGGTTTCAACATTTTAATTAATGATGCATCTGTAACTTTACTATCTCACCCATTATTTATCAGTGGCCAAGATATTGAACAGATTTTCAAAGACTTATTACAAGATTTATCTGAGGATGGAGCCCCACTTGAAACAATTGAAAATCTCAGGGATCACATGGCATTCATGAATGCTTGTCGTGGTGCAGTAAAAGCAAATGAAAGATTGTCAATTTCTGAAATGCGTAGACTAGTCGAAGATATGAGAAAGATACCAAACCCTTGGGCTTGTGTCCATGGTAGACCTACTGCGTTAAGGATAGACATAGATTCGTTAGACCATCATTTTGGCCGTCATGGATAAGATTTTACTCAATTCCAAGACGATTCAAGAAGTCAACATCCGCAACAGAATGTAAGCCTTTACCAATCAAATCTCCACCGCATTTAGTCAACAAAATTGCTGCGGTCATAAACAATCTATGATCATTATGGCAATCTACTTTTGAATGCGGTTTAGTTAATTTCTGACCGCCTTTGATGGTTATTTTTTGATCTGAAAAAATTGCTTCCAGTCCAAAGCTAGCCATTAATTCTACAGTGCGTTTTATTCTATTGCTCTCCTTAAACACTGTATGTGATATTCCGGTAATTTTTCCCCCGCTACCAAGAGCTAATATTGCTGCTAAAGGAGTTATCAAATCACTACAATCGGTCAGATCATAATTTGCAAATTTCCCTTCATTTAAGTTCATTATTAGGTCATTTTGCCAGCTTATTCCTAGGTTATCTGAGGAATCAAACAATATTTCATTGCCCAATGCGTCATTGATATTTGGCCAGTTAGATAACAGTATTTTACAAGAATGCAATTTAGTTAATAAAATTGCAAAACTGGCCATTGATGAATCGCCTGGTATAACTATCTCATTGGGTAAAGAGACCTTCCATTGATTCAAACGATAACCAGAGTCTGTTTCAGAAATAGCCGCACCGTATTTATTGCACAATTCTTTTGTTAACAAATAATGGCGGTTTGAGACACGGGTTCCAACAATTTTCAGATCTACATTACACGGGAATAACGAACTAGATATCATCCATGAGGTAAGCGGTTGGCTTGAATTAGTACAGTCCAAGGTAATTACCTTGTCAATCTCACTTCCGTTAAACCAAGGCCCTTGAATATTAATTGGAAGATTATTATTAGAATTCTTCTCAACAGATACGTTTGCATCTAACAGTGAATTAATCATTGATTCATTGTCCCTACTTGACAGGGATTCATCTCCAACTATGGTTACTTTGTTATTCATTGATGATACTAATCCCATAACAATTCTAAGCGCAGTGCCTGAATTTCCACAATTAACGACGGCTGATTCGCTGGCTGAGAAGCCATCGCTACCGACTCCGTTTATCAGTACAGCAGTTTCGTATTTGTTATGTTGTATGGTGATTTTGACGCCAATCGATTGAATTGAATTAATCATTGATTTGATATCCTCGCCCAAAACCCCAGAATACCTAATTTTGCACACTCCGTGATTTATTGCGGATAATGCTAGCACTCTAATCATATGACTTTTCGATGGTGGCAAAGCATAGTCCAATGACTGGAACTCAAGTTTAGGAATATGTTGCAATTCATTGAACGACCTGGTTATCGACCCGCTTTGATAATCAGTCACACCCGTTCCTATAACTCATTTATCATCAATGCTTGTAAAACAGTTGAATAACTTCAAACAATTAGAAAAGGCATGTCGGAGGACTCCCTTGGTAGACCTCTCAAAGATTTACGCATCTCTATTACCGATCGTTGTAACTTCCGTTGTAATTACTGTATGCCTCCTGACCAATTCCCGAGTAATCATGAATTTTTACCACGCAGCGAAATATTGAGCTTTGAAGATATTACTTTAATCGTCAAATCAATGCTAAGTCTAGGACTGCAAAAGGTAAGAATAACTGGTGGTGAACCGTTACTAAGAAAGGACATATGTAAACTTATTTCCATGATAAGAGAATGTGATCCGAACCTTGATATTGCTATGACTACGAACGGTAGTCTACTAAGTAAGTATGCTGATGAATTGGCAAAATCTGGATTAAACAGAGTGACCGTCAGCATTGATGCAATTGACGACCAATTAATCAGAGAAATATCCAACTCGAATGTATCCTCAAAAAAGATCATCGATGGGATAATCGCCGCACAAAATGCTGGATTAAAAATAAAAATTAACACGGTAATAATCAAACACTTTAATGAGGATCAAATTATTCCGCTTGTTGAATTATTCTATAGAATGAGAGTTGTTGTAAGATTCATTGAATATATGGATGTTGGTGGAACACAAAATTGGAATGCTAATCAAGTGGTTTTTGGAGACGAAATTAGAGAAATCATCGAACAGGCGTTCGGCCGACTTACTCCGGTAAATGATGCACAATATGGCGAAGTGGCAAATCGTTGGTGTTTCGATGATGGTTACCAAATTGGATTCATTGAATCAATCTCAAAGCCATTCTGCAAATCATGCACTAGAGCAAGGATTTCGGCAAATGGTAGCATATACACATGTCTCTTTTCAGAGCATGGTCACGACTTAATGTCACTAATAAAAATGGGCGCTGACTCGGATGATTTGACCGATGCGATAGCGGCAGTATGGGGAAAACGTGAGGATCGATATTCAGAAATTCGTCAAAACATTGCGGCTAATTCAAGGCCTGTTCAAATGCATTTCATCGGTGGTTAATCCTCGATAAGAATCAACTTTACATCAAACAGTAAACGATTAGAACTTTGGTCGATAAGTTTCATACTCCAAGTGCCATCCTTTGAACCGATAGTCTCTGAATCGATAACGAAATAATCTCCTTGAGTAACTGAATAACCTGCATCTCGGTCATGGAATGACACATTTGAACCAACCACTCCGTAGACATCTGGGTCATCAACAAATCCACTATGCTCTTTGGAATTCAAATCATCCTCACTGTATATCTGATATTCCAGACGTGCCGGATCTAAGGATTGATCGAGGTTGGTTATTCTCACCACGTGAAATCCATTGTCTAGACCTTTGACACTGACGGACATCTCTGGATCGGCTTTTTCTACAGAGTTAATCGCACCCTGCATCATTACAAACACCATGCTTGAAAGCATAACAGTAATTGCTAATAGTAGAACTGTGGCAATAACCGGGCTGACCGCTTCACAGCCTCGGTTACACTTATTCTCCATGCTTGACCCTGTGCATCATCTAACTTGAATCAACCGGCTGTTTATGTAAAATAATATACAATTAAGGCCAAATTATAATTTTACAATTTTCGAGTTGTCGCATATTCTGCAACATTTTCTAGCAACGACTTGGCGTTGGAATTTGGAAATATACTAAGATGATTTATTGCTCTTTCAAAATGATTGTTGATTAGTATCTTGGTATAATTGAAACTATCAGATTTTTCCAGCAATGTGATTAATTCATCAAATAAATCATCACTAAAATTATTGATTATTTCTGCCAATCTCTCCCTATCTTTACCGTGAGACAGGGTCAAGGAATGGATTAACGGCAAAGTCATCTTTCCTTCGTGAACATCTGTTCCACGTGGTTTGCCGATTTTGTCATCGCCGATGAGGTCTAGTAGATCGTCGACTAATTGGTAAGCAATTCCTATTTCGTTGCCAAATTCTTCCAAAGCATGCAGTTGTTCAGTACTTGCTTCAGCAACTATGCCGGCACTACGGCAACCCGAGGCAAATGGACCTGCAGTCTTACCCTTAACGATACTAATGTAGTCTTCAGGAGAGGTCTTCAAATTTTGGATGTGGTCTATTTGCGAGAATTCTGACACAGCAATACTTGAACAACAGTTGGCAATATTAGAGACTATGTCTTGGTTGTATTGACCACCCAAGGCATAACCTTGGACGAATAACCAGTCTCCGGCAATTATCGCTTTTGATAAACCAGATGTTTCATGTATTGTTGGAATGCCCCGCCTGTGAGTAGCCCCGTCATTGATATCATCGTGTACTAAAGTTGCTGTATGAAGGAATTCAAAGGCCATTGCTAATGGCATAATTTTTGACAAGTCTTGACCTCCTGCTATCTCGTATGATAAGCACATCATTATTGGTCTGAGTCGCTTTCCACCTGCTAGAAGAACTCTGCCGGATAATTCAACAACCTCTCCCGAATCAATCCTAGCAGCAATCATCTCTTCCAAAGCTGTATCTATCTGCTGACGGAGATGTTCTAGGCCATCATGGACGGATGGTTTAATCTGCGCCATGTTACACCCACATAGGGTGTCCTTCTTAACCAATGGTCTACGCCCACAAACCGTTCGGAGCAATCCGAGCCGAGGTTGTAGAGATGGAAGAAAAGCCTAGATTAGAGGTGTTGACTACTCCATCAAACTATGACGGAGTGCGGCCTCAAGTCGAAAATGTAATCGTCAAAAATCGTGATTCATTCAACTTTAAGATGACTGAACTACCACACATGGAAGTAGCAATTGAAACCCTAAAGTTAGGAACTGCTGATTTACTTGCTATGAGTATTGAACAATGGAAAACTATGGATGTTGAAGGTCTTAAGATTTCTGCATTTTTACCTAGGAGAGAGCCAACATGGGTTTTAGTGTCAGACGATAAACCAGAATACTTGCCTTATGGAGCAAAAGTTGTTTGTGAAGTGGAATTAATCAAAAGACAACTACTCAGAATGCGTAAGGATCTTTCAGTTTATTGTTTTGAAGATATCATAGCATTAGAGTCATTAGATTACAGTGTAAAAAACGGCAGCACAGAAGAGAATCTTGAGATATTAGAACACTTACGAAGTAATAATTTAATTGACGGTTATGTCATTTCTAGAGGCAAATTTAGACAAATAAAATCTAGGGTTAGGCGCCATACATTGGGAATGCAAAGGGAGAATCCGGAACAAGAATTTGAACGCTTCTCTTTCATACCCCCTCCACTTGGAGGTTTTACCGTCCTTGTTTCAAGAAATGGTTTTCCCACTGCAATGATAAACAATCTAAATGATACTGCAGCCCAGTTATGTTATGAGGTCGAAAATTCAATTTATGAGTCATTGAGTAATGAATTAAAACAAATCTCAGGACTGTTCGTTGAACAAAAGAAACTGTCAACAATTCTAAAGCAATATACAAAATTAATTGATAATTCATATTCGTTGAAAACTGGAGAATTTTATCTTATACCAAGTTTCTATGGAGCAGGGCTAACTAGGGGCAAGAGGAAACCTAGAACCTCATTGAAACAAAAGCAGGAACTCAGGACAATATGGAATCCTTCCAGAGAAATCCCCGCAGGTCCACGCATCTGCATATATTTCGAGGTTCTAGGGAAGAATAGTAATGTATCACTTGAAATGGTCCGCATTGAACAGATCCTAGAAAACAAATTTGACCGAGGTAAAAATGTCTTTATCACTGAAATTAAATTTTTAGTTGATTTACTCCAGCAAGAACATGAGGAATTAAAGCGAGTGATTAGTGGATTGCCAGACGAATACAATGCTGCTAAACCTGGCCTTCTGAAATTGTAGGTTATTCTGATTCTGCATTGGTTTTATGGTCAACCAACTTATCAAATCCTTGATTTGAAATATAATTCTCTAAGTCTACTAATTCCGATGGCGTTTGATCGTCACACAAGTCAGTGATTGATTGATCAATATCTCTTGCCATTCTCTCCCAAGTACCAGCGAATCTTTGTAAGTCAGAAGCAAACCTTTCGATTGCTTCAACTGCAGACATATTTGGGTGTAATACAAGCGATATATCATCAGAAATTCTTTCATTAGCCTTTTTTAGGCGATTTATATCACCAAATAATTCTACCATTGTCAATCGTAATTCTTCTAAATTGTTAGTTTTTGAGAATTTCCTTTGAGCTTTTTCGACCGTTTTCTTCATGCTTCCAATGCCTGCCGCCATCGCCTCTCTTGCCTTTGATGACTCTAGAATTGCCTTCTCTGCTTCAGATATTCTCTGTTGTAATGCTTCTTCCAGTCCACTAAGGTTCTTCTTGAAATCATTTTTTACTGTTTCCGATAAGGAGTCAGCTAACGAATTTATGTCTCTTAGAGCACTTTTCGCCGATTTATAGCTCCTACTCATGGCGATCACCACTGTGCCTCTGTGTTTGCTTAAGTGGCGAACATACAATACCTTTGCGGAAGTTGAAAATTACTTCGAAAACCAAAAAAAAACTCACTCATGATAGCGAAACCACATATACTGCTTTGTACGCATATCAATCAAGGTGGTAGGATGACTGACAAGGTAGACCTTCTTTGCGAGTTATACCAAGCCAAATTTGACCGCTTGAAAGAAATAGCATCAGTCAGCGATTTACCTAAGAATGGCCCCGTGGAAGTTGTTAGAGCGAGATTGATAAAAAATCTAATTTTAGGTGAGTGGGATTTATCAAAAGAAAATATTAGATCACTGAAAAACAAACATCTCGGAGAAATATTGGGAGTCTTTGGATTAAAGAAATCAGGCTCCATTAGAGAACGTCGTCAGCGATTATATTTGCACTTGTACGAAGACCCGAAGCAACTTACTGCGGAAAATCTCGACAAAATGAACAAGCAGGAAATACATTCACTCTGCAAGACCCTTGAACTGCCCCTTACTGGTGATAAGCAAACCTTACTGGTCAGAGTAGCGGGAGTTTTAGCCTCACAACAGGGATCCTGGGGTAAAGTGAAGAAATCACTCAAACGGAAAAATGATAATGCTAAATCAAAAATCACAATTCCTTACCCGTCTGATGATGAAGAATATAGCTCAACAAACATACATGATTCGGTAGAAAAATTCATTGCCGAACATCCTGAAGGTTGGAGTTTTGAAGATGAATCGGAATTGCGAAATAACCTAGCAACTGAGGGTCTGGATACCTCCAGAGTTGATGTATCCAACACCATAGATGAGGCGCTGAAAAATGTTCACAGCGAACAACAGAAAGATGAACCAACTCCAGAAATGATTCAAACCGCTCCAAGCATAATTCCAGAAAATGATATTGACACCCTAGAAAGGGAAGCCGCTATTATTGAGGTTGAGTCTAGGATAGCAGAAATAGAATCTGCAGCCAGAGATTTCCTGACCGTAAGCTCGACTTCGAACAGCGAAGATTTTGAATTATTCATCTCTAGTTTAAGTAATCATGGTTTGCCAGTAGAAGTAAAGTCAGTACGTGCTTACTTAGCAGACTTAGTAATGAAACTAGAGTTCAAGATAGAATCAGAAAAGGATGCAATTAATACTATGCCAAACTCCTGGTCTGAGCGTGAAGCAATCAGAGAGTTTGAAAATTCTAGAAGTTCACTAAGAGATCAATTGTCCAACACTATTGATTTACATAATGGTGATTTGGTTAAAGCGAGAATGGCTTTCGAGGAAATTGCAAAATCGATTGGTCTTGATTTGCGAATTCCTAGTATTTCCGGGAGATTGCACGCATTGTTTGACCTCCACATTGAGTTGTCTGAGGCCGAGGGACTACAAGATCCAAATGTTGCCAGAAGAAATCGTATGTTGAAAATCCTACATCACGGCTCAGTTCACTTAAGCGCAGAAGAGAGACGGACTATCTCAAGGCTGGAAAAAAATATTATTGCATTTGAACAATTAGTTGAAACTGTGATGGAATCATCAGAAGGAACATTTACTGAATCGCAACAGGCACTAATAATTCGATTCCTTGAATCAAGAGGATACGAAGTCAATACACCAGACTTGAGACCAAAAATACTAGCATCATCTGGAATTATTGGTGCTGAATTAGGCTACATTTCCCCATCAGAAATCCCTAAAATTGCACCTGGAGTTGTAGTTTCAGATAGTGAGGTTGATTCAATAATAACTGAACTTAAGTCACTTGCTAGTAGTTTTAAGCCAAAGAGTGAAGAAACCGGTGAGGATATTATCGCAGCTGATAAAGATTTGAGTGATGCTGGTGAAAGAGTCAAGTCTGTGAAAGAAAAAATTAGCCACATCGACGATATTTTAGCTCGACTACGAGGCTAAATTATCTGGTTGCGTAGAAATTTTGAATAACTTGAGTTACTGTTTGTATATCACGTATATCTCTGTTTACCAAGTCTTGCAGAATCTTTTCTCTTTGATTCACGTGCTTTTCAAAGACATCTGGAGTTATACCCGCTGCTTGGCATATCGTTTCTCGCATTTTAGATGGAATTCCTGTTTCCTCAATTCGATCATTCGCTGGGTTATACTTCCAAATAACGTTCAAACGTGGTTTGGTTCCTTCCATACCGGCAATTTCAGCAACTTCAGTAATCTTTCTAGCGGTTTTGCCATTAACATGCAACCTAGCCTGAATAATAATCAAATCTAAGCCTGTCAGCATTATTGGTGGTACTAACATTGGTGGATTTATCATCCTGGTCACAGTCTCTTGGGCCGTATTTGCGTGGAGCGAACCAAACGAACCATCGTGTCCGGTGTTCATAGCGGTAAGTAAAGTAGCAGCTTCTGGACCTCTAACCTCACCAACAATTATCCTATCTGGGCGCATTCTCAAACTTGACTTTAGACAATCATTCATGTCGACCTCAGGAGTTCCGTCCGGTCTTTCTCGACGTGTTTCCATTCGCAACCAGTGGTCGTGATACACTTGCAATTCTGCAGTATCTTCCACTGTTAATAGTCGTCTATGCCAGGGAATATACATGCCGAGACAATTTAGCGTTGTTGTTTTACCTGAACCTGTGCCACCGGCGATAACAAAGTTTGCTGGACGGCTATCTAGTCCTTCTATCCACACCCACATCATGGCTGCAAGCCTTGAGTTTACTGTACCAAACTTGATCAAGTCAAGCATGGTTAGCGGGTCCTCTCTAAATTTCCTAATAGTTAAGGTAGGACCATCTGGTGAAACAGGAGGTATTGTTCCATTGACTCTTGAACCATCGGGTAATCTTCCATCAAAGATTGGTACAAGCCCGGGCCCATCGCCAAGAGGTACATTGGTAAATGAAGCAATATTTTTAGCAATTTGAATCCCACTGTCATCGTCTATCCAAACATTGGTTCGGCACATACCATGATTCCTGTGAGCAACCTTAACACATTGAGTTCCGCCGTTATACATAACCTCCTCAAGATTATCATCTTCGAGTAAAACTGCTAAGTCGCCGTATGGGTTAGGTTCGATAGATCCATCAACATGGTAAATAGGCGATGGATGATTTGGTTCTGTGTATATTGTTACTCTACCATATTGCTCTAATATTTTCTCTGACATTTATTATCCCCCAATCATTTTCACTGCTCCCAAATATAGCAACATCGATGTTGACATCCAAAATGGGACCCACCATAACATATCTCTCATTCGACCCATCATTCTTCCGGATACCAGGGCACCCACTGCAGAGGCCACAGCAAAGAAATTTGAGAATGTCGAATTAAATTCATTAATTTGAAAGCCGGATTTTGCCGGGGCAAACAAACCAACTATGAAGGCAATTAATACTGGTAAACCGATACAAACAAACATAATAATCAGAATACCCCTCCCGGCAAGTTCTGATTCTCTTTTGTTCATTAAGTCATTAAGTCGCTCATAATCCATGGCTAAATCAGACAATATATTTTGCAAAGGTGCATCCTGTTGAATGGCTGTATCGATTAATACTACGACCCGTTGTACTTGCGATGATCGGGTTTTAGAAGCAAATGCAGATAATGCAGCGTCAAATGATGACGCGTGACTGCTCTCTAATGTTTCAGTAAGTAATTTGCCCAAAACACCCGGTGTATTCCTGCCCTGCTCAAGCATTGCCTCCTGTAAACCTCTGCCTGCGCCTACTGCATCAGACAACGACTCCAGCAGTCCAGGAAGTTGGTTTTCGATTTTTCTACGGCGATTTCTTTCGATTATCGGTGGTATCCCGCCAGCTGCGCACGCAATGCCTATCACAAAAAGAAACAACACGAACATGTTGTCATTGAAGGCCTCTAAAAAATCGAAAATCATGTCACAACCCCGGATCTTTCGTATGTGCTTTTAAGCCTATTAAAATCATCCCAACCACGGTAAACATCAATCCACCGTTTACTATTGAATTTATCAGTCCTTGGTCTATAGAACCAATTATTGCTTCTGCACCATCACCGAGTATTTGCGGGACGAGACCTACAATCGCTAGAATAATTGGTCCAATCATCCCAATTGACAATAATGTTTCTGGTACCCCACCTAAATCTTCAATATACTTTTTCACTGACTCATTTCTATCTTCTTCCATTCTCTTGCCTTGTTTTCTGAGAGTCTCCACCAAATCGGTATTCTGGGTTAGATTGGTATACATGGTGTTCAATAATCTTCTGTAGCCTTCTGATTCAGCTTTATTCATCATCGCTTTTACTTCAAATTCAAGTCCTCGAGACTTGCCGGAGCCTAATTTTTCCATGATCTGGGAGAAATCTTTGGATATTATTCCATATCCACCTTTTCCTATTGTATGGAGGGCTGCTTCGAGACCGACGCCTGATGACATAAGTACGTCCAGTGTTCTGATTACGTAGAGAATTTCTTTTTTCTCATCCAATTTTCTCAAGACTATCCCTCAAACTATATCTTCAATAAATTCGAAAGTAAACATTTCATTTGAGCCATCATATTCCATAGAGGCAAATACAACTTTGACATCTCTCTCTTCGAATGGATCATGTATACAAGGTTGGCCGGTCCGATACATTGCTAGAATCTTCTTATACTCATCAATCTTCATTTCACCTGAGACAGTATACAAGGTTGACTCTGAACCCTCATCATGTAGATTATCACCTTCTTGACCTCTGACAATTGTTCGAGTGATTCTTCTTGCAGACCTTACCTTAATGTCTGAATTTGGTATTCGAATCCAGTCTGAACTACTTGTTCCGGTTGCGGGGCGAATAAAAAAATCCATTCCAGCCATTGCTCCACCTATTGACACCACAGACAATAGGGAACTTGAATGTGTTGGGAGAATAAATTTGTTTAGACTAATCTAAACCAACCAAATGCAGGCTCATGAACCGTCCCATTATCAGATAATTCTTCCAATTTTTCCTCGGCTATCGTGCGTTGAAATCCTCTCGCTTCAGCATTGACTAATATTGTCTCAAACTCTACACCATCGCCTTGATCCAACTTTGTGATTATATCTACAATTGCTGCTTCTAAATCAGGTTTATCATCAGATTTGCTATCTTCCTCAACCGAATCTTCAACCAGCAGCCTTTGGGGCGCTGGTTTTGTTGCTGCATCTAATTTACCTTCTGCAATATCTAAAGCTTGCATCACATTCAATCGATAATGTTCCAAATCGACATCACCGTAGTGATTTCTCGAGGCAATTAAACCTAATATTTGACTCTCAGACATTTCTGATTTAGACAGTGATTCACTGTTTGGTTCAAAATCTAAACTCGTGATGTATGTTGACATTCGCTCCATCAGAGATTGCGATGTTTTAGCTAACCAAGAGGCATATCTCTGCGCATCGATGACACACATTTCTTCGGGCCTTAGGGATGTGTATATCGCACCCTCCTCGGTCTGGTAAAGTCTTGTCTTTGCGACCATTAGGACCAAAATTGGCTCCCCCGACTCTATTCTTGCTGTTAATTGTATAGTCATCTCTTTGACGGAATCAGAAACATAATCACCGACTGAAAAATAATTTATTCCGGAGGGATCCCTTAATTGTCCTTGATAGATTACAGAGCCATTTGCAACATCTCTACCTTCAATCCTTTCAAGTAAACCCGCAACGATTACCCGATTTACCCTTGAGCCGAGTTTTGTTACTACAAAAGACGGGTCAAATTCTCCAGAGCCTTTCTCAGACAATGTTGATTCGCCATATTCTGAGGCGAACATATGTACAGCTGGTTGGCGCTTTACGGACCTCATTGGTTGCATTAGTTGACCCCCCATTGTGCTCTTATTTCGGTTGCCAGCATCGCTCCGTCATCTGGTTTCAATTCAGCATGTTCCGATAAAATCATTGCTCCTTGGTCGTCTACTATAGTTCGCCCATGAACGACGATATCTCTTCCCAAAAGATAATCGCGCAGCGATTGAACATACTCCATTTTACCCTCCGACTCAATATCTGCGGCTAGTTTCTCCTCAGTGGTATTTAACAACTCCAAAGCGGCATCTTTGTTGATAAGTAAGGAAGCAGTTACTTCACCATTGTCGATTACCAACCTCAGTCTTACATCTTGCTGAGATTCCATCTTGCCTACGCACGCCTCTGAGCTACATTCGCCGTCTCTTAATACTCTTCGACAATCTACACAACGCTGGATTATTCCGGAATCTTCCCTTATGCTAACTATCGTACCTGAAGTAGAAATACCAACTCTGCTAGCAGAATTTACTACCTCACTCAGACCAATACTTACAACGTGATTTTTCAGGTTTATTTCCTCGTCCCAGGGTGTTGATTTAAGAATTTCAACTTGTTCAACCTTATCTACTGTAATATCCGGGATTCCTTGCCATGCTCTAACTCTAACGCCGCTTAATTTGACAGTAACCGGTAAATCACCTTCGGTAACGGGCAACTCTTGCCAAGCACTCATCCTACAGCGACCAGTAGGATCTGCGATCTGCCCTGACCAAAGAAACCTTTCTTCGCCATCTTTGGTGAAACTTCTTTTTTGCCATTCAGTAATTTGAACGATTGCTTCAACGTCTCTAGACCCATCGGTTAATTGTGATATGGTTTTCATACTGTTAGTATTTAGTTTTTCGACATCAGCAAAATTAGCGTCATGATATGCCTCTATCTTGGTGGTTCTACCGAAGTTTAGCTCAGGAGTATCTCTAAATGTTTTAACCTGAGCGCCGTCAATCTTGATTAAACTGCCAACTTCGTGATTGAATGGTTCCCACGACAAGAAACCAATTGTTCCAGTTTCGTCAGCAATACGGCCCCTAACTACGTCTATAGAACCAGAACCATCTTTGCGATGAATTTGATCATCTCTCGATGACAAGACCCTACCAACTATGCAAATGTAGCCGTCTTTAGGAATATTATCAATATCTATTGGCTCACCTGGTTGATTAACCGGTCTAGTACCTTCTCTGAGCACTGCAATTCTCGCACCTTGGTTAATGTTTAATGACATCTTTCCTTGATATTCATTCACCGAAGCCCCCTCTATTCTAATTACTGAACCAGGAGTAATGTTAGAATTAGGACCCCAATCTTTGTATTCCCATCGAATTCTATTTCCGCCTTCGTTCCAAGGGTTATCTTCAATCATACCGAAGGCAATCTGCTTTTGTTCTCCTCTGATGGTTTGTTCTCGCAAATTGTGCGACACAACCTCAACTTCAATTTCTATGTCTCTGTCAGTACCGGAGAGTTCAGATAATGAACTCACCTTTTTTGTTGGTTTTGTAGTTTGATTACCGGAATTACTCGAGCTAGTTGGGGTTTTATCTCCTTGAAACCTACGAATTATCGATCTCAATGCATCCTGCGGCGGAATGTAAAACTCTTCCTCATACTTTACAAAAGCAGCCCTTATTTCATCGGTTTTAGCATCAGGGCACTCCGATAAAACTGCTTTAATGTGCGATTCATACTTGTCATCTGACAAATAAAACACCTCTACAACATGCGTTTGTTCGATATTTTCCAATTGCTGGAAAACGTGCGGGCTCTCGTGTGGTTTGGTTAAGACAATACACTCCCTTTTCCTCCTGTATCTATTTACCGAAGTCGACGGGAAATAAATTATCCTATCAAAAATCACACGGGATTTACTCTCAAACCGTGATTAAGTAATACGTTTGGAACATACATAGTACCCGATGAATAAGACCCTTGAGGTCTTATATCATCACCAAGTATTACATTCTCTGAGAGTGCTTTGGCCATATTCCCAGATATTCCTGCTTGTTTTACCGAACCAATAATTTCACCATTTTCTACTCTAAGGATCGAACTTGTCGTGACCGAAAAATCACCACTTGTAGGGTTAGCTGTATGTGCACCCATGACACTGTTTACTACATATCCATCACCCATTAGTTCCAACATGTTGTCGAACTGATGGGTTTTACTATTTGTCGACAGAAATAAATTACTACATCCCGAAATTGGTGGTGACTGATGTCCAGACCTTACTGCTGAACCTGTCGTGGCAGCACCTGTTACTCTGCCTTCTGCAATCTGCTGTGCTGCATCTCTAGTAGACCACAAAGAGCCGATTAGTTTACCAGACTGAATCAGAATATTTTTTCTGGTTGGTACACCTTCATCATCCCTTGAACCTGAGGAGCGACAACCATTTACGGTTCCATCATCTATTAGGGTGAGGTCAGAGGAAATTACTGCTTGATTCATTTTGTTCGACCAAAATGATTCTGATCTCGCTAATTTTTCTCCCTTGACGGCGTTTGGAACAACAACAGAAAATAGCGGTGAAAAACCTTCACTAGTCATTAACACTGGAGACTCGTCTTCCAGAGATTCAACTTTTACCGGGTCCCTTGTTAGCTTCGCCCATTCAACAGCACGAGATATACAACTTGGTATTTCTGCTAATTTCTGGCGCGAAGAATTGCTTTGCCATGAACTAGTTAACTGACCATTTTCCTCTATAGAAACTTGAACACCAACTCCATGAGATGTAGTTATACCCCCAGATTCAATGCCTTCGCTGGTCAAGATTGCACTAGCACTTGCGCTAACGCCAATGCCGCCACCGGTAACCACTGCCCGATTATCTAACGAGGCAACTTCTGAAATGATTAAATCGGCCTGGGTAAGTAAACTCTCTGAATCCATTTCGACTATAGATTTGTCATAGAGTCCTGAGACTTCATTTGATGGTTGTTCTGACGGCAACACGAATCCGTCAATTGATGGAGACATTCTCGCAATTGACAGCGCACTTGTTATCGCTTTATCCGCTGATTTGACATCTACCAAGTATGCAAAACCAAACTTGCCATCCTCAATTACTCTTACTCCAAATCCACCTTCGCCACCTCCTGCGGCGAGAGAAATTTTCCCACCTTCAATGTCGATTTGGTGACCATAGGATTGACTGGCAACAACCTCCCAACTAGAAACTCCAAGAGATTGGCATCTGTCACCGATCGATTTGCATCCGGCTTGAAGTCGGTCTAATGCATCAACAGGCAGCAATATTATCCCACCAATGCTTCACTTATTCTCATAATTGGCCCGCCATCTCCAACGGGAACCGTTTGACCTTTTCCACAATATCCGGGTGCGGCGAGTTTTGATTCTTTTGTTAAACCATTAACATGTTTGAGAATTTCCAGTGTTAAACCACTGACGCTGACATCCTTTAGTGGGGAAGTTATCTCGCCATTTTCAATCAGCCAAGCCTCCTGAGCTGCAAATTGGAATGAACCCCTGCCTGTGTCCACCTGACCGCCTCTAGAGCCACAAGCATAAACACCATAATCTACATCTTCAACAAGTTCGTCTAGGTCTTTATGGGTGCCTCCGTGAATCAAGGTATTTGACATCCTGACTAACGGATGATGTAATCCATCCTGGGCTCTTGCACCTGCATTAGGTTTGAGGCCAAAGTGTTCTGCAGTTTCTCGGTGATTCAAGTATTCTGTTAAGATGCCATTTTTAATTAAACACTTCTCAGTGGTGTCGAGTCCTTCATCATCCACCGGATGCGCCCCAAAACCACCGCGAATGGTAGGGTCATCAACTACCGTAACAATGTCACTGCCTATCTTTTCTCCAAGTTTACCATCTAAGCATGAATCACCTGCTGCAACTAAGTCTGCTTCGCAAGGATGACCTAATGCCTCATGAATATACACGCCGGTTAGGTCTCGATCAGCAATCAACGGCATCTTGCCAGATGGTGCTCTTTTTGCTTTTAGTAATCTCAGAGCGGACACTTTGGCATTGCTGCCAAGTTCGTTGATGTCACAGGATTCGATTAATTCCAGACCTCCCTCGCCACCAAACCTTGTTCGGTATGACACAACTTCTGAACCATCTCTGGCCGTTACCATACCATTAATCAATGACCTTTGAAAACTCCAAGTCCGGTTCATACCCTCAGTGCTCAAAAATTCGGTGTGAATATGTTCATCATGCCAGCCACAATTAACTGAAACAACATTATCGTGTCCTGAGGCAGAACTGGTGAAAAGTTTCATATGTTCCAATCTCTCATTTAATTCAGTATTCCTTACATCCTTATCTGGTCTCCAGTGAATCGTGTCTTCGATAATTGGAACTTCGGCCAAGCTGATTGGTTTATCTTTCGGAGAACGTCTGGCAGCAACAGACCGGGCTAATTTTAGAGTCGGATTCATCTGCTGCTCGATGGAAGCAATGTCTGTGGTAGAATGGACTCCCCAGGCTCCATCAGCTAACACTCGGATTGTTGCACCAATCTCTTGACCCGGTATAGCCTTCTCTAGTTTCCCATCCCTCATTGCTACAGAGTAGTCTGTGTAGGCAACAAGTCTCACTTCGGCGTAAGTAGCGCCATTTTTACTAACTTTATCTAAACTCTTCCTAATCCTGTCAACTTCTAAATATCTTCCACTAGCATCTTTACTATTGTCATGGGGAGATTGGGCAATCACCATATCGTAGTCCAATAAATGATGGTGTTTGAATGCTTCTTTAAATTGATTAAGAATTTAAATCTGTTGAGATGGTAAAACCAATAATGATATCTTCTACACTATCTTCAAAATCTGCCACTTCAATGCCTAACTTCTCTAACCCTTGATGAGTAATATTTGGCGAGCCATCAATTGGCTGGAGTCCTAACTTTGCTGAAATTTCAACAAAGCTATCCTTGCTATGCTTCATATCAATGACTGGGTACATTTCACCTTCCTTGATCTCATATTCTGGTAGATTTACTAGCCATGCCTTGTCGTGACTTTTCTGTATTCCAGCTTTCTTGAACGCTTCAGATACATGGTGAGTTCCAGCAATATATCGTAGAAATTCTGCATCTAATGAACGTGCAAGTGCCTTACCGTTAGCAAATGCCCGTTGTGATAATAGCCATGCTGTCCACAGTTGATGATTGGTTAGGGCTGCATAATCTGCCAATAATAACCAATTTTTGTTTGGTCTTTGCTGTATAAAATCACCTATCAAATCTTCTCCACAGTCCGAGATGTCAACCATAAAACATGGGAATAATGGCATCTCCATATATCGGGGTAAAGGAGTTAGTTTTTCAATAATCCGTTTCTTTTTCGCTATCTAGTGGAATGTCGTCCTGCCTTTGCTTAGTAACTGATATACCCGATTTTTTCAGAACTTTACTTACCTCAAACGTTATTTTATCCAATAATTGTGGACCCCATCCTCGCATTCTCAATATTTCGGATTTTTGTGTTTGCGTCATATTTGCAACGTCTACAGGGTTTCTTATTCCCTTGGTAGATAATTCTCTTGCCCGCATTCTCCCAACATTTGGAATGTTAACTAATGAGAGTAAATCTTGCTTACAGCCGTGTCTCACTCTTAGTCGTAAAATATCAAGCAGTTTCACTATCTCGGCGATTTGATTCATGTGTTCTTCGGAAAAAACGTCATCGGCCAGAATTATTTCTTTTGAGGCATAAATTAACCATTCCATTAGGTCAACTCGATAGTGTATATCACCCGGATTTACATCTAATTCTTTCTCTATAGAACGAATATTGTCTTCATCAGTCCACATTTCAATCATCCATGCGGATTTAACATTACTTAGTAACATTTCATCATAACTTGAATCACATAGTAATTCTTCCTCAACAGCATTTGTCTTTATCCACAAATTTGAGTTAGTATCCATTTCTGAATTCTTAGCCCAAAGCGAGGTAAAATCAGGTGTTGATGTCGCAAGATGCAGCAAGCCAAAATTAGTAACAGGCCCAATTTCTTTGACAATCCTTCTAACCGCTCTTCGTAACCCAGTCCTAATCAGAGAAGCTGATAATGGATCAAGATACAGTTGAGTGATTCTCTCGCCCATTGTTGTTGATTCGTATTTCATCCCTGGTGAATTCGAGTTTAATTTTGGCTCCCAAGCACCTGTATTGGCTAGGTTAGTCGCAATGGAAAAGCCAAAAGTAGGTTTTGTGTAAGCGGATTTACGTGATTGTAGTTCTGCTTTGTTATTTTCCAAAATTTCAACGCCAGCGATATTTTGCGCAGTACTGGCCCAAATTGGAATATTGTCATCCCAGTCATCATCTTCATTAATTTGGTCGTCGGCTCGCTTGGCGATATACTCGTCATCGATACCGAGTTTGCGAATAAAACGTTCATCTATCAACCAGTCTAAGGTTTGGTCTATCTTTTCAGTCAAAATATGCTTTGGTGTCGAGTGGCCTAGGAATGTTGATTCGAGAAAATCTCCTATTTCCCCTCGATGGTTGATGCCTCCGGTAGATATTATTGACAAAATATGAGTTCTGAGAGCTGGTTCTCCAGCTAGTTTAGAAATTATAGGTTCCACATCACCAAAAAAGTACTTTTCACTAACTAAATCTGCAACTTCCCAACCATCCGTACCCTTGCACAGGATCCAAGCTTCCCCATAATCATCATACTTAGGCCTACCCGCTCTGCCAAGCATTTGTCTAATTTCCATTACGGGTAATGGTCTACTCATACCATCATCCCACCGCTTGATATCTCGAACCAAAACTCGCCTTGCCGGTAAATTTACCCCTGCTGCTAGCGTTGGAGTTGCCGTTAGACAAAAAATTGTGCCATCTTTGAATGCCTTCTCTATTGCCTTTCTTTGCTTATGAGTTAGTCCTGCATGATGAAATGCTGTGCCACCTTTCAAGCATTCAACCAACTTATCTGCCATCGCTGACTGTCTACCGTCCTCTATAGATAGGGCTAATGCGTTTAAATCATGCAGCCTTTGCGGATTTGTTTTAGTCAATTTCTTAACTACTCTTTTTGCCAACTTAAGCGCTTCTGATTCTGCGCTTTTCCGGGTTCCGACGAAAATCAATAATTGCCCGTCTTCCTCTATTGAATCGTTTAATGCAACCCATGTGGGATGAGATTTTGGCCCTGTCAAATCTCGAGGAGGTTTCAACTCGCTGGGCTCGGAAGATAATGCGGACGATTGAACTAGTCTGGGTTCGAGGTGTAGGTCGTGAAAAGTGCTATACTCTAAAGCAACTGGGCGCCAATCTGACATAATTAAATCGGCGTTCAACCAATCAGCCAAATCTTGACAATTTCCAACAGTTGCAGATAATGCAATTATCTGTGCATTTGGTTTTAAATAGCGCAATTTTGTAAGATTAATCTCAAGGGTTGGACCTCGCGCAACATCATTGAGCAAGTGAAATTCATCTGCTACTATTATTGACACATTTGACATTACTTCTGATCTATTTCTGATTATAGAATCTAATTTTTCAGATGTGCATACCAATATGTCGCAATCGTTTATCTTCTTCGCCTCAGATGTTGAGTCACCAATACCCAAACCAATTGTCAGATTGAGGGCTTTTCCTAATTGCGATAATTCTTCGAATTTTTCAGTTGCTAGGGCTTTTAGTGGGACGATGTAAACCGCTCTGGAGCCTACGTCTTCTAGTAATAGACGACGCAATATAGCAATATAGGCAATCAACGATTTGCCGCTTGCAGTTGGTATGGCGATTAGCGCATTGTTACCAGAAAAAATTGGCTCCATTGATTCTATTTGAGGCGGGTGAAGTCTTTCTATCCCCCATTTATTGATGAAAAATTGGCGTGCTTTATCGGGCAGATTCAAGTCATTAACCAACATTGATTTGTCTGCCATGTAACGTGTGTGTTGCCAATAGTCCAAAAGGACAACGCTAGATAATTCGACTCCGACATCAATAAGACCTTTCGATTACTGCGTAGATACATGAGCGATGATATTGATTCCATGGTCGAAGAGAGATTGGCAGTCTTTGATGACGAGCCTGACCTGAACGACTGGGTTGAGGTAATGTGTGGAGCCGCAATGGTTGTCTTAGGAATTTTTCATCTTATTGAACCGGGGGACCTTGTCAATCAAGACATAATGCGATGGTTTGCTGCGGCCGTAGTTGCTGCAGGGGCTGTCTGGGCGGGGCATGGTCTGAAAGACATGGCTGTCAAAGAGGTAAGGCGGTCAATAGCAATTCTGGAAATGTCTAATTCTCTAGAATCAAGTCCCAATCATGGACTAATTAGGGATGTTTTGTTAAATCCTGATGCTTACCGAGATTTTCTGTTAGAAGCATATGATTCTGCTTGGGATGATGGCGTCATTACCGAGGATGAGTTAAACGAGTTGAAATCATTTCAGTCTGCTCTTGGCATCTCAGATGAAGAAGCCGCTAAAATCAATGTTGAAGCGGCTATGAAATCAGCAGCGAAAGACGGCGAAATTACTGAGGATGAAAAATCGATGATATCGAAGGCTGCGAAACAAGCCGACATAGATGCTGATGAAGCAATTAAAACTGCAGAAAAGAAAGCCAAAAGCAAAGCCAAAAACAAATCAAAAAATAAGAAAACTAAATCTTGATATCGATCAAAGTCGTTGAACATTTCCTGCACTTGTATCGACCATTGCTTGGCTTCCTGCGCGGAAATTGTA
>CAYPPO010000003.1:29706-33548 GCA_964412625.1 uncultured Candidatus Poseidoniales archaeon
GAACATTTCCTGCACTTGTATCGACCATTGCTTGGCTTCCTGCGCGGAAATTGTAAATTACAAGTATTACAATTCCACAGCCATTTAGCGGACCTCATGCGCAGAAATTCGGTAAACTTAGAGCCCAAACTTCCTGCATCCTTCCCCGGCCATGAATATTCTAATTGTCGAAATAGCAAATCATGATTCCTAAATCCCAATGCGTGGATAAACTCATGATGCAAGACAAACGCAGCGTAGGCACTCCACTCTTGGTTCAACAACTCCGGATGTAGTTCAACAGTTTCCACGTTATCAATACTTAGTTTATCTAAACTTATACCTCTTTGCCACTTTGTCACACCGTGTCTTTGTGTGGCGTTTTTCCTCAATAATCCAAGCTTGACAGTACGCAGTGGGCGCAAATCATGGTTTTGCCAGATTTCCATATCGGTCATTATATCAATAACGAGAAATCTCAAATTTTCTAACAACTCACTTTGAGATTTATTTGGTTTGACCATTGAATTAATTCCACCTATGATACGCCGGATGTCCTTCTTTTACCGCAACAAAAACGCCGTTACCGCTAGCGCAAACCTTACCATTCGCCTCGAGTAGTAAATCGACCAGCACTTTATTTCCGTCTAGTTCTCTAATTTGACTGGTTACGGTTAATTTCTCCCCCAATGGCGTCGGCCTCCTCAATGTTACAGAATATGAAGCCGTTACCGTACACGGTGGCTCAGACAGATTATTTTTATCCATCAGGCCTACAGCTGCAGTCCAGTTTCCGTGACAATCCAGCAAAGTACCAATAATTCCTCCATTAACCATACCAGGAAAGGCTTGGTGGGAATCAGTCGGCAAAAACTCCATGATTAGACCGTTGTCGATTCTGTGGCTTTCAATCCTGAGCCCGTCTTGATTAGCTGGCCCGCATCCAAAGCAAATCGAATTGGGAGCGTATTCTTGTTGTACACATTTGTCTGCCATAATATGTCTATTTACAGTATGTCTTTGTTACTTGTGTTTATTTTGTTGATAATCGCATCATTCATTGATAAGGAACTTTTCCACGAAACATGGCGGGGCGGAAGAAAGTCAAGAAAGCGAAGGTGCGCCTTGCCCATGAACTTCCAAAACGTCGGAAAATTGCTATTCAAGAAGCGCTTGCTGCTCACCAGACAGAGGATCGTCCAGAATGGGATAGAGGCGCTAATTGGGGCAACATCAAACTGTTTCGAAAGACCATCAAACCCGGAACAATTAGAACCATCCCCTTGCCACTGCTTGAGGTTAATTTAGGCGATCCTTGGCCTATACCTGTTACTGTTTTACATGGAGTAAGGCCCGGTCCAACAATCACCATTTTAGGAGGTATTCACGGTGATGAACTGACTGGTGCTTCCGCCTGTACTCATTTGTTATCAAATGCATTCACTGATTTAGGCAAGAGTCTAGACCCAAAGCAACTTGCTGGTACCATTCGTATTGTGCCAGTTGTAAATTTGCCAGGTTACCGGGCTAAATCTAGGTATTTTCCTGACGGTAGAGACCTAAATAGAAATTTCCCGGGGGATTTCAAAGGTTCAACAACAAGGAGAGTTGCTGCTCAAGTATGGAAATACTTACTTGTTGATAGTGACGCCATTATTGACCTTCACAGTGCGGCCAAAGGACGATCAAATATGCCCCAATTAAGGGTGGATTTAGCACATGCAGGGTCTAATATACTAGCCAAAGCGTTTGGCATAGAGATATTACTGGATTCTAAAGCGCCATCGGGTTCGTTAAGAAAAGCGGCAAATGCACACGACATACCAGCTATTACCTATGAAGGTGGGGGCGCAAATTTGATTGATAATACGACGGTAAAAGTAGGGATCCATGGCGTTTTGAATGTATTGAGATCCCTTAGAATGGTGCCAGGAACGCCCAATAGGCCTAGATTCAGAATGCTTGCTAGTGGTTCAAGATGGCTTAGAGCAGGAGAAGGCGGGTTACTAGATATGTTTGTAACGGCAGGTTCTGTGATGAGAGAAGGAGAAGTAATTGCTACAATCTCAGATCCTGCAACTCCGGGTCTAACCGTTGATATCGTTGCCCCAGAAGATGGTTTACTAATCGGCGCTGCCACAAATCCGTTTACCGCATCAGGCATGCCAGTTGGTCATTTCTTACCAGTGTCAAAACACATTTCATTACTTGAGGAGCAAATTGACTCAAGTGGGAAATTCATAGTCTGTGGTTCTGATGAAAAACCTTCATGGAGGGAAGAAATTGATGTCAGTGAAGTTGCTTTAGAGGGAGAATGGAGTGGCGGCAGCGTTGATAGCGAATGGGTAAATGCTTTATCTAATCAGAAGAATCTTGACACGTATCAAGAATTTGAGTAATCATTGGTTTAGAAATTGGTTGACTGCATTTTCAACCTCGCTATCAAGCATGTTCCTTCTTTGAGATTTTGCTATCTCGAACAGATGAGAAACCAGTTCATCACTTACTTCATAGCCGTTTTGTTCCAGCCACCAAATAATGTTAGAACGCCCCGCCATGTGGCCTATTCTGATTACCTGTTTTAGTCCAAAATCACCTGCTGGGACGCCAGAGTATACCCTATCCGCTAACCAATCGTCACCCTTTCGCATAGCTTTGATAACTGCGGAGGCATGAACTCCAGTGCCTGTTTCAAACGCGTCATCTCCAAATACTGGGTAATTTCTTGGCAGTGGAACCTCGATATATTTATTGGCAGTTCTTGTATATTCATCGAGTAATGTCAGGTCATTATCTATTACGCCCATTAATTTTAGATTGACTAAGGTCTGATCGAGTGGTGCGTTTCCTGCCCTTTCCCCGACACCTAATGCTGTTCCATGAATTACATCCGCACCAGCTTCAACTGCTGCAATATTATTTGCAACTCCTAAGCCTCGGTCCTGATGACCATGCCAGTTAACTTCTATTTCATGTCGTTTGTACCCACCATCCTTGATTACTTCTTCGTCAATGAAATTTAGTAATTTTTTTACTCCATTTGGTGTTACATGCCCGCACGTATCACAAACACACAATCTTCTAACACCCAATTCCATGGCTCTGTGATAAATGGCTTTTACATCATCTGGATTTGACCTTGTTGTATCTTCGGTCACGAACATCACTGGAACTTCATTTTCAACTGCATATGAAACAGCTTTTTCCATGGTTGAAATTAATTTATCCATTGTCCATCCTTCGGTATATTGACGTATTGGACTTGTTCCTAGGAAAGCCGATGCTTGTATCGATATTCCGTGATTTTCCTGCATCTCAACAAGCGGTTCAATGTCCTGCATCAAGGTTCTAACCGCTGCCCCTGGCCTTATCTCAAAATCATTTTCGATGATATGGGATAACATTGCGTTGATATGTTCTCGGTGAAATGGACCTGCACCAGGCAATCCCAAGTCTACTTTTTGTATTCCAAGCTTCTCCATATATGTCAGCAATTCTTTCTTTTCTTCTATTGTGGGATTTCTGGCACTGGGGCTTTGTAAACCGTCCCGTAATGTTTCATCATCAAACCATAAATCATGTGGATGATTGGCTGGATTACGATTTATCTCATAATCAATTACGTTCCAGTCGTATATCAATTCGCTTGTATCCATAATACCACACTCGACGCTTCGGTTGTTCCAAGCACAGTCGTTATTCAATTTGAATCCGTCGATAAAAACTCATTCTTCTTCAAGTATCTTTGACTGTTGAGCAGCTTCAAATTCTTCCCTAGTGATTACTCCGTCGCCATCTGTATCCATGGTATCAAATTGATCGTCCTCCAGTAGTTCTGCTGGAAGTCGAGCGGTGAAAATAAT
>CAYPPO010000003.1:33648-39975 GCA_964412625.1 uncultured Candidatus Poseidoniales archaeon
TTACGATTTATTCTGACATACTCCTCAAGTTTAGTTTTCTTGATTAGACCTTTTCTGGTTGCAAACAGTAAATAATGACCCGCTGGATTTTCTAACAAATCTCTGCTTAAGGGTAGGATTGAAACTATGTTCTCATCCTCCCTCAGACTTTCGAGTAGGTTTCGAATGTGACCGCCTCTGGAAAGTCTGCTACCAAGCGGTGTTTCCCATGCTTTCAACCCGTATACTCTCCCTTGATCGGTAAAAATTAGCAACCTGTCCTTGCTAAAACATGTAATAATCAATTGAGGTGTGTCTTCTTCCTTGGTTGTTACACCTTTCAATCCTTTACCGCCGCGATTTTGTACTCTAAATGCTTCTACAGGTAGGTGTCTAATGTAATTATCTTCACTAAGCGTTATCGCAATAGCACGCTCTTCAATTAGATCTTCTCGGTCCATCGATAACGGCATCGGGTCGATGTATGATCGCCTCTCGTCTCCGTGCTTTTCTACCATGTCATTCAATTCATCCAACAAGATTGTCAATCTCCTAATTCTTGAGGAAATAATATCTTGCAAGTCAGCGATTTTATCCTGCAACTCTGTATATTCATTCTGTACCTTTGCCACATCTAACCTACTGAGTTGGTAGAGTCGACGTTCTGCAATCGCTTTTGCCTGAGGTTCTGTAAAATCAAAAGGAGCGATATTAGGGAAATTTTCTTCCCCTTTCAAGACGTTCTCAAACTGCTCTCTTGACGCACTGCCTTTCCCAACCTCAATGACATCATCAATTCTATCCTGAGCTTTGACAAGACCCGCTAAAATATGTGCTCTAGCCTCAGCCTTATCCAGTTCGAATTTGGCTCTTCTCTCAATCACTAATTCTCTGTGATTAACATATGTGTGAAGCATCACTGGAAGGGTCAAAAGTACTGGCCTACCATCTAGAATTCCCATCATATTGGCTGAATATGATTCCTGCAATCTACTTGATTTGTAAAGTTGGTTTAATACCGCATTTGGGTCTGCATTGTTTTTTACTTCGATTACAACCCTTATTCCTTCCTTAGATGATTCATCCCGAATATCTCTAATGCCGATCACAGTTCCTTTAGTTACTAAATCTGCTATTTGTACCAACATATCAGCCTTTTTTACTTGATATGGTATCTCATGAATTATTATTTTCTTGCCGTTTGAATCATCCAATACCTCACATTTTGATCGCACATGGAACCTGCCTTTGCCACCGGAGTACATGTCGTAGATACCGTCGACCCCATGAATTCCTGCTCCGGTTGGGAAATCTGGCCCTTTTACATGCTCCATATATTCTTCTATAGAAATTTGAGGCATCTCATTTGATTCAGCGCCTTCTTCCAAGATTGTTGTTACATGCAAATTTACCGCACCAGCAACTTCGGTTAGATTGTGTGGAGGAATTCGTGTGGCCATACCCACCGCAATACCGTCACTACCGTTCAAGATTAGATTAGGAAGTCTTGATGGCAAAACTGTTGGTTCTTGCTCTGAGTCATCGAAATTCGCTTGGAAATCAACCGTGTTCTTGTCGATATCTTCAAGCATGTGTTTTGAGATTTTATCTAGCCTACTCTCTGTATAACGCATGGCTGCAGGTGGATCACCATCGATTGAACCAAAATTTCCTTGCCCATCAACAAGTGGATATCGCAGTGAAAAGTCTTGGGCCATTCTAACCATAGTATCGTATATTGATTGATCACCATGAGGATGATATTTACCCATGACCTCCCCAACCGAACGGGCTGATTTGCTGAATTTTTTGTCTGACGTATGACCTCCCTCATGCATACCATACAGAACTCTTCTGTGAACCGGTTTTAGACCATCTCGAGCATCTGGAAGAGCTCTGCCAATAATTACCGACATAGCATAATTGATGTAAGATGTCTTAAGTTCATCATTGAGTGGTTGATTCAGCATGTTACCCTGAACGGTTGCTTGGCCATCCTCATCAGTGTTGGTTTGTTCTTCAGATGTCAAGGTTAGTCACCTCCTTGGCGTGTTTCTCAATAAAGTGCCTTCTGTCAGGCACATCTTCTCCCATCAGAATCTCGAACATGCGATCTGATTCTTCAGCATCTGCAACCGTTACTTTTAGCATGGTTCTTGTTTCTGGATTCATAGTTGTGTTCCAGAGTTGGTCAGGGTTCATCTCGCCCAGACCTTTGTATCTTTGAATGCCAATCTTGGCGTTTGGATTATCAACCTTCATCTCGTCAATGATATTGTCTCTCTCATCATCGGTAAATGCATACTTACTATTCCTGCCCTTTGTTATTTGATATAACGGCGGTTGAGCGATGTAGACATAACCTTCAACAATCGCTCGTTTCATGAACCGCCATAAGAATGTCAGCATGAGGGTTCTAATGTGAGCGCCATCTACATCTGCGTCTGTCATTATGATTATTTTTCTGTATCGTAATTTCTCAGGATTAAACGAGCTCTCATCCTCCTCATCATTACCTACTCCAGCGCCAAATGCTCTAATAATAGTTTGAATTTCGTTATTTTGGAACACCTTTGCAACATTTCTCCTCTGTCTTTCGACATTCAAAATTTTACCCCTTAGAGGTAAAATTGCTTGAATTCTACGGTCCCTGCCAGTCTTTGCTGAACCGCCAGCAGAATCACCTTCGACCAGATATATCTCGCACTCATTCGGATCTCTCGACTGACAATCTGCAAGTTTACCAGGCAAGCCCCCTCCTTCTAGAACTCCTTTCCTACGGGTCAAATCCTTAGCCTTGCGAGCCGCTTCTCTAGCTTTCGATGCAAGGACGGCTTTGTCAACAATCAATTTTGCCATTGTGGGGTTTTCTTCAAAGTATTCACCTAATTTCTCATTGACAACTGACTCAACAATACTAGACACTTCGCTGCTAACGAGTTTGTCTTTGGTCTGTGATGAAAATGATGGATCTGGATGTTTAACGCTAACAATTGCGGCAAGACCTTCTCTAACATCTTCGCCAGATAACGAGTCTCCTTTCAGTAAATTCTTCTTTTTGGCGTATGAATTAACGCTCCTAGTCAACGCACCTCGTAACCCTGACAAGTGCGTACCTCCATCCTTGTTACGAATAATGTTTGTGTAACAAAGAATTGATTCACTGAATGCGTCGGACCATTGAAGAGCAAGGTCGACGGTCACAGTACCTACCTCAATTTCATTTTCTCCGGTGATAAGAATTACATCTTTGTGCAATACTTGTCGGTGGTTATTTATTTGGGAAACGAATTCCTTGATGCCTCCTTCATAGAGATGGTTACTAACATGAGGTTCTTCTCCACGAGTATCCGAGATAACTATTTCAAGACCAGCATTCAAAAATGCTGTTTCTTTTAGTCTAGTATCGATTTGGTCAAATTCAAACTCGGTGATGTTTGTGAAAATTGATAAATCAGGTTTGAACGTTATTTCCGTACCGGTATCATCACAATCTCCAACAACGCTAAGAGGCGATACTGGGACGCCTTTCTCGTACATTTGTTCATGGATTTTGCCATCTCGATGAATGGTTACTTTCATCCATTCAGATACTGCATTAACAGCTGAGACGCCAACTCCGTGCAAACCGCCGGAGACTTTGTATGAGGTATTGTCAAATTTCCCTCCAGCGTGTAATTTTGTCATAATTACTTCTGCAGCAGAAATATTGAATTCTTCATGCATACCAACCGGGATTCCGCGACCAAAATCACGCACTGAGAGGGTTCCGCCGGCATTAATGCCGACCTCTATTTTGTCATTGTAACCGGCTAGGTGCTCATCCACCGAATTATCAACAACTTCCCAGATGCAGTGATGTAATGCAGAACCATCGTGGGGGTCGCCAATATACATACCCGGTCTTTTTCTTACGGCTTCAAGACCTTCCAATACTTGGATGCTAGATGCGCTATATTCATCACTCATTACATATCACCTCGAGTTTTGGATTAAAACAACATTATTTTGTTAGATTTCATGGTTTAATTTACCAATTTTACTACTGCTTAACTAGGCCGCTGTAACACGAAACTAACCTGTCAAAACCCCTACCATTGTCTATCGGAGAAGGGGGTACTTTAAGGTAGTGCAAAACCTGTGAAATAATGGGTTAAATTGACACCGAAAGATGCCCATCAATGTCGCATTTTGAGAAGTAAAATTAGGCTAAAATAGCCGTGAGCATTAAGAACATATCCAAATTGGGCAATGCATGGCAGAACCAAAAGTATGTGTCTCGTTGGAAGCAATCACAGTCGAAGAGATGATTGACGAAGCCACTCGAGCAAATATCGCTGGTGCTGATTATGTAGAAATCAGATTTGACAGGCTGTATCTCAATAAGCCAGAACCCATAACAATGGTCAACAATGATGGAGAGGAATACACCAAGATGCCCCCCGTAGAAGAGTGGGGAGTCAAAGATTTTTCTGAAATTGATGTTCAACAAGCAATATCAACGCTAAAGGAAAGTATTCCAGTACCCGTTGTTTTTACTGTCAGGGCTGTAAGAGAGGGGGGATTCTTTGCCGGCAATGAAGAGCAACGCCTTGACATTTTAGAGCAAGCAATCAACTCCCGTGTTTCATTTGTCGACCTAGAATTGTCAATAGAAGATAAACCTAGAAATAAATTAATGCAACTTGCAAAGGATTCAGATTGCAAGGTAATTGCATCGATACATGAAACAAAAAGCACGCCAAAGGCTGCAGATATCATCGCAATGATCGAAGAAAATTCATCACAAGGAGACATTGTGAAGTTTTGCTCCACAGTCAGCAATCATCACGACGCCTTGCAAATTTTTGAGGCGTCCAACTCCTTAGTAGGGAAGGAATCCAAGCACTCATTAATGGGCTTAGGCAATGGAGGAGATTGGGTTAGGTTACATGCGCCAGTACTTAACCAAGAAATTGTTTACGCAACAATGATGAACAATTTCAGATTGTCTGACAAAGGTTTGATCAATGTCAGAGACCTAAGGGATGCTTGGGCTTTGATGGAGTACTAATCATCAGCATTATCATCTGACAAGTTGGGGTAATTCTTGCCCTCTAAATTGTCTTGTTGGCCATATTCTGGCAGTTCAGCATCAACCTCCAAGGAAGGAACAAGGCCGGGCTCTGTAAGGTCGTTACTCACCTCCAAACCTGCTTTCATATATCTTGCATTCAAGATAAACGGGAAAATAACCATGCCAACAATCATCATGAGAAAAATAATTGCCACTGTGTAATTAGGAAGAATGAACGATCTTTCCGTCGTAATTATGGTTACATCCGCTGCGGTAACGACGCCTGGAGCTAGAGCATCATTGTCGTGATTATTATCCCAAGTATCAATCACTATGTAGAAATCTTGCCACCTTTCCGAGCCGAATAAAGGAGTATATGATTCTGGGCCGTCTAAATTTAACGCGAAATTTATTTTATTTACCGACTCATATTGATGAGCGTCTCTGTAAGACCTCCAGCCTGTGAAATCTAGGCTGCGCCATTCTGGAGAAATATCGCTCAGGGCTTCAGAAATATCGCTGTAAAAACTTTGTTCGGAATGTGCGGAATAATACAACTCAGTGTATCTTTGATACTCCGAAGTAGTCATTAAGTATACGTCCACGGAATAATCATCATTGGTTTCGTTTAGTGCTTGAACAGTAATACAAATCGTCGTCCGATGCAATTCGGATAAGTTTACTCTCAGAGCACCAATGCTATCGTTTCCAACGAGCATGGTAGAATGGTGGTTAGAAGTTAAAGTTTGGAGTCTCGTATCTCTATCCCAGCCCACATACATCCATTCTTCTTCGGGATTTAATGCAGTCTTTTCTCTGGTTTCTTCGAAAAACCAATCATTGTCATCGTTGTCGTGATTTCGGCCTTTTCTATCATAATCTTCGTCATAATAATCACCAAACCCGAAGTATCCGCTATAGTAATTGTAATGCGGTACTAAGGCAGAACGACCTACTGTCTGATTCCATACAATGGGCTCGATATCACCGCTACATGAGTCGGCTGCTGAAGCATTGGTTACGATTGAGTTATTATTTATTCCAATCATCGGTAAGGTAAAAATCAACACCAAGATGATGACTAATCTCTTACTCATGTCAACCACTAAATCCCCCGATGTTTAAACAGTACAATATTATAACTCTCAAATTCTTCTTCTTAACGGCCTGATGTAGCCACTATCCTCACTTCGTCGCTCCTCCTTTGACAGAATCGATGGGGCGGGAGGAGGTGTGTGTTGATCCATGCCTAACAGTCCGCCTTGAACCTCGACATGCTCTACATCTGTGTA
>CAYPPO010000003.1:40075-82122 GCA_964412625.1 uncultured Candidatus Poseidoniales archaeon
AAGTGATGCCTCAGCAGCGGTTTCCCAATCATCTACTAGAATTCCATTTTTGTTAGTATCTTTCTCAGTATTGATATCCCATAAAACCGTTAGAACTGGATTGAGTGTCTCGTCCTGAGTAAATAACGAACCGTCTTCCACATTTGTGTCCCGATAAATAATTACATTGTTGTTGAGTTCGTAATCTGAGATGTTAGCACTCAAATAAACGGATTCTTCAGCTATTATTTCATCTGGTATATCTATCCTAAATATCTCAGGAGGATAATCAACAATTATGGTAAATGACTCCTTACTTACATCACCCGTACCATATGAATCTCTAACTGTCAATGTGACTGTGTAAGTTCCAGGATTTTCATAAAAGTGCCATGGGGATGGTTCTTTGGACAACGGAGTTGCATCGCCAAAGTCCCAAGTGTATTCTACAATACCATTCCAATTTGAATTATTTTCATCAATCACGGGAGAATATTTACCTTCATATCTGCGATCTCCGTCTCTAGTCCCATCGGAATCAAAGTATAGCATATAACCTGGTGCGGTAAAAGTATTCCCTGCCGAATCAAATGTGTGTGTCCATGCATCGGGGATAAAACCGATTGGTCTTGGGGTATTACGATCCATTTGTTGATTGTCCACAAAACCGTCTAAGATTCTGACACTAATTATCGGCAGTGGATTCTGCACTCTCACCGTTATTGTTTTTGTTAGACTCTTTGCACCGTAATCATCAATTACGTACAGTGAAACTTGATGTATTCCTGGCTCGGTAAAGGTATAGGTAGATATTGCGCTATCCCTGTATTCGCCATCACCAAATGACCAGTTGTAAGTTAATCCTGATGAATCGCCGGTAGCTGAGTCAATATCGTACGAAGAGATCCCATCGAAGGTATATGGAATATCTACAAAACCATCTTCTGCTCTAAAGTCAATAGCAACAGTATCTCCATCAGTTGTGGCCCTAACGGTAAAGTCAGCGACTGGGACTTGATTTAGAACATTAACAAATAGTTGAGCGGTTGACTCACTACCATCATCATCGGTCACTTTCAGCGAGACAGATTTTACACCTGGAGTATTCCAAGATGGCGCAGGGTATGGTGAATCAGACGAGGTTTGAACAAAATCATCGCCTCGATCGGTTATTCCACCATTAAGGTTTACACCCTCTGCAAAATTCCATTCATAGGTAACAATTGTACCATCATCATCTACAAAGACATCTGGCATTGTGACTGAAGTATATGTGTAAGTTGTTAGGTTTTCACTAAATATTTGATAAGGTACTCTATTATTGACAAATACTGTAATATTTTTGCTACCAGTATTAAATCCATCAAATACTGATAAGGTTAGATTATATGCTTGAACCTCAGTATCAATGGCGCCCCATTGATGTTGAGTGACGTAAACGCCTTGTCCGTTATCAAAGGTCCCATCTCCCCAATCCCATTGGAAAACAAGGTTTTGTATTGGAACATTATCTATTGTCCTTGATGCTGAAAACTGTATCATTTGATTAGTCAATATGCTAATGTTATCAGTTATCACAATATTGTTAACTGTTATTACTGGCTGTGGAATTGAATCATCTGTGACGTTTATTTGGAGGATATCGGTTTCAGACCACGTATTTCCTTGGTCCATTATTCTAAGTGTAGCGTTGTATATTCCTGTATTTTCATACAATCTAGTGGGTGATTTCAAATTCGAGGTAACGCCGTCATCAAAGTCCCACGCATACGCAATTGGCTGATCTAGATACGGTAAGGTGTTGTTATCTAACGACAAACCCCATGCATCAAATCCGCTACCTATGAATTGAATGTTTTCCCATGTTTGACTTGCATTAGTCGATACTGAACCATTTGCAACTGGCCTCATATTTGCCAGGTCGTAAGGTTGTGTTTCGACACTATCTACCAGACTTCCAATCATATCATACATATCAAATTCGACAGTGTACTGATCGTCTTGGGGGGCGGTGAACCAAATGTTACTGTTGGAATTGACTCCACCACCTGCGGATATCCTTGAGGTAATTTCATCCACAATTATTCCCTGAGAGTCGATAATCTTAGTTTCGATGTCTAAATCTTCAAAGAATGCATTTGAGAAAACATCAAAATTTACCTGAACAGTATCATCATTGCCGTCGCCGTCACGATCTGTTAGTTCTGTATTGTTGATTGTCAGAGACGCAGGGTCGGTAATCCTTGCCGCCTCAATATCGACAGTACCTTGTGGATAAGATGAACCACATGAGGTGTAATCACAATCCGCTATCGTGCTACCATACCATGTAATGGCCCAAACTTCATCGGTTAGATTGCCGAATCCCGGAATTAATGCTGTTGCAATATTATTTTGGAAGTCAAGGTCAGTTACCGAAAGAAGGCCATCAACCATCGATTTGCTTACGACTACACCATCAAACTGACTTACATCGGCAGTTAACCTGATAGTCAACGGTGCTGGAGATGATGCACCCGGTGTAAATTTGAATGCTCTTAGACCCCAACCCTCTACAGTATGACCTGTGGAGGAATATGGTGCGCTCCAGTCACTGTTCACATCGGTTGGTTGCGCCCGACAAAAAGAACCAGATGAGCAGGTTGGGGTTAGATCAAGGTTTGAAAATCCATAAATTCCTTGTTCTGAATCTAGGAAGGCTGCCACAGAAAAATTTGCAAATATCTCACTCATTGTTCTGCCAAGCATCCCTGGCTGGCCTGCTGGAGGTGACAGAGCAAGATTTTGCACTGATACACCCCCGGTTGCTGAATCCTGCACTAATTGTCGAACCGCTGGACCCCCGCCTAAATGATCTGCCAAATACATCGTGAAAATGAATCCTGCGCCATAATCAGCAAATCTCTGATTCCACCATCTAATAGACAATTCGGGAGACTCTGTCCATTGATTTAAATGGCTAACCAGTGTTGAATCAGAGCCAAAACACAGGTAGATGGCAACATCAGCATTTCCTTCATCAATCCATAGGTTTTCGTATGGATCTTGTGCGTTGTGAAGCAAGTGTTGTAGTTCATGCGCAATAATTGACTTACCCCATGAGAGAGTAATATCTGCAAAATCTATGAACACGGCTTCTCTTGAACTGGCGAACGACGGTGCGAAGTAACCGCCAGTGTTGAAAGCACCATCTATATCATAAATAACAATTTGAACTTGACAATTGTTGTCAACATCTGGAGCTGCTAGACCCCGCCCATCTTGGTAATCCTTACCGTAATATGTTGTCATTGTTGGGTATATTGTTGAATCCCATGATGACGCTAAGTTATTCAACACAGTAGATGAGAGTGTCCTGCCGTTTTGTACAACAAATGCTACAGTCGAGGTGGTTTTTGCCACATAGGCGTCCAATGAACCACCAGATATCGGTACTGTTAGAGAATCTCCAACAAGGTGAGGATTACAAGCTCTTCCACTCGCTCTTCCTTGGGTTGCTGGTTCATACCTCATCTCGTCAACACCGGGCCTTCCAGCATCAATCCAAGCCTGTTTCATGAAACCATAGGCTGAGACCACCGGCATTTCCTCATCAATCAATAAATATTCACGGCCACTATTTACATCAAAATTTGCTAAATCACCAATGATTATTCCCTGTGCATCATACGCTCTTTCTTCCGGTGTTGAGCCTGATTCTGCAGAGGCTGATGAGGAGAGGATTGGCGCCGTTAGTGAAACTAACATAAGCGCGATTAAGAAGCAAGATTTTCTAGAGCGTTTTTCCGACATAGTTCAAACCCCACTAAATGCGTTATTGCATTCAAATTGAGCAGTGAAAAAGAAGTATTTAAGTGTCAGTCTATTAGGATTACATAATGCTCACTGTCAAACAGCATAAAGATGGCCATTCAGTAGTTGCCTTTGTGTTAATATCTATCCTTTTAACAAGCTTTCTAGGAACCTCAAGTTCTGCAACTCCTGAGGTTGAATATCAAGGATTAGACCCTTGCTCATCAATTGACCAATTATCATTTAATTCGACTGCAGCAAATGCATCAATATCTTGGCAAACCGAACTAGGACCTAGGTTACCAGGTTCAACCCCATCCGCAGAACTTAGACGATCGGTAATTGAAAACTTAACCGATTTCACCTTTGAAGAATCAAGCCACCAAAGAGAAAATTTCACTCTTACAAACCTTGTAGGGACATATAGTCCACAAAATTCTACAGGCCAAAATGTCGTTTTTGTTGCTCATTATGATAGTAGATATATTGCAGAAAGGGATGATAATGAATCAATGAGAAACCAACCTATTGATGGCGCAAACGACGGCGCTAGTGGTGTAGCAGTGCTGATTGAGTTAGGAAAAATTATTCCTCAACTAAATATCAATCATGATGTTACACTCTTCTTCACCGACGCCGAGGATCAAGGCATAACTGGTGGTTTTCACCCCTTAACATGGTCATATGGAGCATATGCATGGGTAGAAAATTTAACCGAAAGTTACAAGCAAAACATTTCTGCATATATTGTCATCGACATGATTGGCGATGAATATCTTGATTTTACTAGAGTAAGGGATACATCTAGCGATCTTTGGGAAACCATAACGCCAATTGCCGCTGCTCTTGGCATGATGGAAACAGAGCTTGACTGCGATGGTAACTATGGAGATTCAATATATAATCCAAACCAGATAAGAGGCGTCATCGATGACCACGTCCCTGCTCATGAAGCGGGGATACCAGCAATCAATTTCATTGACATAAATTATGGTGAAAATGCCAGTGCCTTTGGTGGATATTGGCATACACACAACGACACTGCTGACAAAGTTAGTGCAGAATCTCTTGGCTATATCGGAAATTTGTTGGAGTTAGGCTTAATCACTGCAGCATGGACTTTATCTCCGACTGATATAGCCGATTCTAACACCGAGTCTAATCTAGAAGAGAATGGTCTGCAAAATGATGATGTGATAGAGCAACAGGTCGAAAAAAACCGTGTTGTGGGATACCTATCAATAATTATCGTTTCGATTATCTTAATCTTAATCCTAATGGCGGACATCAGCCTTAAACTGTAACTCACAGCGCGGACAAATAGGGGAAGGGGTATTATCCGCGCACCGAAAGGATTGATTGAGTCGGAGGTGTAATCATGTCAGGGAAAAGTTTTGACGAACGCAGAGCCGCCTTGAGGGAACGTGTTCAAAATCAACTCGAAAGCGTCAATCCGGAATCCCAAGATCACACAGCCGATTTAACCTCGTTAGAAGAGGCCCAAGAAATAGTGGTAAAGCCGATGATTGACCTTGATTATGATGATCGAGAAAGGTTGAGAATGATTGTTGCTATACTTGTGTTAATTGGAAGCATATTAGGAGTTGTAAGCGGGGGTATTTTGCTGCAAGGCAATCCCGACGAATTACTAAATTCTACAATCTTTAATGAGGCTGAAACTGTTGATATAACTGGACAGGTTCTAACCATTGATGGTGTCACACTCGAGAATGCAACAGTAGAGTTGTATGAAGAAAAAAGCATTGTTGTAAGCCAATCCGAAACCTCTGACGAGAACGGATATTTTCAATTTTACAATGTAAAACCAGAAATTATGAAAATAAGAGTAGTTATCTCAGATTATCAAAGCGTGGAAAGAACTCTCAGGGCGGAAAATGGTTTAATTGCCCCATTTACTATGATAGAAGGGAATTCATCAACCATCAACCAAGAAAATACCGTTGGCAACGAGGGTGGTTGGTCTCTTGAAGCAGCAGTAGCATTATCCACATTTCTTGGGGTATTCACCATAGTTACAGGTTTTGTTGGTATCCAGGCATCTGTTGAAATTAGACGAGGCAAGAAATACCGTAGAACACAATACTTAGCCGGAATTAGTCTATTTAGTAGAGGATTAATTTGGATTGGCCCGATTTTAATCCTTGCTGGAATGGCGCTCAATAGCATGGTTAAAGACCAATATGACGATTATATTGAGGACTAGATATGTATCTTATCTCAGTCGAGGGTGGAGATGGTTCTGGCAAAGGCGAGGCTGCTAGAATAATTAGTGAATTATTGACTAGTTTCCCATTTCCAAAAATTCACTCGACTCATGAACCCAGAAGACATAGTGAATTGGGAAAATTAGCACTAGAGTCAGTCATGAAAGGAGATAAAACACCGCTGCAGGAAGCTGGTCTATTTGCGGCTGATAGATTGGATCATTCGCACACAATAATCAAACCATTGTTGGACAAGGGACATGTGGTGATTTCTGATAGAAACATACACTCGTCGCTAATTTACCAAGGGATTGTTGGTGACTTAGGAATTGAAGATGTCGTGCAAATGAATTCAGCAGCGATGATTCCGGACTTGGTCATTTGGATAGATTGTGATCCCGTAAAGGCGATGAAAAGAATACGATCGGGAACCTTGAGAATGACTAGTAATAAACAAGAATATTTTGAGACCACGGAAATACAGAAACAAATACGAAAAGGTTTCAGTGATTTGCTATCAGGGAAAATTTCAGTTCCTGAACCATTTGACAAATGCGAGGTTGTTGGACCGATATTAAACGAATCGGGTCTAGACGATTTGAAGAAAAAATTGGCGGACACACTCAGGACATTTTTCAACAGAAAACCTACTCCATTAAATGTCGATTCTGACAAAGTAGATAGGTACTTACTTAGCAAACTAATAAACAATTTAGAGACTCAAACCCGTCTTCCCGGCGCCCCATTAAATATGAGTGCAGTGCATGAAGGATGGCTGAATGGTAATAGTCCAGCAGAGTGGATGGAATTTGTTGAAGCGAACTGGCCGAAAGAATCGGCAAAAGAATTCGATGTCCCAAGCAATCCCTTTTCATTTTCTGCTTGGTCTATTATTGGAACCCTTTCTCTGATTGGCGGTTCCACTGAAGTACCCAAATTGCACAAATTGCTAGGCCCACACAGGATGATGACAAAACGTCACACTCAGCGACTAGTCAAGTGGCTAGAAGAAGAAAAATGGATTAACAAACAGTTTAATCATATTCCATTTTCCGACGCCAAGGTGTTCAAATTAAAACAAGATAGGTTGGGTTTTGGAAGACTATCCTTGGCTTTATGGCCGCTGAGAGGGATGATTTCATCCTGGCGTAGGGCGAACCCCAAACTTGGATGGGAAGATGCCTTAGAGGATATGATTACTAACTCAAAATTGCCCTCATATCAAATCAAGAAATCGCTAAACGATGTTTTTGATAGATTGAAGATGTTGACGAGCGGACATGATGAGTGTCCGGTGCCAACTACTAAGGAAGAATTGATTGTTTGGTGGAAAACGCCGCCACCATGATCATTCCTCCTCAACCAGCCGGAATTTCATTCCGCCAGGCAGTGAAACCTGTGCAGCTGATTTAAAGAATTTAGAGCGAGCAGAGTACGAAGCACTGATTAACACACCAAGCCCAATTCCAAACCCAATTCCAGTTATTGGCCTGGTGATGTTGTTTGACTCGTATGAAGTTAACAGTTGAGTGAATCCATCAATAATCAACGGCAAACACAATAATAAACCGCAAAATAGCCAAATGAGTGTCCTTCTATTTGCTTGATAAGTTCCCACCAGCCACTTGTCGGGCAGGAGTGATAAGCAGGTATCTTTGATTGTCCATCTGTTGTACCCTTTCCTTGAAAACCAAAAACCACCGACAGCAAGTCCAAAAAAGATCCCTACATCTCTAGTACAAACTGGCATTTGGTTTTCGTTTATCTTAATGGAACGCTCCGGTTTATTGTGACAGTTTAAGTCTCCAAAAGCATAGATAAATGCTGAATATGGATCTAATTCGGTCCAAGCAAATGTTTCATTTGGATTGGTGTCATCATTTCCAGAAGACCAAAAACCGTCTACTGTAGCAAAATCAAAAGCGTTGGCACGACCATTATTTATTTCGGGAATTTCTCCCGCACCTACGACCATCGGGGCAAGAAAAAAAGAGAGCAAAAAAAAGCCTGAAACGTAAAATACCCAATTTCCTACCTTTCTTTCACGGCCTCTAGATTCAAGTCCGTTTTTGTTCACATTCGCTGCAGTTATTGAGAGTACAAAATAATTGATGTCAAAGTGTTCATCTATCCCTATTAAGTCCACGACACCATGGAGGAAGCCCAAGGCGAGCCAGTCGGACTTGGAATGGGGCTCCAAGCAGGTGGACTTATTGGCCTGTATCTAGGCTTTTCATTGGCAACAATTTCTGTTTTGACTGACGCAGAAAATATTCAAAGGACTGTATCCTTGATGTGCATTCCACCATTCCTGTTTGCTATACTTCTCGGACCATTTTTAGCCAGACGTCGAAAACCGGTTATCCTAACTAAAGAGCCGCTCATCGAAGCAAGAGAAAAACTGTCACAATTCAATGAAGGCCAAGGAAATTGGCGAGTTCTAAGTCACGTCACAAGTGATGGCGTCAACTTAAGAATAGACATGCATAACCTTGAGAATATCGAAGGAGTTGTTGATGTAGCACTTGAGTTAGCGGAGAAAACCACAGTCAAGTTTATTGTCGGAAGAGGCAATGTCAAAAGTTCATCGCCGAAACTACGAAACCGGGTTCTCAAGCGAGTTGAAGATAGTGTAGGAGTTCTGCGAAGAACACGCAAGGCAAAATCTATAGAAGTTAATCCGGTAAAGTCGAATGAGTATAATGAGTATCAAAATAGATTAAATCGTATTCTATTGATATTGTTACCAATTGTTTCGTTTTTCGCTTGGTTAGAGATGAGAAATTGACAAATCAAGCAGGAATAGAAGTTATCAAACAAGTAATAATCCCCTAACCATGCGCGAGGTCACTTTGTTTTGGAAGAGAAACCGAATCAAAGACTTAGACATTGGAGAACTTACCAATATCTTCAAGCAAGCAGAGTTTATTTCTTATGTAAAAAGAGTGCCAAAGGATATAAGGATAATATTGAAGGTGAATTTTTGTGATGGTAAAACACCTGAAGATATAGTTGGTTTGCACTACATTGAATTGCTTGATGTAATTCTTGAACCTAGGGACGTTTCTGACAGTTATTTAATCCTGGTCAAAATAAACCATTCCGTTTCAAATCTAAACGCCAGAACCAACGGAACTAGTTCACTTCCAGGAAGCCGATTAGATGGAGAAGGTTTGACTTACATCATTCAAGGACCTCCAATGAAATTAAGATTGGTCTCTACTTTGGCCAGACTAATTGCTCAGCCGGATCGAATAAGCGCAAGAAGTCTAGATTTTGACTCCACACTAAATCATTCTGCACTTTCAACTAAACAACTTAAGTTAGCGAAATTTGCCTATGATAGGGGATTCTTTGATATTCCCAAACGCACAAGAATATCCGATTTAGCCAGTGAAATTGGGCTTGCTAGGGCCACTATATCTGAACATTTAGCACGTATCGAATCGATACTAATGGATGATATGTTTTCCTCTTATGATGAATCATATACAGATCCAAAATTAGTTAAATCGCTTATTGAAACAGTAACAATGGAAGTCGAAAATGATGAAATGAATCAAGTCGATAATATGATTCGCTTGTTATCGGAGATTAAGAAATCAATTAACTCGCAAATTGTTGAGTTAAAGGCTGAAGATTTCGAGGAAAAAAGTGATGATGAATTAATAAAATTAGCTGTAAAAGAATACGAAGAAAATCTCAGTTTTATCGATGAAATTGTGGAAGAAAAATTCAAGTCATCATCAAATTAATGCCATCATTTACAAGATACGAAGTTGTAGAATTATCATGACCCGGGCAGCGGACTTACTTAGGCGCCTGTCCAAGGAAGGAATTTTAGTTCCCGAACAAGTGAAAAAAGCCATACTGAAGGTTGATTTAGAGCATTTCACCGATTATGATGTTGCACCTTTTTATGCCGATCGCCCGGTTCCGTATATTGAATCAAATTCTGGTAATATCAAAACTATTTCAGCACCCCATATGATAATTACCCTTCTACATCACATGGAGCTTGCTGTTGGACAAGAAATAATCGTTATAGGATGTAAAGGAGGATACTTGTCAGCATTAATAGCAACGATCGTTGGCGAAAATGGGAGAGTAAATGTACTTGACCCATCAACGGAAGTGGTCAATCACGCCAAAGAGAGACTTTCGCACTGGCCAACAGTAGAAATAAGAGCGGTTGAGGATTTGGAGGTCGCCCCTATTGCTTTTCCCGGCGAGTTTAACAGAGTAATTATGACAGGTCAAATCGAATCAATACCGCAATGGATAAAATCAAGAGTTTGTGATGGCGGATTCGTCATTGCCCCGCTTGGAGACGTAGATTCACAAAATTTGATGAAAATAGAATTTCAAGAAAATATCGAACTTGAGACAAACTTGGGTAATGTATGCTTTGGTCCAATAGACCTTGATTCAAATCAAAATAATCATCTAAATCCAAAAGAACTTGCTGACTTAATTGAATTATCTATTGAGACTTGTGAAGAATTAGAGATTATAGATTATGAGGAACTACATAGCCTCCAAGACTTGGTTGCCAAATTAAACAACTTACCAGACGATACCCCTCCTATTGGGGAAGGAGGCATACCAGTTTCTGACCATCCCATGGTGAAATTATTATGGCATTATTCACCATCTTTCTTACGCTTATGGCCTATTATTCAAGTTATGCTGCATCCAATGATTTCTAACTTTGACCTCAACACTTGGAATCGATTTGATGATGATGAAAACATTGACTGGTGAATAACTTGTCAACTAGGTATACAACTACGTCGAATTTGAATAGCAAAGACGATCGAAAGAAGCGGCGAGCTGTACGGGCGTTGTTCGAGTTAGATGATGAAGATAACCTCTCCTCATTCATCCCTCTCTTAGATGATAAGGATTCGTGGTATAGATCAAAAGCACTTGATGCGTTTCGAATGTGGTCGGTCCGACTGGATGTCTCACACCTAGAACCATTGATTAATCACGCAAATATAGATTATAACAGAGCGGCTGCCAACCTGTTAGATCGATTTAGTATAGAAAAAATAGAAGTTGTGAAGCAATTATTTGAAAAAGATGATTTCATCTGCAAGAGTAAATCTGCAGAATTCATTTTACAGTCTGATAACCAACAAGTTTTCTTCCGAGATTTGTTACTTAGTGGTAATGTAAGATTAAAACTTATTGCGCTAAACAGCCAATACTGTACCCAAGAGATATTGACTGAATCGTTAAATGATGACTCAATTAGTATAGTTAATTTCAGCCTCAATAGGCTTTTACAATCAGGTTACAAAGTGAAGGAAAACCAATTAGTGAAATTAATCAATCGGGGTGTAGATTTCTCAAATCTGGCACAGTACTTGTTTGAACACAATCCGAGAAAATTGATTGAACAATTAGATAATTTAAACAATACTGAATTAAGAATAGTCGTTAAGATACTTAGGCAGCACTGTAAAACTCTGGATGATGAAATTATCAAGATACTTATAGAAAACAAAGCCCATATTATCTTAGGCAGATGGTTACAAGGCAAGAAAGGTGATGCAGTGGATAAATTAAGATGGGAGATTATTGCTAACGAAGAGGTGGACGAGATTGAGAGATCTCGCCTTATTGAACGGTTATTTTCGAGATGTGATGAAGAGGAAATTAGGGCAATGGCAAAAATCATTGCAGAAAAATCAACCAGCGAATTAATCAGTGTCACAGCGCATAACCTTTCAACCGCCAATGATGAGGCCAAACCATGACCGGAGATTCTGGTGTCAAGTTCGCAATCGATGCAACTGATGGTGCAACGAGATATCTCCACGTAAGAATCACGATATCTCCGCCTTTTACTGCGAAAAAATTAACCCTAAAATTCCCAAGATGGGTCCCTGGTTCGTATTTTATTAGAGAACCAATGCAGTATCTAACCGGCATTTCATGCCATCAAAACGACAAAGATGCCAGTTTCAAACGCAAAGCAGTTGACACTGTTGAAGTAAAAATCGACGATTTATCTAGTGATTTAGTCATCAATTACAAGATACTAGGTATCGAATTATCGGTCCGTTCGACACATATAGACAACTCACACTTACACATGATGCCACCATTTACCTTCCTATTACCGACATCAGGAATCGACCAATCACGCATGGATATGAATCATCGCATCGACCTTTATTGTCCAACTGAGTGGACTCCTGCCACACAATTACAACTCGAGTTTGATGATTTAGATACTAATTCCTTAATTGGCAAAACAGCAAATATGTTCTCATTTTCAGCTCCGGATAGAGATAGACTACTTGATGGAATTATGGAAGTTAATAGTAATAAGAATATCAATTTCAAAGTAGATGGGAGGAACCACATCCTCAAGTTGTGGGATAGTGGCAATTTCCACCCTGACGAAAAAATGGTTGATCGTTTTATTGAAGACATGAAAAAAATAGTGAAGGAATATCATGCACTATTCGGGGTTCCCGATTGGGGTGAATATGTTACAATTTTACAGTTAACTGAAAAATCCAGAGGTGGATTAGAGCATTTGAATTCGCAAACCTCAATGTTACCCAGAGTGTGTTTGATTGATGGTTTTGATGATGAATATCGTGACCTAATCAGCCTGTTTAGTCATGAATATATGCATCAATGGAATGTCAAACGGCTGAGACCCAAGAATTTCATACATTATGATTTGCAACAAGAGATTCACACTGATTTACTATGGTGGTTTGAAGGGTGTACTTCGTGGCTAGGTGATATGTTATGTGTACGTTCAGGAGCATGGTCTGAAGAAGATTGGCGCAAAGATATGGAAAGAAAACTTGCAAGGCATACAGTAAGAAATGGTTCCGAGCATGAATCACTCGCAGAATCCAGTCACGATGCTTGGATTCACCTCTATAGAAGCCATAGCTTCTCTAGAGAAATTCAAATATCATATTATCTCGAGGGAGAGCTAGCAATTTTCTGTATTGATGCTGAACTAAGAAAAAGATCAAAAGGCAAACATGGAATCTGTAATTTGATGGTTAGATTATGTGAAAAATATGCTCTTGGATACCCCAATTCAATACAAATAGGCGTTGATTACAATGACATACGAAAAGAACTGGTAAACATGAGTGGTGGCAGAAACTTAGGGTTACATCTTGACAAATTAGTGTTTGACAAGTCCGCCCCGGATATCGCTAAAGCATTGGAATACTATGGTATAAAACTAAAAAGTAAAGTCACCAAAAATAATCAACTATCAAATTCTTGGCTAGGTCTTAATTTATCAGACACAACTGGTAAAGTTACCGTAACTAGCCATCAGACAGACTCTCCTCTGCGTCAATTGATTATGCCAGGAGATGAGATAATTTCCATAAACCGATTGAGAATTAATAGCATTAAATCACTGAAATCTATATTGGCAAAATTAGATCCATCAAACGTTGAAATATGTTATAGCCATGAAGGTGTCATAAAGTTTGATAAAATCGATTTACGTGTCGAGCCGGAATTAAAAAATAAGTTAGATGGTAAAGGCAATGCTAAATGGCGGGACTACATAGCCAGCAGAGTTATTTGAGTTCATCGAGGCTAACCAATATTGGTGGAAGATCAAAAATTGTAGTATGTTTAGTCGTTTTTGGTGGAAACAAATCACTCGATTCACACATCCCAATTACCATTGATTTGGTGATTGATTCAAATCCAGTGCTTGGCCATAACTCGAGAATTATCTCCTGTGATGACAGGTAATCAATACATATCGCTGGTATTTTTGACAATCCCAATTCTTTTGCAACGGATAACCTATGGTGCCCGTCTAATAATGAACCAGTTACGCTATCCACAAGAACTGGTTTGGTAAATCCATTCCAGCGTCTTGTCATATCTAGCAATTTATCCCTAGCTTTAATTTTGATTTCTTCATGTGGTTTGAGCCAGTTGACATCAACCAATACTACATCATCCTCATTCCACATGAAACTGGGAACAGTATTTCAAGGATAATACTTTGGCAATAACCATAGGGATTGGAGATTGATTTGGTAGAGCGTATTTTAGGCAATGAATCCGATGTCAAAGGAGTTCCTTTAACACCTGAAATGAGGTCATTTGTTGATGTCTTACCAATCGAATTGATAGACGTACTCAACAAAATTGCGCAAAACGGCGGAGGCGCGTGGATTGTTGGTGGAGCGGTTAGAGACGCTTCGATGGGTTTTGTTCCTGAAGACATAGACTTAGCTACTGACTTAACTCCTGAACAATTGTTGTTGATTTTCCCTGATGCGATAGAGACTGGGGTGTCTTTTGGTACAATCACTATCAAATCTGGAGTTTATCTCTATCAAACAACTACACTAAGGACTGATGGTGACTATGTCGATTCTCGGAGACCAAATATGGTTGAGTGGAGTCTGTCATTGTTCGAAGACCTGAGAAGGCGTGATTTTACCATTAATTCAATGGCCATTGATGTTGCAAGAGAAACATATTATGACCCACACAATGGTATCAAAGATATAAAAAATAAGATTATTCGTTGTGTTGGAAGTCCGCAAAAGAGGATTGATGAAGATGCGCTGAGAATTCTCAGAGCATATCGATTCTTGGGACAGATTGACAATCAAGGCTGGAATATAGAGCAACATCTTAGCGATGTCATCATCGAAAATTCATATCTCCTTCAAAAATTGTCAAGTGAGAGAATTTGGCAAGAAATTAGTAAGATTCTCATGTTTGATGAACCGGAATCTATTCTACTTAGAATGTTAAGCGATGGAATATTGAAAATTATTTTCCAATGGGAATCATTTGAATTATCAAAACTAGCAGTCGCGTTAAATGATTTAAATGGTTTAGATATCTTCTCTAGGTTTGTGTTGTTAAATCATCATCTTAATTTAGATGAAATTAATAATTTATGTAAATCATTGAAACTATCTAACAAAGATAGACGTAATGTATCCCTCACTTTCAAGTATGCACTTGTTGTTCCGTCAGATTCTATCCCCTATCTTCGATTATATAGACACATAATTGGTCCGAGGTGGCGGCAGGTTTTGTTACTAAGTAAAATATTTTGCAAACATGAACTGCATGCAAATTTCAAAGATGTAACACCTGAAAATTTAGATGAAATATACTCATTATTAGTTGAGTTACCACAAAACAAATTTGACACTCAATTGATAGATGGCAATTGGTTGATGAATACAACTAAATTAAAGCAAGGTCAAAAACTCGGTCGACTAAAAGAGTGGCTATATCGTATACAAATTGAAAATGACCTAACTCAAATATCAGAAATAAATCTATTTCTAGTAAAGATTCAGTGGCAAAACGGTGATTTTGAACGATGGCCAAAAATGTCATTAGAATGAAGGCACCATATTGAAAAATGATGAACCTTAGGCCGGAGCATGTTCAGCGGTAAGATATCTCAGGCGGTTGCGAGTCAAATTGAGAAAAAAATATCAGAAAATAATGACTTGAATTCACTAACGAATTCCGAACTAGCAAACTTAGCGATTGAATTTGTTGGTGATGCACCACCATCTCATGTACCAAGAGAAACCGTAATAGAGATACTATCTCAACAACCGGAAATTAATTCTTGGCGAGAAAACCTAAAACAGAAAGCGATTAGCGCCGCTAAAAGTAAGATAAGTAATGTAGCGAGTAATGTGGATCCTCGAATGGCCAATATGATTAAACAACAATTTGGTCAATGGTTGCAAAATTCTGGTCTAACCACTGTAGAAATCACCACAAAAATAGATACTAATTCAGATGGCATGATTAGCCGAGTGGAACTGAATAATTTCATTCAAAATCTATCCGGAACACAGCCTCCAGATTGGGTATCTGAAACGCTAATATCAATTTTAGATGATGATGGTAATGGTGTGATTGAAGTTCAAGAATTATGGAATTATTTAGGAGCAATTGGATTTGAAGTCCCTGGTATTGTAGAACCTGTGATCGAGGAACCTGTAGTTGAAGATTCAATTTCAGCTGACAACCAACCAGATGTACTCGAAGAAGCCGAATGGTCTGATGATTCAAAAATAGATATTGATTCGGAGATGGAACAAATAACTGATGTTGAACCAGTTGTTCATGCGGAAGTTACTGCCACTCAAACTATTCATGAAGAAACTAGCCCACAAATTGCTAGTAGCGTCGAAACTGAACCTGTTCCAAGTATAGAAACCTCTATAGAAAAAGGAATTGAGCGCCTACACTCGACAAGGCTCCACAGAGAAGCAATTAGTGTAATTGAATCTACACAATCAGGTAATTGTTCTCTTATGATAGAGAGAGTTGAGAGAACTTTGATGGTTATGGACAGTTACAAAGGAGGAATGACTGCTGTCGGACTTTTAGACAACGGACCGTACACTGTAGCAGTATTGTTTGAACCGCAATACAATGAACTAATTGAGTCACTGGAAGGCAAAAAAATATCCTTTGTTGGCACTCTTTTCGAATGGTCAAGCGGACTACGACAGGCTAAACTGAAGGGTTCGCAACTAGATTCATAGTCACTTCAAGGACCTTGCGATAACTATCCTTTGAACTTCTTGAGTGCCCTCGTATATCTGGGTAATTTTGGCATCTCTAAAGAATCTTTCAACTGGGAATTCTTTGGTATATCCGTATCCCCCTAGAACTTGAATTGCTCTTTCTGACACCCACATTGCTGTATCTCCTGCGTACAATTTTGCCATACTTGCTTCTTGAGTGTGTCTTGGACCGTTGTTCTCATAGTGTTCTTGCTTTGCCCATGATGCTCGGTAGACAAGTTGTCTTGCAGCCTCAACTCGCGTTGCCATGTCAGCCAAATAAGACATGATCATTTGATGATTAGCGATTGGTTTTCCGAACGCCTCTCTTTCATGGGAGTAATTTAATGCCGCTTCGTAGGCTCCTTGAGCGATGCCGAGTGCTTGTGCAGCGATGCCGATTCGGCTATTATCAAGTGCATTCATGGCTATCGGAAATCCATTACCGACACCTTTCAGTACGTTTTCTACGGGAACTTTACAATTATTCAATATCAATGTGCAAGTATCGGAAGAACGAATACCTAGCTTGTCTTCTTTCTTGCCAACTGAAAATCCTTCAAAAGATGGCTCAACAATGAAGGCGGTTGTTCCACCATGTCTCTTAACACCATAATCAGGATGATCAACATCTTTAGCAAACAACACAATAATTTCTGCTTGTGCTCCGTTTGTTACCCACATCTTTTCGCCATTAAGCAAAAAGTGCTTGCCGTCGTCTGATAGCTTAGCTTTACAAATCATCGCAGCAGCATCTGTGCCTGCACCTGCTTCTGAAAGTGAGTAAGCTCCTACCTGTCCTGCTGCGAGCCTGGGCAGATAGTTTTGTTTCTGCTCTTCGTTACCGTGTAGAGCAATTGTTTTGGCACATAATCCTACGTGGACACAGAACATCACGCCAAATGATGGGTCAACTCTCGAAAGTTCTTCGACAATAATCGACTCTGATATGTCATCAACTGGAGAGCCACCATATTTTTCTGGTATTGTGACTCCCTGCAGACCGAAATCAAGGAATTGTTGCCACTCGTCACTCGGCGGTATCTGATTGGCATCCCTGTGCTCGACAGAGGGGGCTAAAACAGTTTCAGCAAAGTCTCTAACTAGTTCTCTAATCATTTGCTGTTCGTCGGTTTCTGCGTAGTCCATAGCTCTCCCCAACCAAGCCAGTAAGCCGACTCACTTAACCCGTTTGCTATTTTTACAAAATCACCGTCGCCCAAATTATTCATATATGATGCTCATGAGGGCGCGGTCAGGAGGAATCATTTTGGATGAAGAAACCGTTGAATTTAATGTAGCACACAATAGAAAATACTCCACAGATCACCTGTGGTATCAAGAAAAGGATGACCGCCTGATGATCGGCGTAAGTGAGTTTCTAAAATTAGAAATTGGCGATGTGCTTAGAGTCATATTACCACAGGCTGAAACCGAGGTAGACGAGGGAGATGGTATGTTCTCTATTTGGACTGCTGAGGAGAAAAAACCATTTCCAGCCCCATTTTCAGGATTGATTGCCGAAGTTAACGGTGAAGTCGAAATAAATCCAGACCTAGCTAACGACTCAGCATATGACTTGGGGTGGATTATTATCCTAGAACCTCACGACTTAGACCTAGAATTGTTGTTAGATCCTGACGAATATGTTGAATATCTTGCTGAACTATGACGGTACTGGTGGCTGTCATGGATGAGATAGAGATTCTAAAACAGAGCCTGGTAAAAGCGCCGATAATCTGGAAGGGTGATTATCCATATTTTATCCATCCGATTACTGATGGTGTTCCTAGGTTAGAACCTAACGTTTTAGAAGCGATTATCGATTTGTCAGTACCGTTAATAGATTGGAATGAAATAGACATAATTCTTGGTATTGAAGCCATGGGCTTACCGTTGCTTGCACCACTGTCCATGCGAACTGGAATACCGATGATTATCGCCAGAAAACGTCAATATGGTCTTGAGGGTGAAGTAGAAATAAATCAAGAAACCGGCTATTCCAAGGGTAGTCTTTTTCTCAACGATATCAAGCCAGGCGAAAAAATTGTCATTATCGATGACGTGCTATCAACTGGCGGGACTATCAAATCAGTCATTGAAGGCGTCAAGAAAACCGGAGCAAATATACAAAATACTATCATTGTCGTCGAAAAAGGTCCCGGTATGGCAAAGCTGCAAAGCGAGTATCCGGAAATTAAGTTTGACTCGCTGGTCAAACTCGAGATGGATGGAGAAAAAGTCGTCATCTTAGATTAGGAGGAGTGAAGCTTGGATCTAAATAAGCACGAATTCCAACTAGATGAATTGGTTGAGAGGATTAAAGCAAATGATCTCAAATTGGTCGCTTTGCAAGTCCCAGAAGGTCTGAAAATGCAGGCCTTAGAAATGATGGATGAAATCGAATCAGAGACATCTGCTAGAGTCGTATTATCTGCAGACCCGTGCTATGGAGCATGTGACTTAGTCCATGACAAGATGCAAAACATCGGAGTCGAATTAGTCGCACACATGGGTCACTCACAGATGAATATTGATTCTGGTATGGCAACTCAGTTCATTCCAGTCACCTACCATGGAAGTCCAGAAATTGCTCCAGTCCTTCCATACCTACACGCGCACAGAGAAATCGCAATTAGCCGAATGAACGATAATTCTGGACCAGTACTCTCGGAATTGGAAGCATTGGATAGATTCGAAGACATGGTGGGAAGAGTAGCACCGCTTACTGACACTAAACTTGGCCTAGTGGGCAGTATTCAGCACTTGCATTTACTACCGACGTTCAAGAAGCATTTTGAAGACGCAGGGTTCGATGTGACCATTCCCGTTGGAGGTGCAAGACTTTCATTTCCTGGCCAAGTTCTGGGATGTAATTACTCTGGTGATGATCCTACTGTTGGTCACTATGTCTTCCTCGGTAGCGGCGACTTCCATCCAATTGGTTTAGTATTGCATACCGGCAAACCTCTCGCCATGTTAGACCCATACTCAGGCGACGCTAAAGAAATGGGAAGAGAGAGGATTGAAAGAATCCTTAGGCAACGCTCAGGATTGATTATGTCATCTATGGATAAAGATAGATTCGGAATTTTAATCGGTGCTAAACCCGGCCAGATGAGAAGGAATTTGGCATTAAGGCTTAAGCGAAAATTAGAGAAGCACGGCAAAAAGGGTTTCTTACTTGCTATGGAACATGTTGGCCCAGAGTTGATAGATTTCTATCCAGTGGATGTTTTTGTCAACACTGCGTGCCCGAGGATTGCAATAGATGATGCAGTAAAATATGCAAAACCTATGATTACTCCCTACGAATTACAAGTGGTTCTAGGTGAGAAAAAATGGGAAAATGGTTACAAATTTGATCAAATTCATTGACTAAACCACAGACGCCCTCAGAAAACCAAGTTATTCCTGCAGTTTCAGGCCACATCTTTTAGAACGGTTGACATTAGGATTTCTACATGGTGAACTATCTTGACCGAATTGGTGCGGGTTACGTGATTGACAACCCCGAACCACTCGATTTTGACTACGTCCCAGAAAAACTTGTTAGCAGGGAGAAGTTTCAAAATTTGTTGGCTGCTAGATTTGCTTCTATAGACAAACCAGACTCTAGTTGCAGGGCAATAATTACCGGTCCAGTCGGCAGCGGGAAAACCGTTCTTGTCAAAACCTTTTGTCGTGATTTACAACGCCACCTAGTAAATCGTAGAAACATAAACATCGCCCACGTAAATTGTCGAAATGCTTCGACGAGTACCAGAGTTGTTCAGAGAATACTTCACGCGATTGACCCAGGACATCCTGATAGAGGGTTGTCAATCGGTGAGTTACTTCTTAGTCTGCGGAAATTAACTAGAAGAAATGCCTCACACTTGATTGTGATATTAGACGAAGTAGACCATATGCTTAGAAAATCTGGCGACGATATATTGTACCAACTTTTGAGGATTGATGAAGATCAAGAAGGGAAAGGGACGCTATCACTTATTTTAGTCAGCCAGGAACAGGTTTTAGATGTTTTAGAGACTGCAGTCATCTCTAGAATTGGGAAAACCAACCTGATAAAAATACCTGCATACAATGAGGATGAATTGTTCAATATTGCGATGCAGAGAGCCGAGTTAGCTTTGGTACAAGGCTCATATTCAGAACAAATAATCAGACTCATTGCAGAAAAATCAGCACCGATAGGTGATGCCCGACTAGCGATTGAATTACTAAAAGCAGCTGCTGAATCATGCGAAATAAGACAAGACAATCACACTGAAAGAGAGATAAGTGTTGAAGATGTTCATGCTAAGGACGAGATTCTTTCTGTTGATATGGTTTCAGAAATTGATGCAATTGGTGGCTTAAAGGCGCACGAAATGTTGGTCTTACTAGCGATATGTAGACGACTAAAAAAAGCAACTTCAATGACAACAGGCGATGTCGAAAGTTTGTATGCAGTGGTTTGTGAAGAATATGACCAAAAAATGAAAAGTCACACTACTCTATGGAAATACTTGAAGGAGCTTGAAACTAGGCAATTAATCAAAACCAGAATTTCAACAGTCGACGACGGGCGTGGTAGAACAACACACCTAAGCATGCCCCATTTCCTTCCTAGTGATATTGCAAGCAGGCTAGAAATGCTAGTGAAAAAGCGCTTGTAAGCAATGTTAACCGCTGAGAATTCATCCGGTGAGCATAAATATGGGTCACTGTTGGCCAACCTGTCTTAGAGGCGTGATTATGGCTACTGGTACACAAGGAGAGTTCGTTGCTGTCGTAAATGATACAGACCCAAAAAGCAATGGTAGAGCATACTCATTGAAAATTTCGGGAAATAATTACTCACAAATCCTCGGCAAGAAAATCGGCGATATTGTTGATGGTATTTTCGTCGGGGAAGGAGACAAGACCCTATCGGGCTACAAATTACAGATTACCGGCGGTGCTGACAAAACAGGAACACCACTAAGAAGAGATCTTGAAGGTGGTTCAAGACAGTCAATTTTAGTTACCCGATCAACCGGTTTCAAGGGCCACAACCTTGTTTTCAAGACCAAAGGTGGAGAAAAGAAGCGCTTCCGATACAAACCCGATGGCCTTAGAAAGCGCAGAAACTTTCGAGGTAACACAATTAATCAAGATACAAGACAAATTAATCTCAAGGTCATAGAGGCTGGCAAGAAAGCACTAGGTGACATTCTGGCTGCTGAAAGTGAGGAAACATCGGAGTGAATCCCGAGAGGGTTTTCGTGAATAGGAGAGTGTAGGAATGGCGAGAAAACTTCCTACACAACCAACTGTAAACATTGGACTAGTCGGCCACGTAGACCACGGTAAGACAACACTTACCAGAGCTCTGTCCGGAGTTTGGACAGATACCCACTCCGAAGAAAGGAAAAGAGGCATATCAATTAAACTAGGCTACGCTGATACAGCATTCTATCAAACAAAGGATGGCACTTATTACGCCTCGGGAAAGAACCCTAACGGTAAGAAAGATGTTGACGAAGAATTACAACGTGTAGTATCATTTGTTGATGCACCCGGCCACGAGACACTAATGGCCATTATGATAACCGGTGCTTCAATTATGGATGGAGCTATGCTGATGGTCGCTGCAAATGAAAAATGCCCTCAACCACAAACCAGAGAACATTTGATGGCGTTAAATATGTCAGGCATTAAAAATATCGTCGTAGTACAGAATAAAATCGATCTTGTTAGCAGAGAACGTGCTATTGAATCATACCAAGAGATCAAAGAATTCTTGAAAGGAACTGTCGCTGAAGACGCCCCGATTATTCCAGTATCAGCCCACCATGACGTTAATCTTGATATCCTAATTGATGCAATTGAGAATACAATCCCAACACCTGAACGAAGTGACAAAGAAAAGCCTCTAATGCATGTTGCAAGATCATTCGACATTAACAGACCTGGAACTAGGCCAACTAAACTCAAGGGAGGAGTAATTGGTGGTAGCATCGTCAAGGGTGAGTTCAAAGTCGGCGATAAGATTGAGATTGGTCCAGGAAGGAAAATTCAACAAGGATCCAAAGTGCGGTGGGAACCAATTCAGGCGACAGTAACTAGTATGCAAGGTGGCGGATTAAGCCTAGACAAGATGCATGCGGGCGGATTGTGTGGTTTAGCAACAGAATTAGATCCATCTATTACGACCTCGGATAACTTATCGGGACAAGTCGTGTCATTATCCGGTTCACTTCCCGAAACTAGAGATAAAATCGAAATTTCTGTTCACTTAATGGATTCAATGGTATCTACGGACGGTTCCAATCCAGAAAAGATTCATCCACTGCGTAATAATGAGATGCTGATGATAAATGTGGCAACAGCAACATCGGTTGGTGTAACTAAGAACGCTGAAAAAACCCGAACTGGTCTTGAATTGAGACTACCAATTTGTGTCGATGTGGGAGAAAGGGTTTCCTTGTCGAGAAGAATTGGTTCACGCTGGCGATTAATAGGCTACGGAATTATCCAATAGGCGATAAAATGACTCAGCAAATTATTGTCGACAGCTGTGGCTGGGTGGCGATAATTGATGCGAACATCAATTTTGAATTAGAACTCGAAAGAATGTTTGGAACGTTTGAATTGATTCTTCTGGATAGCGTTTTGATCGAACTTGAATCTCTAGAAATTGAAAGACCAAAAAGAAAATCGCTTCTGTTAGAGCTGCTGAAACAAAAATCAATTCCCTTTCAGGCAAATGAGCAAGTTCACACTGATGATGTGATTTTTGACCTTGCAAATAGTTATGGTCACGCAGTATTGACGGTAGATAAAGACCTAAAAAAGCGATTATATCAACTTGGGATTACAGTTGTCGAGGTTGTCAAAGGCCAACATTTGAAATTAATCGACGGCATCTGAGAAATCGCTATCAATACTAAAATCGACACGATTGTTTGGGAATTTTTGGGAAGAGAGTTACGATTCATGAATTAGGGCAATGTGAAAAGTTCATCATCTCCATGACCATCGAGTAATTTCAGTTTGATACCGGCATCAATCCAAGCATGGGCATAATTTATTGCGCCAAATGCTCTAATATAGTCGCCATTTTCCATGAAATAGTTAGCATCGCTGGCATAATCATCTGCCATCCTAATTAATACTGCAAGCATTTCTGCCTCCTTTGACCCTCCTGGATGTATTGGGGTGGCCTTTTTTCTTGCTTCTTTGGTTAGATTAAGATAATGTAGTAACTTTTCTTTAGAGATTGTATCTTCAATTGTCACTCTCCACCCTCCTTTTGTCTTTTGAGTAATCTCTTGACATCCTCTTGGCGTCCAAGTGCTTGATATAATTCCACAGCGAGAGAAAGCCTCCCTTCATCTTCAGCATGAACTGCTCGGTCAAAGATTGCCTTTCTTTCATCCCAGTTTCTGGCCAATGCAGCCTCTGCGGCAGCTTGGAAACGACTTTCTCTTTCTGAATCTACCAGGTGTGGCGCTTTCCACATTCTAAGCAAGCCATTTCTTGTTGCAGTTACCATACTATCTGCGGTAACTTTCTGAAGCAAGTCACCAAGGTTCATATTTTGCCCCAAAATCATCTTATCTTCGCCTTCCAATCCTGACAGCAAGTAAAGGGAACCTTCAATTCCTAACACCCACCAACCATCGCCACATCTTATCCCTTCCATTGGTTCGAGTGAGTCTGATTGTAATTTTTCGATATAATCCCAGCCAAATGGATGGGGCACTCCTTCCCAAATCTCACCTGAACTGGTCTGTAGCAATAAGCGACCTTGTTCTAATCTTGAGACCCAACTCCAGATTCTGTCTTCCAAACATCGCTTAGAATAATTATTGCCAAGTCTACCACACCAGAGTGTTCCATCATCAGATTGCCATAAAATATGTTCTCTATCAAGCCAACCGATTAGTCGTCTAACCTTACCAGTTTGAAATCGCTTGATTCCTACTCCCTCATGAGAAAACAAGTGCATTTGACCTGCTTTACCAGTTAAGATCCAGCCGCCTCCTGGCCTATGTAATACATCGGTAAAACCACCATATGTCGACCTACCGTCGTGCAACATGCTGCCATCTGTAGTAGAAATAACGTAGAATCCATGAGCGGCAAGAGCTGCTAATATTCCGTTATGATAATCCATGGAATGAACTTTAAAGGGTGTCTTTATTGTCCATCTAATAGTTCCGTCCGACTCGATTAAGACCATTTCCAAACCATGACTAACCACAATACCTCCTTCAACAGCAGTGATTGTAGATATTCTTTCATTGGCTTGCCAAGACCAAGAAATACTCCACGACATCATTCATCACCTCCTATGATGCCCCAAGCAATTAATTGGGCTTTTGCTGATTGAGTAATATTGTAATATCTACTACGACCTTTCATGCGCGCTTCTAAGATGCCGGATTTTAGTAATTTATTACTAATTTGAGATAATCTTGGTCGTTTTACCCCCAAGTGCTCTAAAATTTCTTTATCGCTAGGTGAGTAATTTCTTACTCTTGCAATGGAGAGCACATAAGATTCGGTTGAGTTGAGTGAGGATAATGCTGTTGGATTTAATGGATAGTCAACTTTTTGTCCAACATCATTTGATGATAAATTCATCATTTTAGCAAGGAAATCATCGTTACCTAACTCAACCTTAGAATTAGTGCGATAGACTAATCTTGATAGTATGCTAATCAATTGCTGCATAGTTTGAGTATCGTTATTTGGTTCTTGATACTCTACCGATTCGAAAGCATCTTGATCGGCTAGGATATTTACATTATTATCCATCTCAATGCCAATTTCATCATAGATTAGTTCAGCAGAATTGTGTTCTTCGAATTCTACCTTCTCTTCCACTTCAATCATTTCCTTTGAAATCCATAACTCGCTGCCATGCTGGCTGTGTTGATTTACCATCTCTTCGGGTTCCTGTTCATCCATATCATCAAACTCCCGGGTTCTATCTAAAAGACCGCCAAATGCCCCGGCGTCGACCTTGGGTTTGGATTCTGCAATAATTAGCTCTTCAGTATCTGGATTAGCAGAATATGCTAAATCTTCTACAGGCCTATCCAATTCCTGCGATTCTGATAGACCGTCCAAGTCCAACTCGAAACCAAATGGGTTGAGATTAGTTACCAAATTATCTGAGTTTTCTTCTTTGTCTCTCTCATTCCATGGTAATGACGCATCAATAATTTCTGAATCATTACTTTCTACAGCGTCCTCCTCTACATATTGTGAAAATGGTTTTGCGTGGACTTCTTCAAGATGCCTTTGCTGATTTAGGGGTGAAACTTGTTGTATAACCCCTGAATCTGTTAAGCGATAATTGTCGATGGCATCCCTCATTAATTTCACCACCTCTAATGGTAACCCACCAGTCTTATCGTGAATTGCTTTAGCATGTGTGAAATCAAGCTTAAAATCTTCATTACTGACTGAAGATATCCGTTTCTCGACAAGTGCCTGAACTTCGTCTATGGACAATTGTGACAGTGTTTCAACATTATCAAAACTATGTAGAACACTATCTTGAATATTCATTCTCTGCTTTGATTCAACTACTACTACTATTACTGCTTGAAGCCTTTCGAGGGCGGGAAGGACATCTCTGAGGGCGACAAATAATACACTATCATCAACATTCGGTGTATCGATAACAATGAGCGGCAAGCTCTCAGTGAAAGTTTGAGAATAATCCACCATTTTATTTACCAACTGAACGGTATTGGTTGGGAAATCGTAGCCTACAAGTTCTGAATACATCCTTTGCAACAGGCTATCGTGAGGATTTGAGGCAGAAATGTGGTCGATATGAACTGAAACTGGTGCTTTAAGTGCAGAGCAGCGTAATAGTGAAGTACGACCGCTGCCTAAATCTCCAACCATTAGTATCCTTCTGGTTGATCTAAATTTTATGTGCTGAGCTAACCGTTTCCTGATATCTAACCTACCGACATAAAGGTCAGATTTGCTACCCTCGAGAGGCATTGCAGAAAATGGATTAAAAGCCAAATCAGGAATCTCAAAATCAAGGCCCGCTACACGCATGATATTATCATCGAACAACGAGGTATTTGATGTTTCACTAAGATTTAGTTTAGAATAATGCGTTATTTACTGTTAATCGATTTCTTCAAGTGGATTTTTGTCTAGAATTAACGCACAAGTAACGGTTAATTAACGCGTTAAATTTAGCGTTAATCCCGTTAATTATACAATTCCTGAACCTATGACTTATTTGCCAACCACTCATGGACATGACTAGTGAGCCTATGCCAGTAGAAAACAGCAGATTGAGTGGATTCTTCAAATTGTCAGTTGATGAAAGAAGAAAATTAGTGCAAAAATTATCTGGCATATCTGATGACCATGTTGCTGCACTAGCTAGCAATGGAGAGTTATCCGATGAAGCTGCAGATCGAATGATTGAGAATGTTATTGGCACTATGTCCCTCCCTGTTGGCATTGCAACTAATTTTGTCGTCGATGGCAAGCACTACTTAGTCCCATTTTGCTTGGAAGAGTCAAGTGTAGTTGCTGCAGCATCTAACATGGCGAAAAGATGTTTGAAGAATGGTGGTTTTCAAACTCAAAATGATGCCCCAATGATGATTGGGCAAATCCAAATCCTTGACACTCCAGACACAGAAGAGGCAATGAAGAATATTAACCAAAATAAAGATGAAATCATCAATCTGTGTAATAGTTTACCATCTACAATGATAAAATTAGGTGGTGGTTGCAAGAGAATAGAAACTAGGGTTATCGAAACTCTATCAGGACCGATGCTAATCCTACACATTATTGTTGATTGTCGGGATGCAATGGGGGCAAATGCCGTCAATACCATGGCTGAATTAATCGCCCCTGAGATAGAGAGACTCACTGGAGGCAGGGTTCATCTCAAAATTTTGTCTAACCTAGCCGCACATAGGCTAGCCCGAGTAGAGGCGATTTTTACACCTGAAGAACTGTCTAATGATGGCACGATTGACAACGGCACAGATGTGATAAAGGGCATTATTGAAGCACATCACTTCGCGGTTGCAGACCCTTTTAGAGCAACCACTCACAATAAAGGAGTGATGAATGCAATCAGCAGTGTTGCAGTTGCTTGTGGACAGGATTGGCGGGCAATTGAGGCAGGATGTCATGCTTGGTCTGCTCACTCTAATGAACGCTACAGTTCGATGACAGAGTGGACAGTGAATGCAGATGGTAATCTAGTAGGTAGTATCGAAACTCCTATGGCAGTGGGCATAGTTGGAGGAGCATCTAAAGTCCATCCAACTGCAAAAGCTAATCTCGCCATTCTTGGAGTTGAATCCGCCAATGAATTAGCAGGCATTATTTGCGCTGCAGGATTAGCCCAAAACCTAGGCGCACTTAGGGCATTAGCAACTAATGGTATACAAGCAGGACATATGAAATTGCATTCAAGAAATATGGCCGTCAGCGCTGGCGCAGTTGGCGAAGAAATCGAACTTGTCGCAGCAAGATTACAGTCTCATAGTGGTCCGAAAACACAAACAATAGTAAAAAATATTCTTGATGAGTTAAGAAATAAGTAATTACTCTTCGGCAAATTTCAACGTTTCTTGAATAGTCCCCTGGTATTCGGACTCGTCTTTAATCACATCACTTGATTCAAGATCGTCAAGAAGTCCTGTTTTCTGAACCTGTTCCCTGAACCAAGCCTTTACCTTCTTGCGATCGGTGTAAGGGCACCCGAATGCCTCAGAGAATCTCCTAGTCGTGGTCAGTCTTCTAGTATTGCCGTCTTTCCTTCTATCAATCATGCCATATTGGGCTAGTTCCCTGACATAGTCGTAGGCTTTTTGACCGAGTAACTCAACTAACCTAGACTGTGACATCGGTTGGTGATATGCGATTAGTGACGCCGCTTTGAGTAATTTCTTTGGCAACTCTGTCTTGGCTTCTTTGGGCAGATGTTCGGCGATTTCAGGCTTTACCTCGATAGCCCAACGGTCGCCAACCTCGGCAATTTGCAAAGCGCCTCCACGACGCCTTTTCAGTGTTGAACGAAGGGAGTAAAGACAGTCTAACATCTCATCCTCATCATAGCCTAAAGAATCGCATAATTCTGTTACAGACATCGATCTTCCCGCCCCAAACAGGGTTGCTTCCAACAGTGTATCTAGTTGTAGTTCCGACATGTAATCAATTCCTTACTCAACTAACCATTCGTGTGCGGGCAAATCATCCTCGGCAATTTGTTCAGCCGGATTTTGCTCTGCCAAGACTCGTTCCCTTGCTTCACGTTCTTTTTGTTCTTTAACACGGAGTTTCTCTGCCCGTTTCTTAGCAAATTGTACTGAGCCTGTTTCCTCTTTATCATTAGATTGCAACTGTATTTCCTTTTTCTCCTCAATCATTTGATTGACTTGCTCAAATTCGGCAATATCTGGCCATAAATCTTCGAGCATGATATCCCCGTAAGGAACTTCATCTTGGCTAATTAAAGCATATCCTCTGTGAGTTAAAAATAGACTAGCAATGAACGATGCGACTTTGGCTTCCTCACTGTAACCCTCCGGAATTTGCCCATTCTCCTGTTCTAGGATACGTCCTAATTCATTCATGACATCTACTACCTTGACCTTATTAGAACTATATTTTTTACAAGTATTTCTCAAAGCATTCCAACATCTGAATATGTCTCCTTCAAGGTCCTCATTATGCATCCTTCCCCCAACATTACTGAGGTATTCACCCAGTTCCGCTTGGTGTGCTAGACGGTTTTCTTCTCTAACTTTCAATTCCTCAGCATCCTCTGCCGCATCCTTAAATGCAGATAATAACTCTCCAAGAGTAACTGGACGGCCCTCTTCCCTACGTATTCTCTCATCGAATAGCGAAGGAAGAATCTCGTCCGCTTGTCCTTCTAAAATTGAACTCGTGAACAAAAAATCCTGATCATCATAATCAGCCTCCCAGCCGAAGTCTATCTCATCTTCCCATTCTTCTTCTTGGTCCATGCTCTGGACGCGGTCGAATAGAACAATCGCTTGTTGATTCAAAACCTCCCAGGACATCCTAATTAATCTGCCACAAGCGGGAAGATTCAGCTTATCAGATTCAAGTCTTACACGCTTGGTAAACACTTTCAAAAAAGTTGACAAATCGACGTCCCAGGGATTTAGTTCCTGATCCTTAACCAACGATAATACCAAGGCAACAGACCTATCGAATGGATCATCTAAGGATTGATACTCTGATTCCTCAGCCTCAACAACTGGCATTATCCTTTCAGCAAATCTTAGAGCTTCTTCTGATTCTTCACCCGATTCTAGCAACTGATTAATGATATCCTGTCGAAGAAACCATTTGTCTAGAACAGATTGCTTGCTGGCCATATTTACACTCTCAAATTTCTTCTTCAATCTGCTCATTGGCAGCCATTTGTTCTGATTCTTTCTCTATAGAATGGATTGCATCGGAAACCTCTCTTCTTTCTTGAATATCTTCTGTCATTTCGATTGCCCGCTCCATAAGGCCGGAAATTGTCGTTTCATCCTCGACTGATTCATCGGTATAGTTTAGCAGACCGCCCAAGCTCTTGGGAGGCGGTAACGGCTCTGGCACTGTAGGCATGTCTGATTGAGCATCGTGTTGTCTTTCTAGTGCAATTGCGTTGATTCTCTCATCCAATGGATTATCCTTAGCAGATTCTATTTCGCTGAGTTTGATGGCTCGTTCTCTATCGAAATCAACAATTCTTCGACTACAACCATCGCCACCGTGAGTAATTCCTATGTGATGGTCTGCAAGTCTTAGTGAAACCTTTCTCAAAGTTACCATCAAGAATTGAGCCTTTTTACTCCTTTCTCTGCACATCTTTGCAATTCTTTCTGCGTTTACTGCATCTAGGTTTTGATCTACCTCGTCGAAGTAATAGAATGGACTAGGGTCGTAATCCTGTATGGCAAAAATCAGAGCTAATGCTGCCATGGACTGCTCTCCGCCGGATAACTGAAGGCGGTTAACCTTGGACGATTTACCCTTAGGTTTAGCCCACAATTCTAATCCGCCCTTGAAAGGCTCATCAGGATTCTCCAAATACAATTCACCCTTGCCTCCGTCACTTAGGGCCTTGTATGATTTCTGGAAATTCTCATTGACCTTGTCTAGAACTCGTATTAACTTCTCTTTCCTTTGAGATTCTAATTTCTCGGTAATTTCTACAAGGTTGCTTCTACGAGACTGAAGTTGTTTGAATTCAACCTTCATCGATTCAAGCCTCTCCTGACATTCTGCATATTGTTCTATGGCCAACATATTAACTGGACCATATTTCTCCATTGAGCGCTCTAAGGCTCTTACTCGCTTCTCTGCATCACCCACAGAAGGCAAACTAATATCCGCGGCCGCAGGTTCTATACCATGATGTTGCATATCAGAATACAATTCATTGATTACCATATCTTTGTTGATTATTGAACGGCCTAATTCATCGCTCAATCGCCTTCTTGATTGAGCATCTGTAGACTTTTGAGTCAATTCGGTTCGAAGACTTGCTCTCTCATCGACAAGCGCTAGTCTTTCATCTTCCAGACCTTTGTTCTCTTCCAATAGTTGAGTTCTTTCCTCTTCTCTATCCTTTAGCTCTATAGAATCAGTTGCTATAGATGCTTGAAGGTTGTCTATCATATCAGATCGAGAGATTATACTTGCGTTTAATGATTCTATTCTAGAATTCAAATCGTTAACTCTTTGGCTAAGAAGGGTTTCATGTTCATGACCGCTTTCGAGGGCTGCGCGTGCTTTTGACATCAAACCCTCAGAATCCAATCTTTTCATTTGTGCTGCATGTAGCCTGTCTTTCAAATGCTCAGGGCTAGCAGCTTCCATCTCATCTCTGGTATTTGCAATGCTTACATTTAGCTCAGCAACCTGCGATTGTGCATCATCCAAGGCATCTATTTGTTTGCTAGCTAGAATTTCTAATTCGGCTAATTTCGTTTCGTGGCCGTTTACCTCGCCTAAGGATTTATTGTATACTGACTTGGCTTGCTTTAGCTCTGCACGCCATTCTTGTAGTTTAACAGCGTGGTCGCTGTCCGTCAGTTCATTGATCTTCGTTCGAAGTTGCTGTTGTTCTCTTCTTGCTTGGTGCAGAGCGGCTGAAACGGTCTCAGACATTAATTCTAAATTTTGAATCTCACCAGATAGTTTCTCTATTTCGCTGGCCCCTTTAATGCCGCCACCGAATGAGACTCTCATCGGTCTTTTTGAACCACCAATCATGGCACCTCCTGCCTCGGTTACATCGCCTCTTAGGGTAACCAGTCTCACACCACCCATGTAATTCCTTGCCGTTGAAAGAGAATCTACAATCAGAGTATTTCGCAAAACAAACTTGATTGCTATGTCTATTTTTGGGTCATAATCAAGAAGTTCGTGAGCGAATCCAACAACACCTGGCTTCTTTGAAACCATCAATGCCTTACCAGCAACCCTGTTATTATTCAATTTATTCAACGGTAGGAATGTGGCCCTTCCCGCTCTTTTTTCCGCCAACCACTTAATGGCTTTAGCCGCTATTTCATCAGTTTCAACCACAATAGATGTCATACCGCCACCAATTGCGGTAGCTAGCGCACTTTCATGCGATGAATCAATCGGAGCGCATAACTCTGCGATGGTTCCGATAATTCCAGTTAATTCACCATTATCTCGTGCCGAGATTACGGCAGCTGCACCACCCGCCATTCCTTTAGCACCAGAAGAATTTTCCATTTCTGCGCGTAACCTTTCTCTAGAACGTTCGGCTTCTCGCAACTTACGTTCGATTAATTGAGACTGCTCGACAAGTTTTTCTTCGCTTCTTTGGGCGGTAATCAAATCCTTTGACAATTTATTCCGATCCATACCTGAATTGTTACCCGATAGCTCTTCCCCTTGTAACTCAAGTTCACCCAATGCCAGTCGATTTTCTTCGGCGGTGTCCTGGCAGTTTGCCAGTTGCTCTGAGATTAATTCAGCCTGAACTGCAGTTTTGTTAACCTCATTCTGTGCGGAATTTAGGTGTTCAGTTGCCTGTTCTAGTTCAGATAATAAGCTTGTCAGTTGGTGAGAGTATTTTGCGCTTTCATCACCTGAAGATTCCATAATCTGCTGAATCTCTAATTCTTCGGCTTGGGCTTCACCAAGTGATTTTTCTGATTCTTCCAAATCTTGCTTAGCAGAATTAAGATTTCCAACGAATTCCTCTAAAGCATGTTTCGCTGTATCAAGTTGTTCTAACAATTCTTGGACTTCTGCCTTATCATCCAGGTCCTTAGTTTCCGCCTCTGAAATTTTATCTTTGTTAGTATCAATACGCAAATGTAGGTCGAAAATGACTTTGTTCAAACCTTTGCTCTCACCACCAGTTAATTCTTCAATCTGCTTTTGTAAATCACCGATTTGATCGTCAAGGGAGAGGAGGGTTTTCGAGCCTTCTCTTACTTGTTGTTCTAAGTTGTTAGCTTCCTCTAAGTATCTCGATTGTTCATTAACTTGATATTCTTTTTCTGCTATTTGGCTTGCATAGTTTGCCTGAAATGAGGTGACTCTAGCCTGATTTAATTCCTCAACTAGGTCTTTTACTTTCACTGCTAAATCCTTCTGTTTCTTTAGTTCCTTAAGCCTAGCCTTTTGACTATCTTCGAGAAGTTTGATCCTTTCGATATAATCGTCGACACTGTCTTTTTGACGATCTGCCTTTCTAATTTCATCATCGTATAAAGTGACCCCAGCAACACTATCCAAAACCTTCCTGCGTTCTTTTGCAGTCATTTTCGCAAGACTTGTAACATCCCCTTGCAGAACAATGTTATAGCCATCAGGTCGAGCATTAGCCGCTCCAAGTATTCTATGGAATGATTTCTGGGAACTATCTTCTCCATTAAGATGATAATTGGTCACTACATTACCAGATTTTGTTAGCCTAATTGACCTAGACATTCTAACTTCATCCATATTCAAAGGAAGTCGTCTTCGCCCGTTATCCATTGAAGGGTTGGCAAAAACTAGAGTAACGCTACATGAGCGAGCAGCGTTGTGATTATTGCCTCCATTGAAGATTAGGTCTTTCGAGTTTTGCGCTCTGATAGTCTTATTTGATCTTGGGCCGAGGACAAATTGGATTGCGTCACCACAATTCGATTTACCTGAACCATTTGGCCCCGTAATAGCGGTGAAGCCCCTCTCTAGGGGAATCGTCACCTCTCCCCTGAATGATTTGAAATTCGAAACCTCAAGCGCTTTTAGATACATCCCAATCCCTCAAGTGGAAAATATTTCCAACCCTATTCCCTAGAGCGGGGTTGTAAAGGTCTTAAAGTATACTAGTGTTGTTTGCTTTATACTGCGTTTTTAGGAGACATAACAATTCACCGAGTGGGTTAAATTGAACCGGTAAATTTGCACTTCGTGCAACCTGCGCCCTCGCAATAGGGACATGTGGCTTGAACGTTTAACAGATTATTACTATTCATGGTTAATTTTGAGTCTCTGTGCATCAAAGGCGAGCGAGCTACCCGCTTTTGTTTACCATGCAATTCAGGCAAGGGTTTTGCAACAGTGCCATATTTAGAGCGAAATTTATCAGCAACTGCTCGTCGCTTTTCTAACCGTTTGTTGGTTAAGTCTATTGCTTCTGCCTCCCAATATTTAGGGCCTCTCATCATGTATGCGCCGATTATTGCCATACCCAATTGCACTGCCAAAGGCGATACTTCGAGCGGAATCAAACTCGCAATCCCTTCAGAACTAACTGATGTGGGTAAAACCTCCAGTCTATCCAATATTGCTAAACCGAACAACGTACATCCCCCAATAAATGATATTCTTCTAAGACGCTTGGCCCATCTGCCCTGCTGAGGAAACCTGAATTTACCAACAAAAATCATGAATAAACCCTCTGCTAGCAACAATAGATCTGCCCCATTCCAATCACCTGAGTTACCCAAACAAAAACTATCATTGCCCTCTGCAAGTTCTGATTCAATCTCTGAGATGGCGCAATGAGGCTCCAACATCTTCAACACATCAAGTTTAGAATTTTCTGCCCCGTCAATCAGTTGAGGTGCTACCAAGCCAAACTGCACATTAGCAATCACAAAAGCGACCATCGAAACACCGATTATGGTAGCGATATTGCGCCGGATGCCCCCCATGATTTGACGACATGGAATTAGTTTGATAGTGCTGTCGCTCCAATAATTCAAAAGTGAGGGGTAGTTGGGTAAATCGCTTGCTATGACTAGAATTGCGATTATTGGTAGCGGAATTGCTGGTTTATTTTCTGCACTGAAGTTAGCAAATAGTGGCCACCACATAACGATTATTACCAAACAAAGAGTAAAAGATTCCTCAACAAACTGGGCCCAAGGTGGTATCGCAGGCATACTTGACAAAACCAATCGCAAGGGTAAGGAAGCACATATCAGGGATACCCTAGAATCTGGTGACGGTTTATGCAACAAAGCGATTGTTAGAGAAGTTATCGAGCGCGCTGCCGATTGCATCAATGAATTGGTAAGTATTGGAGTTAATTTTGAAAGGGGTAATGATGGAGAATTTAAACTGGCTAAGGAAGGAGGCCATTCAGAACGTCGAATTCTTCACGCTAAGGACGCTACTGGCAGGGAAATTGAACGAGCGTTAATCGATGCTGCTAAGCAACATCCAAATATCACTCTGATGAGAAATACCCTCGCTATCGATTTGATACAAAGAGAGCATGGCGATGCCAGTAAGGGTGTTTGTGGGATTTGGTGCTTTAACCAAGACAACAATGAAGTCATCACATTAGCAGCTGATTCAGTGATAATTGCTACTGGTGGCGTTGGCCAGTTATGGGCGAAAACCACTAATCCAAATGTCGCTACTGGTGATGGAATTGCGATGGCTTACCGTTGCGGAGCTTCGGTAAAAGACATGGCGTTTATTCAATTTCACCCTACTGCACTTGCGATTGAAAATGGACGCCCATTTTTGATCACCGAAGCATTGCGTGGAGAGGGTGGCGTCATCCTAGATCAGGGTGGCTTGAACAGATGGGAGAAAGATTGTGAGCAAGCACTTACTAAATCCCTTGAGTTACCTAAACCAGATAATTATTCATTTACTATTGAATTTTCTAAACTTGGATCGATGGCAACAAGAGACATCGTCGCTAGAGCAATAGATCAGAATTTGAAAGAGACAGGACAAAAATCTGTCTACCTAGTTACTTCACATCTCAACAAAGAAATGTTGAGGAATTCTTTCCCAAACATGCAACAACACTTGAACAGGTATGGATTAACTCTAGGCGCCGACCACCTGCCAATCTCTCCTGCAGCACATTACATAGTCGGTGGTCTGCACGTGGACCACTTTGGCCGTCCAAAAATGGCCAATACATCTGACGTGATTCCTCACCTATATGCCATTGGGGAAGTTGCATGTACTGGAATGCATGGTGCGAATAGATTAGCATCCAACAGTTTGCTAGAAGCGGTTGTGTTTGCGGATAATGCGGCAAAACACATCATTGATAACCCACCAAGACAAGTCAATCATGAACTTCCTGATTGGCGCTCGGACGGTTTAGATACACTAAACGAGCATGCACCGATCCTAAATGATCTAACAATGCTGAAAGATACAATGTCAACTGAGGTTGGAATTGTGAGAAATTATCAGCGTTTGAATCGTGCATATCGGAGAATAAAGTTACTGGAAGAGGAAATTGCTATGATTTGGAAATCCTCTAAACCTTCTAGAGAAATTGTTGAGTTAAGAAATCTAATTCAAGTTGCGAACTTAGTAATTCGTGATGCTATTGATAGAGATGAAAATAGAGGATTGCACTTCAACACCGACTTAGTATAAACTCAATGATTCTATCAATTTACTAAGCAATTGATTTAGCGGCGTCGCTAGACCATACTTTTCTGCTCGGTTAACTATCATGCGGTTCAGAAACATTATCTCGGTTGTTTTCCCTAATCGGACGTCTTGCAGCATGCTGCATTTGTTATCCTTGGTCTTCTGTAATACCGATTTCAAATTATCAACTAACTTATCATCATCATCCAACATTACGCCTTCTAATCGCGCAACTCTAGCGCCTTCTAGCATAACCTCAGTGCATGTTTCAAAAATTTCACTGCTAAGTAGCTCACCATTTTTCTGCCCGGTAATCGCCGCAATTGGATTAATTGCAATATTAATCAGCACTTTTGACCAAACTAAAGATCGGCCATCTTCATTCCACAATGGAGTTAGATTAGCGGATTCAAGTATGCTAATTAATTCCCTTAAATCGTCATGATTAGGACTATTGTTAATTTGACCTAAATTTATGGCTCCTGAACCAGCCCATTCTATACAACCTGGGGCTTTTCTCCACACTCCATGAGTTGTTGTTGCAGGAATTACGCGGTGCGTACCAAACTCTTGCGAACCTAGTTCGATATGTCCAAGTCCATTACTCAGGATGATTATCTTAGTCTGATTATTGCTGAAGCGTTTTGCAAGTTGGACTAATTCTTCAACATCTCCGGCTTTTGAAGTGATAAATATATAGTCAGCTAAACCATCAAATACTGAATTAATTTCAACGTCTGAAATTGAGATAAGATATTCGTTCGGCGCCAAATGGAATGTTTCTAGACCACTTACTGTAATACCGTTTACTGCTAGAGATGCGGCATGCTCTCCTCTAGTGTGAATAAGCACGTTTGATGATTCTAGTTGGGCTAATTTTGCACCGATTAAGGTGCCGATGTTGCCCGCCCCTAGAATTACAAATTTCATATTATCACTCATGAGTAACTTCCAAGATAAATATAGACTTCTCCATCCTCATAATCAATGTACATCGTGGATAGCAGATTATCCGGCGGTGTGAAGGTAAATTTGTTTTCACCCGGCAAAATTTCGTTAACAGATTCTACAATTACCCATTCGTCGGAGTCTTCACCTGAAGTTGTTTGGACAATGTTAACCCTAGTAGTAGAATTGACAGGGTTATGGATTACAAATTCCGACATATTATTGCCCGTCAATTCTCCATTAGCAGCAGATGCCCAGATTGATGTCCACATACGGTAGAAATTACCATTCCTCTCTAGTATTAATTCTGGACCATAGTCTATAGAAATTATACTGTCGGGCACAGGGTACAATTCTTGTGAGCAAATCGAGACTTTATCTTCATCACTAAACACAATTAGCAATGAATCACTATCTTGAATCGCAGGAATCATTGAACTCGAGCGATAGTTTGTGTTCCAGACCCATTGCTGTGACTGATTACTCGGTTTTGTTGGTGTGCTTACCATTGGATTGAGTTTACATGTTTGGTCTGATACTGAAAGAATGTCTCCAGATTCTAATTCAGCACCCCAACCTCTGACATCAGTGGAATCAACTAATGTGCCATTTTCTGGAGTGATTAATCTCATAGGGAGAACAGGATTTTGGGGTGAGAAGAGGTGCTCGCCAACTTTTATGACGTTCAACACGTAAGATCTGAGCAAAATTACAGGGTCTTGTCCCTTGATACAAATCTCGTCTATGTCTTCAGTTATTTCTGCCTCCAAACCTTGATAGCCGTCTATCCAATACATCCTAGTTTCAAAGTCAAAATCCGATGCTGAATTAGGGAATGAAACATTGTAAGATAAGTCATCATTAGTGTATATTTCTATACATCTCATAACATCGTCAGAATCGTAATTCATATACCAAGTAGAATTGAGATACTGAGGAATTTCTGGTGTCAACTTTATTGTCGAAATAGTCGGTTCATCATCCAGATATGTGAGTAAATACAAATCCTCCGCAGTTGGACTGTATTGAGACGAATCCCAACTGACATTCAAAGCGACCCTAGATACCATTCCTGGCAAGATATCATCGCCACAGCCTGTTGGTGTTGACGAGTTACGATTGTCATCACTGCACAACCACTCAAAATTCCAATCCTGAGATGCTATATTTTCAGAGCTAGCTATGCTTATTTCCCAGTTTTGGGTGATTGATGCGACATTGACTATGTCTATTTCGAGTAACCCATTCCATGAACCATTGGTTTCGACAATAGCGATGGAATCTTCAAATTCGTATGTTACCTCGTGATTCCAATCTTCGTCCATCGAATAAGGTGTCTGCCCTGGCAGTGCTAGTATGAAAATCACAAACAGCAAAATCCCCATGCGCTTGACGCTATCAAAATCTACCTTCTTAGGCTCGTCTAATATCAGCGGAATCCTTCTATCTGCGCCTAGCAACAACAATAATGGGAAAATTATACCAAGAATCGGGAGCCAAATATTGAAACTGGCAAACGATTCAAACATCCAAGCAAAAGCGAGAATAATAGCAAACAAAAATAGTTGATTGGTAGAGTTTCTTGCCTCTGCCATGCTTGTTCTAGCAATTAACAAACGACCACCGGGGAATGTCGGTATTGGAATTAGCGATATCCAACCAAAGAAACACAACATTGAGCCTGCTTTCGATAATGGATGGGCCCAAACGAGTTGAGTCGTAACACCATCAGAGATAAATGGACTCAACAGGTTAACAATCAATGGCATCTCTGGAACATATTGCATTGAAGAAACTGCTACTATTTCAGGAGTTAGATAAAGACCAACTATCCATAAGACAACCCCCGAACTAACCATCGTTGTTGGTACAATCAATGCGCTCCAGCCAAGCATTTCTCGATCTTTCCATGGCCTCGCATCCATGCGAGGTAATGATGGTATAATCAAAATTCCAAATGGCCAAATTAGCAGCGACTTTGGCAGCAGACCTATACTGAATAGAGATATTGAGGGATCTGGAATTGGAGTTAAATGGCCAACTCGCAAACCGTGCTTTTCTGCGTGTGCCTTCTGAATAAATGATGCCAAGACAATCGCAGCAACAATTGGCATAGTATATCCGATAAATGCATCAAACATTAACGATTCAACGAACCAGCCGCCAGTCGGTCTAGCATCTTCAATCCAAAGCATTCCCGCAATTGTTGCTGTAATAAAGGAAAATGACCAAAATCCAATGGTGGTTTTCAAAGATGGAAATTGCCTTTCTGGCCGTGGAATTACTTGAATAAACCAAGGTTCACCGAGCTCAAGTTTGGCCATCCAGCCAAGATTATCCAAATGAAGATTGAGTTTTTCTAATTGTTCGTGAACATCTGTTGCATCTTTTTCAACAACCTTCCATACTGGCCATTTAGTTCCTCCGAGTTCCCCTGTTATGATGAAATGTCTGGCAATTATACTACCCAACAATTCTTTTTGACCCCATACTTGTTTGTGGGCCCTTAATTGAGAAAAATCATCTTCGACTACAGTAGCTGATTCTTGCTCATCGCTAGTCACTAGACCACCTCACAATTAGCGGGTGTAGTTCTTTCCTACTTTAATCATCGTTGACGACAACGAAATCATTTGTTCTTGAAACGCTTGAGTCTGAACGTTTCCTCACGCTCCATTTCTTCAAGTCGTAGTTGAATAAACACCTTTGCTTCTTCAAGTTCTGGTATCACTTTGAACTCTAGTGCGTTGACTCTTCTTTTGGTGGCTTCAATCTCTTCAAGTAGACGTTTTAGAGTCGCCTCCATTTCTGATGCAGTGACAATCTTCTCAATCAGTTCACTGAATGAGTCACTAGCCTCATCAATGTATGGGGAGGACCCAATGTATCCAACACCTCGCTCTTGGAAGGTTGATTTAAGATTGGTTCCGCTAACGCTTGGGACTACGACACCCATGATATTTCTTCTTTCGACTTCCACCTCAGGGTGAGAACTGTTAGCTATTGCTGCTGCCCTAACTGCCAGCCCGCCTTCGATTGCGTTAGCGAGATCAATTCTTTGCTTGGCTAATCGATAAGCATCGGTAAGTTCGCGCTTTGCTTCAATCATTTTGGACAGGAGTTGCCTAAATTCGTGGAACAAACCATCTCTCTTCATTTTCAAGAGTTTGTAACCATTTTTGGTTTGTTTAATTCTTGCCTTCAGTTTTATCAATTCACTGCGGGTTGGTTTGATGTCCAATGCCATGAATATCTCTCCTGATTCACTCTTTGTTTTCCGGGTGATACTTTTCAATCCACTTTTGGTCTAATCTAACCAGATATTTGGTATCAATCGATGACATCAAAGTCCAACACAGATCGAGTGTTTCATCTATAGAACGATCTTCGTCTCTAGTTTGACGCAAAAACTTGTCTTCAAAGACTCCAGAGAAATCCAAAAGCTGCTTGTCTCGCTCGTTCAATGCATCTTCACCAACAATTGCCACAAGACCTCTCAATTCTCTACCTTGAGCATATGCGGCATACATTTGATCTGATACAGATTTGTGGTCCTCTCTAGTGGTTTTTGCACCGATACATGAACCCATAAGTCGAGATAATGATGGTAATACGTTAATTGGCGGATAGATACCTTGCTGGTGTAATTCTCTTGAAATAACAATTTGTCCTTCAGTAATATATCCAGACAAATCTGGAATCGGGTGAGTAATATCGTCACCGGGCATAGTCAAAATCGGGAATTGTGTGATCGATCCTTTCTTTCCTTTAACAATTCCAGCACGTTCGTATAGCATTGCCAAGTCAGTATACATGTAACCAGGATAACCTCTCCTGCCAGGAACTTCTTCTCTAGCTGCACCGATTTGTCGCAATGCGTCACAATAGTTTGTCATATCTGTGTAAATAACAAGAACGTGATAATCCTTCTCGAATGCAAGATATTCTGCAGCGGTCAGAGCAAGTCTTGGAGTAATAATTCTCTCTACTGCTGGGTCGTCCGCTAGATTAACGAACAATACTGCGTTTTCTAGAGCACCTGTTCTTTCAAGATCACTTCTAAAGAAATTATATTCTTCAGCGGTGATACCCATTGCGCAAAATACAACAATAAACTCCTCATCAGAGTCTTTCAGTTTTGCTTGTCTAGCGATTTGTAGAGCAATATCGTTGTGAGGTAGACCAGATGCTGAGAAAATTGGCAACTTCTGTCCACGAACGAGAGTGGTACAACAATCGATTGCGGAGATACCTGTTTGGATAAAGTCGTGTGGACTTTGTCGGCTGTATGGGTTGATAGCAGCACCAATAATATCGGCATTTTCTTCGGCAACTATCGCTGGACCACCGTCTCTTGGTCTTCCAGCACCATCGAGAATTCTTCCAACAAGTTCGGTACTCACTGGGAGCTTAAACACGTCTCCCATGAAGGTCACTCCAGATTCACGGTTGATATTGGCGGTACCTTCGAAGACTTGGACGATTACCAAGTCGTCTGAGGTATCGAGAACTTGGCCATTCTTGATTGAGCCATCAGCTAACCTGATAGTAACTATTTCACCAAAAGCAACTGGTTCTGTTTTATTCAAAAAGACCAGTGGCCCTTTTACATCGGTAATTGTTCTGTATTCTTTTCCAC
>CAYPPO010000004.1:0-11033 GCA_964412625.1 uncultured Candidatus Poseidoniales archaeon
GCCGCCCTGCATTAGGACGAAATATTTCTTATCAGACATTTTGGATAACCTCCGGCTACAAGTAAATTGGTTAGGTATATAGTATTTATGCCGAAAAACCGCTATACTGCGCTACATATGGGGCGCAGCACGCCTTTCGGAACACCAATTTATGGTTAAATGAGGTATGTAGAGCCATCTCAAACAATATCTGCGCCAGCAAGAGTCTTAGTATTCAAAACACCTTGGACTGGGCGAATAACTTCTACTACAGTCTTAGCAATTGAGGCTAAGTCATCAGCAATTAGCTTGATTATCAAATCATAGTCTCCAAACAAAACTGTTATGTCATCAACGTTTTGCATTCCTTTAATTGTGTTATAAGCTTCAATTTCCATCCCTGGTGTCACGTTAACCAATACATATCCTACGGCCATGCTATCGTTAGTCCTATGACTAGGTAGATAATGAATTATTCCAAAGAAAGATTCGGTATCTTATAATTTAACAAAAATCCTCGAAAATTCGCACTTCTTTGCGAACTAAATAAGTAAGACAGCCCTCCATGCTTACACGATGCCGGAACTATATATGTCTCGAACCTGCAAATGGGGGGTATTAACAGTTGTAGGTGGAGAGTTGTGGGATCATAACGGTGATGCTCTAATTACTCCGGCGAATAATCGTTTATCCGGCAGGGAGGGATTAGACTCTATGGTACATGCCAAAGCAGGTCCTGAATTAACCCAAGTTACCCGAAACATATGCTTGGAAAAACGGAAAATAAACGCACCACCATGTGCTGTAACTCACAATGTCGTAACCGAACCATATGCCCTTGCATCAAATTTCAAGCATATAATTCACGCTGTCGGCCCTGATTGCCGGAGACCTAGTCAAGATGAATCGAGAAGGCAATTATTACCAGAAACATATCATAATCTGTTTGCTCGGTTCAAGGAAATGCGTGATGTCAATAGAATTGTATCTCCTCCAATCTCAATGGGAATTTTTGGCTATCCGCATAGGGAAGGCGCGAGAATTACACTAGAAGTCTTATTGAACCACCTAGATGGTGAAGAGGACCCTGGTTTTAGGGAATTCATTTTAGTTATTAAAGAACGTAATTTCATCAATAACATGCGCACGGTATACCGAGAATCTGAAGATCAATTGCCTGGTGTAGATACAACAAACCAGTAGGTGATCACTTGGTTGACCTAGCACAGTCGGTCGCTACATCCTTTCCAACAGATAGGAAAAACTTTGATTCTGTAATCATGATTTCAAATAGTGTGACAAAAATTAGACAAATTCATGACGTCATACCAAATGATGTAAGGACCACTATATTGACTAGTAAATCTAGGGTAATCGAATCATTTGCTGATGACGAGATTACTGTTGAGTTAATGGATGAATCATTATCGATAATGGGTTTACAAATTTTCAATCAGCTACATGATATGATTCTCCAAGCGATTGGTGAAGGTCGTATTTCTCGGGGTGAGAAGATTCTGGTAGTCCTTGCCGAACCTCTGGACGGGCTTTTTTCAATTGATACTACGATGCTTAATGCAAACAGATTTGCAACATTATCAGCAGAGATAAATGTTGATTTAGAGGTGTTGACCAAAGCCATGCAACTAGCGAGACACATCGGTTCACGAGGCAGAGAAGGACATTCAGTAGGTGCATTGTTTGCCATTGGTTCCCTGCCTAAACTTAGAAAGTATTCAACCCCTTTAGTATTGAATCCATTCAAAGGCCATGATGCTGATAAGAAGAGTATATTGTATGATGATAATCACGAAACTCTCGCAGAATTTGCTTGGCTCGATGGTGCGATATTTTTCAATAAAGATGGGGTTGCCAGTGATGCAGGTAGATACATTCAGGTTCCGGCGGGAACCCAGCCAAAGTATGGTGAAGGAGGCCGGCATTTAGCAGCTAGAGCGATATCCCAACTCGCTGAATGTGCGGCAATATGCGTATCTTCATCAGGCAAAATTACACTATATGTCAATGGTCGCGAACGATACAAAGTCAGGCTGAATTAGTTATTCAGCCTCTGATAGGCTAGTTTCAAAAGGATTTAAACCGATTTCAGCCGAGCTTATTCTTAACTTTATCAAGTGTAAATCATCTCTTGCACCTTCCAGTGAGGCAGAATGTAGATTTCTCGCGACAATCTCCTTGATTCGCTTTACTGATGCCAATCTTTGGTTCTTGTCTTTTGGTCTAGATTGTTCTCCTCTAAGTGACATTAACCAATCTTCTAGAGTGTTCTTGCCCCACTCTGGTGCACGCATTTTTGCCGCCAAGAGAATATCCGAATTCCGGTGCCTAAATCTAACCCTACCATCGCTGATTCTTGTTGCCTGAATGGAGCCTGGGTTCCAAATATCTAGCGGGATATGTAGATGATGTCTAATTTCAATTCTATCACTGGACATGTTAATTGCATTGTCCTTGAAAATAAAATCAGCAACAAGGACGCTGCGGGGAAGTTTGATAAAAACCTGCACTCTTTCATCATCCTCAAACCACTCCAGTATCTCTGATGGACTTTGGCCCCATGTCTCATCACACCACTGTACAATATCATCGCTCAATGGTTGCATGTATGAGCCTCATCGCAACCATTCTTCAACTTTGTTAATATTTTGTCAATATTCAAATTAAGTGACAATGTCGCAGCGCTATGGCAGCCAGTTGGGGGAGTGTGAATTTTGACTGGTCGTTCATTTTGTTGCTAATTCTTTCTTGGTATATATTATTGAGAATATGGGAAAATAATGGCACTCTCGATCGCTGGAATGCGTCTAGAGTGTTCGGCGTTATATTGATGGTGCGAAGCAAGCGTGGATTGAAACTTCTCGACAAGACAGTAAAACCTCGAGGTTTTTGGCGATTTTACGGTGAAGTCTCGCTATGGGTGTGCGTATTCTCAATGTTGATGGTAGGATTATTGATGATTGTTGCATTCATCACTGCATTATTTACCCCGCCACAAAGCCCGCCACCTAGCGCAAGCGAGTTGGTCGCCATTCCGGGACTAAATCCAGTTATTCCGCTTGGATGGGGTGCTATGGCGTTTATTGTAGCATTGGTAATTCATGAATTTGGTCATGGTCTTTTAGCTCGCGCTCACGGTATGAGAATTAGATCGTTCGGACTTCTCCAACTCGGTCCCCTACCGCTTGGGGCTTTCGCAGAACCTCAATATGAAGAACTGACTAATGCACCTAGCAGAGAAAGAATGCGAATGTTTGCTGCAGGCCCTGCAACCAATATCTTTGCAGCCGTCGTGTGCTTAATCTTTTTAGGAGGATTAGCAGGACAATTTGTAGCCAGTGATGATGGTGTACATGTACGGGGAATAGTCCAGGAACAAGGAGCGTACGACGCAGGTTTACAACCGTGGGACACCATTCAAGCAATCGATGAGCAAGCGGTTAACGATGTCGATGATTTCTACGATATCATGACTGCATATTCTGCCAATGATACAATAGAAATCACCGTAATGCGTGAAGATGGCCAGGTTGAGAAACTTAATGCAACGCTTTCGGATAAGCATGATTATTATCTCGAATTAGGATGGTCAAAATCTAATTTGAACCAGATGGGGATCGATAAAGGGGATCCCTTCCTTGGAGTTGAAGGGTTGTCGGGCGGTACAGCAGGAATCGACCGTCTTGCAGGACCATTATCTCCACGCTGGGACGGAAACATCTTGCAGAAGTCAGTGATGGTGCCATTTCACACACTGAGCATGATGATTGTTCCATTCGAGCTTCAAGGTGTTGCAATGCATCCATTTGAAGAATCATTACTGCAAGCAGATGACAACCCATTTGCCCGAACTCTCGGTACTAACGGATTACTATTTCTAGTAAATCTATTTTTCTGGCTACTATGGGTAAATATTCTTCTCGGGTTCACAAATCTTATCCCAATGGTGCCATTTGATGGAGGTCATATGTTCAAAGATATGTTAAGGGGTATCTTGAATGGCGTTAAAAAAGTTGGGCGTAAACTGAAGTTCTGGGACATTAATCCGATGTGGATAGAGCATATTTCTAGTAAAGCATCAAACATATCATCTCTAGCATTACTTGGCATGATTATTTTCATTCTAATAATACCATATTTCTGATGTTTACCGTTTTCTTTTCTTCAACTCGGCTAGAATATTTCTTTTGGGTTGCTTATGAATTTCACGATTGTTACTTAATCTGTCATTATTGATGTAGCCAGTAATAGTATTACCACGTTCTTGCAAGTGTTTCAAGTTGTCATCATGCAAATTTACTTGTGAGCAAACTAAGGCAATGAATTCATTGAGCGGCAATCCATCTTCCCAGTTAAGGTACGGCTTGCCGTTACGGGTTAGTGGAAGGCTGGGTATTGCAGGCTCAAGTTTGCGCAATTTTCCATGTAAGGTTTCAGTTTCAACTCTAAATATTCTCCATGAATCTCCTCTAACTCCCTTTAGTCGATAAGCGTACAATGGCATTAAACAAGATCTATTTCCTTCATAGACTAAGGAATTGTACTGCTCGACAGTTCTTCCTGAGAGGTATAGCTTTGCTTCTTTTGAAGACTTAACTTCAATCGGGAAACATGTATCTCCTCTCAGAGCCAATAAATCACCAGAGCCTTCTATTCCAGAACCTGCGGCTCGAACTACGAGGAACGGGCGTTTTTCAATCAGCCTCATTTTAGCCTTCTCAACTTCATTACAGGATTTAATGATTGAATTAACGCCTTTTGTCAAGCCAGCGAGAACCTGCCTCAGTTCTCTCTCATACTTGCTACTCACGATGTCATATCAGTGTCAAGCGCTTTTGATTACTTCGGTTAATACCAGTAATATCAAGCCAGTTTAAGTTGTAAACTTTTTTTCGGTAGGTTTGTGTTAGTGGAAAATGTCCGGATGTCATGGCGCGACTGGCGATTCGGACGGAAGATTTCCGCCTGTCGTTCAAGTTGATTGAAAAATTACGTTCAGAAAATCTTGGCTTTGAGGTAATTGATGTTAAAAAATCAATACCTAATGATGAGATAGTTTGGTTTTCAACACCTAAGGAAATAGTAAATTTTCCCTCAAAAGGAACTCCCATTCCGGTTGAGAATGATAATATTGATGATGCGATATTATCAGCAATATTTCAGCTAAAAAAATCAACAATACCAATCTCGATGGTAATCGGCATCGATCCTGGTCCTTATCCAGGTATCGCATGGATTGTTGACGGAGCTTTCAATGGCGTTTTGGAGTTGACATCCGTCGAAGAAGTGGTGCCAAAGGTGCAAAAATTAATCCGGATTGCTAAATTTGCTTCTGTAACAATAAGGGTTGGAGATGGAGCTCCATTGATAAGAGACCGCATAATCAACGATTGTATTGCCGAAAATTGGGTGGTGGAACAAGTTAATGAAAGTAAGACATCAGTGGGCTTGATACGCAATAATCACTCGATTTCTGCTCTGAGGATTGCGGCAAATAGTGGCGCCAAGGTATGGCAAATGAGAGAATTAAATCCTACCAATGGTGAGATAAAGTATATTCAAACCGAGAGTAGGAAACGTTCTAACGGTGAAATCACCATCTCAAAACCAACAGCAATTTTAGTCGCTCGAGGTGAACTGAGCATGGAAGATGCTATCACAAGAGATAGGTTTTATTCCTCAGAGGAATAATCCCCTTCGAGTTTAGCCTGCTGCATTTCAGGAGAATTCTGCATAATCTTCTTCAACGTAACCTCTAATCCTACTGGGGCGAATATTATCCCACCAATTACCATAGCTAAGAATAGGAATGAAGATCCAGGAACATATTGAGTGCCTGGCGAACTTGGGCCACTCAACATCAATTTGACTGTCCCAAGCCATGGAATTTCACCTCCCGCAACCCCAACCAGCCAACTTTCTCTGACCGGTCCTGCTACGCCAGAGGCGCTGTGGATTCCAGAAGATCCATTGACAACTAGGCCGCCTTGGTCTACAGAACATTGGTTATTATCACCTAGTGTGACAATACCAGAATGTTTGGGTTGCCAATTCCACACCACAAGATATGGCTCAACATTGGCGTGAGCCATCCTATTACAATCATAGTAACCCGCACTGTAGCCATCAAAGCGTATGGTGATTGATTCTGAATCTGTGACATTTGTTCCCGGCACCGACCATGTCAACACACATGTTCCAACTCCCCCATCTTCATCTATCACGGCACTATCCCATGTACCACCCTCTGAGCAATAATCAGATACGTTGGCTGCCATTCGATTTGGTGATGTGGTTTGGCTGGGCTCTACTCGCAATATTGCTCGGTGAATTATTGGGGTCCCCTCATCACCATTCTTTTGATAGATAATCACATCACCTTCCATGCCGTGAGTTCCATAACCGTAATATTTATTCTCACGGTCACTTGCCTCGGCAAAAGTTATGATATTGTCATACGGTGTATCCATAACTAAAATTAGGTCCCCAGCGTCTATACTGCCAATTTCGCCATTTTCTTCGTGAATCATCGAGGATGACTCGACGACAACCAAGGGGGGCATGGTTCCAGTATGAGCCCATAATCCTAGGACTAAGAATGCAATCATTGCGACCGCAAGTACAATCTCACGCAGGAGGTTGTTGAACGGGTTACTATCGGTCAACTCTCACCCTCATTTGCGCTTTTTCAGGCCTTTTTCAACGAGGAAATCTTCCCATGCAATGGCGTGACCAGCGCCCAAAATTTTCGCCGCCTCATCACCTTCTGACTTCCGGCGCTTGAGTTCCGATGTGGAATCAATTTCTTTCAACTCGTCAAGTAAATTGACATAACCTCTTAGATTCAAAAATTCGGGTGTAGCAATTATCAATATTAGGCTTGATAACACAATCATACCAATAGCGGCACCCGTAAAATCGCCCCATTGGGCATCACTTTGCAAGAATAACAACTGATAGCCACTGGCTATCAAAAGAATTGCAGAGGCCCCGAACGCAGTTGCGCTCAACATTAGCTGTCTGCCATGCTGTTTTGCCCATAAATTGCCAAAGAACCCCATATCATCACCATTGCTTGGTCGGTGGTATCCTGTTTGAGTTCTTTGATGTTTTGTTTACATTTTTCATTACAAATGCTCAAAAGTAGAGGCATTAGAGATATTCAACGGGGGTGGGGAGAGTATGTCTGGTGTATTTTCCCTGTTGCATGAAAGTTTGCAGGATGCGCTTACTGATAGGCAATGGCAACCAACTCCAATTCAAACCGCAGCGATTCCAGATATTATCGATGGGAAAGATAGATTACTCATTGCCCCGACAGGTTCTGGTAAGACACTATCCGCAATATTGCCGGTCTTACACAGATGTATTACTGAAGATTGGGAACCATTATCCATACTCTACATTACTCCTTTAAGAGCACTCAATAGAGATGTAGATCGTCGTCTCCAAGACATTGCCGAATCCATTGGTTTACGAGTTGGGTTGAGACACGGTGATACAACTCAATCTGAAAGAGCTAAACAGGTAAGGAAGCCACCTCATCTATTGGTAACTACGCCTGAAACCTTTCAATTAATGTTCACTGGCAAAAATCTACGCGGCTTACTAACCACCGTCAATGCAGTAATTGTCGATGAGGTCCACGATTTAGCAGCAAGCGAGAGAGGCTGGCAATTATCGCTTGGGTTGGCCAGATTGGAAGCATTGTCAGGAAAAAAAGTCCAGCGAGTCGGTCTATCGGCAACAGTAGGTAACCCCGAACAAGTTGCTGAATGGTTGTCAGAAACGGGTGAGGCAATTATTGAAACAGGTCAGCGGGTCACAAAGATTCTCGTTGAAACTGAGTTTCCCAATACCGAGGATGAAACGGGAGGAATTGAATATGCTATTCCTTCACGAGCTCACGCAATATTTCGTGAAATAATCTCAATTATTCGCAAAGACGCCCCGTGTTTATTATTTGTCAACAGTAGAAGCGATGCTGAAACAATCGCCAATCGGTTGCAAAAAATGGCGCCAGACCTAGAGATTGGCGTACATCATGGTTCTCTTGCGACAAAGACTAGAGTCGAGATGGAGGACGGCTTACGTGAAGGGAAAGTTTCAGGACTAGTATGTACATCAAGTTTAGAATTGGGCATAGATATCGGACTTATTAATCGAATAATTCAAATCAAAAGCCCTCGTTCTGTTGACCGGTTATTGCAGAGAGTTGGTCGAGCAGATCACCGACTTGGCGGGATTGGCCGGGGTAATATCTTCGCTTGGGATTGCGATGAATTATCTGAGGCAGCAGTGATTGCAAATAGGGCAATGCAAGGGGAGTTAGAGCCCGTTCTTTGGCGCACAAATCCACGGACTGTAGCGATAAATCAATTGATTTTAATGGCCCATTGTTTCAAAGCTGTGCCCATTGATGAAGCCACTAAAATCATCAATCAAGCGCCTCAATTTAAGACTTGGACTCGAAAAGATACAATCGATGTTTTAGCAGTAATTTCAGATAATTGGTTGGTAAAATATTCAGCAAGCCCGGAGCAAGTCCCATGGTACAGATGGCCTACAGCAATCTATGAGGAGGCAAAACTTCTCGAACAAAATAAATTGGTTAAGTTGCCTGCAGAAAGGCCATTATTCAAAACTCCGGATGACGAGATAGATGCCAAATTGAAGGAAATCAAATTGCAACTTCCCGATAGATATTCTAAAGGTTGGTTTTCAGTATCTGGTAGGACAAGGGATTGGGTGACTAATCACCTATCTATGATTCCAGACAAACAATCCTACAAAGTTAGAGATAGCGTAACAAGACGAACCATTGGTAGTGTTGATGAGGCATTTGTATTATCTCTAAATGACTCTGGTGAGGATGAAGACGGCGCAGTGCGTAGATTTGTAATCGCAGGCAGAACATGGATGATAATTGATGCTGACCCTGAGAAATCAGAACTCCTCGTAGTGCCTGCGTCAGATCAAGCAAAGGCACCTCAGTGGGTCGGAGAATTGCCTCCCGTGCCAGCAGAAGTGGCGAGGGAGATTGGGAAATTTAGAGATTTGATAGCTCTCGATTTAGGATTGAAAGAGAACTCGAATACGATAGCGAATCCTATTGACAGATTCAATTTACTCTCCTCAAGTTCACTAGACATTAGCGATTATCCAATCAATGAACATGGTTTGGGAATGCTGAGTGAAGAGATTGGTGAACACATGGAGAAATCTGGTGGTTTACCTACTGACCGTAATATTACTATTGAGGCAAGGCATGATGCTCTAATCGTCAATTCATGTCAAGGGACCAAAATTAACGAAACGCTTGGTCATCTGTTATTGGCCATGGCTTCAACCAAATCAGGAAATTGGGGTCGACTAATTATCGAGTCCACGCGGATAGGAATACAGGCTTCAGGAATTTCGCCCGAGGACTTAGTTGGATGGTTGAATGAGACGCCTCCTGATGCCTTGGAAGGTTTACTCAGTGTAACTCTACCAAATTCAAGGCAACTAAGGTGGCGATTTGCTGAGGTTGGAAAGGCATTTGGCATAATCAGACACGGAGTCGACCCAAGGCGGATAAATCTACAAGCTTTAATTCGAAAATATCGTGGTACAGTAGTGCTTCAAGAAGTGCTGGATAAGTTATTTTTTGAAAAGATGGATATCCAAGGCGCAAAAGACGTTCTATCAGCGATTCAAGAAGGGGTGATTACCATTGAAATTGCTGCCCCTGGTCCAATAGGCTTGTCTAGGAGGTCAAGTAAGGATTTATTGCTGCCCAATTGGGACAATGCGGCAGTTAGGGAGCGACTAAAGCTGCGTTTAGAAAATGAAAGAGCGGTGCTATGTTGTTTGAAATGTCACAATGTTAGACGGTTTAGAGTTGCAAGATATGAGACAATACCCGATATCGGCGGTTGCCTGAAGTGTAAAGGAAGAATGCTAGCATGTGCTAGAGAAGGTTTACTTTCAATGCTCAAAGAGTGGGTTAAGTCAGATGAGGAAACAGACCGAGTGCGAATGATCAAAAACGCCGAAATGGTGCAAAATAGAGGCCAAGAGGCGATACTGTGCTTAATGGGTCGAGGAATCGGTGAAGCAACCGCTCAGAGAATATTGCGCAAAGTGCCGAGGAACAATCGAGATGGATTGTTTAAAGCAATACACAATGCTGAGGTTGAATATGCTAGAACCAGAAGGTTTTGGGGTTAGTTTGCCTCATCTTGCAGATTGATAATTTCGGCAGCCCTTACCACATCACCCTCTTCCCACCAATCAACTGCAATAAATGTTGGACGCTTGCCGTGTTCTGTCCAGCACTCATTAGCTCGCTGTACGAGAAAATCCACATCGTTTGCCTCTTCTGCTTGTGTCGGGTCGGCAAGCCCAACTTGGTTACTCAACCAATTGTTCATGTGATATACCACTTGATTTTCATCGCCTCTGTGAACCTCACAATTCATCTCTGAAGTACTTCTCTCGCCATAATTCGTTGTCCAGCTGTGGCTGAGGAAATCATGAATCCAAGGATGTCTTTCATCATCCCCCTGTTCCCAAAACACAACGAGATTAGTGGCATTATCGATTAATTCTTGCAGTGTCGGCCAAGGTTGGTTAACTTCGTGTGTGAATACTCGATCCATTAGACCGGAATCGATGAATACCTGCTCAAGATGTTCTGGGGAAACATAATTTTCAACCAGTACTGTTACGACGTCTTGCGGGTTATCATCCATTTTCTCATCAAGTTCTGATAACCAATCCACTGCGCTCACATTACCATAGACGCATGGGCTAAACCCCCTATCGTCACTACCGTGGCATAACTTTACCCCTGAGTATTGTTTATTATTCAAATCATCATAATGCGTGTCAATCATGAATGCTCTCATACCAGCCTGCCATTGTGCATTGAAACCTGTTCTATGATTACTTGCAGGGTAGTAGATACCGTCATCCTCGGTAGCAAAAGCGTTGTGAGTCTCAGGAAAAGTAACATTGTCATATGTCCGAAGACATAACACAATCATGCCATT
>CAYPPO010000004.1:11133-75661 GCA_964412625.1 uncultured Candidatus Poseidoniales archaeon
TTGAATCTTGTTCCTCATTGGTTCCTAAAGGATCTATGGGGTCAATGCAGCCCGAGAAAACCAGCAGTGATACAATTAGGAGTGTCACCGCTCTGCCCATGACAATCGGTAGCGGTTTTCACCAATCAAATATACGGTTAGAGAGGCGGTTTAGATGCTCCTTACGTTAACCCCAGCCTCTCTAAGCATTTCATTCGATGTTGTGAAGTCCTCTTTCCATCGTTCCGGAATTTCTCCAGCATCGGGATAAACCACTTCTTTTATCCCCGCCTGAATCAATGATCTAGCGCATCTGGAACACGGTGGCCAAGTAACATATGCGGTGCTATTTTTTAGTGAAACGCCAATCCTAGCTGCGTGCATAATGGCATTCTCTTCGGCGTGACATATAAGCGGATATTTCTTCTCTCGATTTGTCAATCTTTCATTATCATCGTCAATGCCTCTAGGAAATCCGTTGAATCCAGTCGAGCGAATCTCACGGTCTTCGCCAACAACTACGCAGCCCACTTTTGTTGAAGGGTCTTTACTCCAGAGTGAGATATGCCTAGCAAGTTCGATAAATCGTTCGTCCCACTTTCCGCTCATCGCAACCGACTGCTCCTAACGGTATCCCAACTTCATTGCTTCGGCAATAAACTCAAATCATCATCGGAATTTTTCCCTAAGTAATTGAGGATATTACCCTGCAGGTACAATGACCCTAATGATAATACAACGCCAGTAGTAACAGGGTTTTTTGATAGAATTTCATCTATTACTTGTGTTACATTTGAGTAAGTGTGAATCACATCAACCTCCCATTCAAATTTCGCTAATTCTTCAGGATTAAGTCCAGGATATCTACCACCGTGTGGTTTAGTCAAATACAACTCAACCTGAGAGAATGATTGGCAAATATCGTTAATCTGGTGCAGCATCTCTCCAAGTTGTTGTTGTGGAGATGTCGCAAAAATAAGCGTGATAGCATCCGTCTCGTTGCCTTTTCTGGCTAAATCTATGAGGTGACTTTTGACTCTGGCAAGGCCTGACGGGTTATGCGCAGCATCCAAGATAAATCGATGATTTGATGGTAGGTTCAATACTTGCAATCTAGCAGGCCAGTTAACCTTACTTTTGGCTTTAACTAGGTTGTCAGTATCTAGGTTAAGTACGTCAAATGCGGCTTCGGCTAGCAATTCTGCCTCATCAATAATTGACAGATTATCCGGTACCTTTACGAATTTACATACAGCAAAATCGGCTCTTTCGTTCAACTCACTTTTTGCGCAATTGCGTGCTGTGTTGATTACGGTTTGTTGATAATCAATAATATCCATTTCTCTAGCAATTAGGAATTTACCAGGCCTGGCAATTGCTGCTTTCTCACCAATTATTCCGTAGATGTCATCACCTAAGATGTCCGTATGTTCTTTGCTGATGGCGGTAAGAATTGCCAGATCTGCGGGGGCGCATCTTGTTGCGTCTAATCTACCTCCTAGACCCGTTTCAAGAATTAGTAATTTAGGATTGATATCAGCAGTTACAATCATCGCAACTAAAAATGTCGTTTCGAAGAAAGTTAACGCAATTTTTAGTTTTTCAGTGGCAGTTTTTACTTGTGCTAACGCTTGGTCGAATTTTATCTCATCTATAGGTCTGCCATCGAGTCTAATTCTTTCTTCAACCCGGCACAAATGTGGCGATGAGAATAAGACATTAGAGTCTTCATTAAGGCATAAACTAGCGGCAATCAAAGAACACAATGTACCCTTACCATTACTTCCCGCAACGTGGATTATCTGGGTATTGTCAAAGTTTAGGTTTAGATATGAGAGAATTCTATTGGTATTTTCTAGACCTAGTGCCATACCCTTATTTTTGGTCGCTTCTAACCACTCTCGTAAATCTGGGTTGGCTGACACACTACGCCCATCCCAACACATTGCATAATTCTTAGTGATATGAATTGTCTTTGACCAATAAAAGCGATTCACTCAAAAGATAGAGCATCCACGCCAAAACATGAGCGAGGCAGACAATGCAACCGCAGAGGAATACCAAGCCTCAGCGGAATTCGTCGAATTAGAGCAACAACTGGCTCAAGAGACGAGTGTCCTTGCATTGATGAAGGAACAGATGACTTCAATGTTAGGTATGGTTGCGATGTTTGTTGTAACCATTGTCTTGGCTTTATTCATCAGGCCATGGTATGATGTGGCAGAATTACATGCGTTTGGCGAGACAGGAGCAACTCAAGCGCGATTTATTTTGCTTGAATTAATCATGATATTCATATTTACTGCAGTAGTTATTGCTTTGGCAAGGTACAAGAAAGAATGGGTAATAAAATATGGAATTATGGGCGTTCTTACTATTGCACTGATGTATACTACGGTACCACTCATGCACATGCTGGTGATTGATTTTGATAGGCAAGAATTTGACTATGAAGAATCTATGAACTATTCTGGAGATTACTTTGTTGATTTGGGTATGGACGGTTTTTTGTCCAGTGAAGTGGTATTTGATGGTACATCTTGGGTCGATACTGTCTCGTATATGGGGATTGGTAATAATGTCACATGGTTGCATGAATCAAGCCGAGCTCCGCTTGATGACACTGCTAAATTAAGAGTGGTGAAATCCGATAACTGGCTAACATTTGCTAATTCGAGATGGTTATGGTCAGTCGATATTGACACAGGTGCTGAGCTAGAAAGGTATTATTGCGATGATAGCGATGAGGCAGTAGATTATGGTAAAATTCCACCAAATTGTGATCTGGGATTAATCCTTGAAGATGGTATCTACACCATCACGCGAGGAGGCGACGTGAAATATATCCCCACTAAGGATCTATCTTCTCCGTACGTAACTCAAGCCGAGTGGGGATTGCCACCATACGTTGACATTGGCGACGAGTTCATTGAATCACAAACCTTAGACGACATGTTACTGATTACGACTGAGAGGGTTAGTATTGCGTTCAAACTTGAACAAACACGAGATAGCCCGACTGAAATTGGTTTGGTCGATGTAAGGTTTCAATACTTGACAGATAAGACGATATCGTCCATTGATTTTGGGCATTCGCCGTGGTCTGAGTCAAACTTGTCGACCAATACTGGTGATAATGGATTGCTGATAATTGGTGAAACTAATGGTAATGTTACTGGTTGGGAATGGGATAGTAAAAAGACCGGAGATAATGAATTTGTACCTCAGGACAAAATGAACATTGAGGGTTTAGTCGATTCTGTTTATCAGGTACAAATTACCGACTTAGATGATTCTGGTTTTACAGATTTACTAATTTCTGGTGACCGCAAGGCACATTGGCTCCATACGCAACTGCTGAAGAATCGTTTGACATTTGATGTGGATGAAGACTTCAAGTTTGGTATTTTCACTAACGATGGCTCTGTGGATAAGTTCTTTGCAGTGTCCGAAACTTCGATTGAAAGTGGCGTGATAGATGATGATATGTACACTTTAGAGGGATTACAATTGTATGATATTCCGTTCTTGGTGGGAGTAATTATTGCGCTGTTGTTGATGATTTTACTTTACTTCCACAGCGAGTGGTATGTAGTAAATACAGTAGGCATCTTGGTTGGTGCTGGAGTAATAGTAATGTTAGGCGTTGCCTTCGTTCCAGGACTGATTATGATCTTCATGATACTCGCAGCAATATATGACGCATGGGCCGTTTATCGGTCTAAACATATGCTTGAACTGGCTGATACGATGATTGGGCTACAGTTGCCGATATTACTTGTCGCACCACAAGATAGAGGATACTCATTCAAGGACGAGAAAACTAAGATGGTCGAAAAAACCGATATCAAACCAATTCCACAAGTAGAGAAAACCATCCATCCAGTAAAGAAAAAGACCAATGAAGCATTATTCATGGGACTGGGTGACATCATATTCCCAGGTATGTTGGTACTCTCTGCTGTTCAATGGCTGGAGACAGATAATTCGTTTGAGATTGCGATTTTTACCTTGGCCGGCTCACTGGTTGGATATCTAGCACTAATGAGTTATGTTGCAAGAGGGAAGGCTCAAGCAGGTCTTCCGTTGCTAAATGGTGGAGCGATACTTGGATACCTGCTAGGCGGGATGATTTTTATCGGTACTGAAATATTTAATCTTGGAATTTCTTTGTAGGTGATTAGATGTTAGATATCCATATGTTTAGAGATAACCACGAACTTATCCGTGCCGATCATGATAAGCGCGGAATCTCCCATGAGAAAATTGACCAAGTAATACAATTTGACAAATTATGGCTTAACTTGCAACATCAAACAAATCAATTGAGGCAAAAAAAGAATACAGCAGCCAAAGGGATTAGTGAAGCAAAGAAGTCTGGCGACGAAGGTAGAGCACAGGCGATATTAGCCGAAGTCGCAACACTAGGCGCCGAGATTGCCCAGCTAGAGGCAGAGACCCAACGAGCCGTTGAGCAAAGGGATAACATTCGCATGTCAATCCCGAATATATTACACCCGGAGGTCCCGAAAGGGTCTGATGAATCCGGCAATACGGTGCACAGTGTTTATGGGAGTAAACCTGACTTTGATTTCACACCGAGAACCCATAATGAATTAATTGAAATGAACAATTGGGTTGACCTCAAGCGCGCTGCAAAGATTACTGGAAGTAGGTTTTTCTTTTTGAAGGGAGATTTGGCAAGACTAGAATTAGCACTTCAGAACTTTGCCGTTGATTTTATTGGTCAAAGAGGGTTCACTTTCGTTCAACCCCCTGTAATGATGAACCGACAAGCCTACGAAGGGGTCACGGACCTAAACGACTTTGAAACCGTAATGTACGGTATAGAGCCAGACAAATATTACATGATTGCTACTTCGGAGCACCCGTTAACTGCGATGTATATGGATGAAACCATTCCAGAGGAGATGCTGCCACTGAAAATAGTCGGAGTGTCGCCCTGTTTCCGCAGGGAAGTAGGCTCACACGGGCAATCTGATTTAGGGATTTGGCGAGTTCATCAATTTACTAAGATTGAACAAATAGTCATCGCCAAGCCAGAGCATTCATGGGATTTACATGAAGAGTTATTACAAAATTGTATAGATTTGTGGAACGAACTCGGTCTTCACTACGAAGTTGTTAACATTTGTACAGGGGATATGGGTACTGTAGCTGCTAAAAAATATGATTTAGAGGCGTGGTTACCCGGTGCGAACCAATACAAAGAAATCGTTTCATGTTCAAATTGCACAGATTACCAAGCTAATAGATTACAAATTAAATATGGACAGCCAGGTCATGCTAATCAACCAATTGTTCACACATTGAATTCTACAGCAGTTGCCACATCACGAGCCTTAGTAGCAATAATAGAGCAAAATCAGTTGGCTGACGGTAGAGTTTCAATTCCAGAACCCTTAGTTCCCTTAATGGGTGGACAAACTATGCTAGAACCATGTTCTTGGGGTTAGTCAATCTAGTAATCCAGCGTTTTCAATTGCTGTTAGGTCAATTTCACCTGGTAACCCAAGATCCACTGGCATTCCGCCAATGGTCACAACAACTCCCGTGATATGGGTATAAAGGCATGGCGGGAAGTCACTTTCGCTTTTTTTGTCAGTCAGTAATTTCCAACCGCTTCCGGCTTTTTTCTTGGCGCTAGAAAATGCCTCATTATCGCCAAATGCAATCCATCCATTAGCCTGCCAGGCATGCTTCTGCAATTCTTTGGTAACCAATGCTGGTGCTGGAGCTACAGTGTGACGATATGGCCAAGCATTTACCCAATCAAGACCTGAATCTCTCAACCATTCAATTCCAGTTGGCTCGCTACTTGCCGAGACGGTATGTCCAATTGACTCTAAGTGTCTAAGTAAGCTTCTCAAATGCGGGTGCCTTGATTTTGTCTTAGCCAATGTTTTAGCGATATTTGTTGCAGTTAGAATTCTACCTTCATCCAAATGCAGTAAGGCGCACACTACATTGCCATGAATCCAGTTTTCAAGTGAATTATCCTTCATATATCGCTCCAACATATTTAGAGCAGTTTCATAATTTCCAGACAATCTCATTCTAGCAATGTCGCCCAGCAGGATTAATCGATCCGCTGGGTCATTTCTGTAGGTCATCTCTGATGTTGCAGTTCCTTGCTTAAATCGCTTAACTAAATCGATATTTCTTTTTGTCAGCGGGTCGACCGAAAGCAAAGACTTCAATTTTTCATCAAGCTTGCGTTTCTTTGGTTGCATTATTGAGGCAAACCACTGTAATCTTGCTGCCTCAACATCATCATCAGGTAGCAGCGCTAATCGTGGCTTTGCTTCAGCATAGTCTCGTTGGCTAAGACTTGCAGCAACTAAAATTAATCTAGCAATTTGCGCTTCTCTACCACCTCTTAGCGCAAGTATTGAAACAGCATTGTTTTCAGCATCGTCCCAACGACCCATGGCAGCATATATCTCCATCATAGCATCGGTTTTTCGCACTAAATCAAGCCCCTCTAATTGCTCTCCATGCCCTTCTATCACGGCATCAATACGCTGCAGTGCCTTGTCCCAAGAATCATCAGTAACCAACTTCCGAATCGCCTTTTGTTTTAGGTAGATAACATCTTCTAATTGGGCCATTCTAGCCCTATTTTCGCCCATTGAAGCATCGAACGAGATGTCTTCTAGTCGGGAGCCAATCTTTCTTGATCTAGCCCAAATAACTACGAATGCCACTTGACCACCCGATGAAAGCATCCATGTCAACTCCTCGAGTGCATCCTTTTGCATAGCCATACAGAGATTATTCTCCCACGAACCACATGCTGCACCTTGGGGTAGGAAACTAGAATCCCAGAATGTAATCATTGCTAATGCAAGTAGTAGCATGGATTGCCCAGCGAAGCCAGTGAAGCAGAAATTCAACACTTTCGCCTGTTGGCTTCTTTCTGCTCTGAGCAGACGACTATCAGCTAACTTTATCCCACCTTTTCCTGACACATCTTGAACATCCAAAAATAATATTCGAGCAACTTCATAGACAAACAAAAAACCAATTAAAGCAACGTTCAACAGTAAGAATAGTAAAACCATATTGACAAGTGGCACCCTAATTCCTTCAGCTGGAATAAATGAAAATAACTCTATTAACGCAAAGCCAAGGATTCCTCCTTCCTCCATTATTGAAGATTGAACGCGATATTCAGGTAATTCAAGCACTCTGTCTGAGTGAGTGAACATATCCGGATCAATTGCTAATGCGAGGATTGAGACAATCGTATTGATTGCAATAAAGGGCATCACAGATAGGTTGATATTCACTATCTGTGCGATGGCTTGCTGTTTTGGACTTGGCTTGTGGTTGTGGAATGGTGATGGCTGACCGCTTGCTATCTTTACTGAGGATTGCTTCAACGCTTGCCAAGATGAGCCTAAAACTCTGCCATATGCTAAGACAGCAGGCGAGAAGGCGACAAAGGCACATATGCTGAAAACCCTGAATGAGGGGACATCGATTGAAGTCAGAATCACAGCCATCACTCCAACTAATATCATCCAACTTATTGTCAAAACAACATAGGAATAGCTCTGCCAAATATCAGAGTTTTGTAATGTTGCTTTACCAGCGCCTACCGGTTTGATAACTTGTGCACCCAGAGAGGAACCGCTCGAGATTACTGCAGGGACGGAGATAAATAGCAGCGCAATGACAATTGATGCAGCGTGATATCCGTCAGAAAAATTGTACTTTGTCATCAAAAACTCAAATACTAAAATCAGCACACCAGTTAGGGCAAAAAGGTAACTCGTTACTCCAAAACGCATTCCTTTGGTTTGGAGTAGATTTCTGGCATCTTCAACGGACCGTGTTACATTATGAACTTCGTAGCGTTTTTCACCGGTTTGAAAAGCGACTTGTAGGCCTCTCAATTGACGGGGCACCACGCTGTTCCAAAACAGATACGCCGTTACTGCTGCAAAGAAAAAAGGAATTATGGCTGCCCATCCAAAATTATCAATAATCGGGGGTGCAGAAATTCCAAAACCTCCTTTCAAACCAAGCTCGGCTGCGATAATTTTTGTTTTATTTCCGAGACAATGTTGGCGATAAAATCATCTAGTGGGAGATCCGAAATTTGCTCACCACTTCGGGCTCTAAGGCTTACAGTGTTATTTTTTGCTTCACCATCTCCGAGAATTACCATATATGCTGGGTGGAGTTTACGGTGTGTTCTAATCTTCTTTCCGATTGTGTCATCCCCATCATCAATCTCAACTCGAATACCATTCTGTTTGAGTTGATTGGCGACAAAGGAAGCATATTCTGTATGTTTCTCGGATATGGTGAGTATGTGACATTGTGTGGGGGACAGCCAGGTGGGGAATCGTCCAGCGAAGTGTTCAATCAGCACGCCACAGAATCTTTCCATTGAGCCAAACGGTGCACGGTGAATCATAACCGGGCGATGTAGTCCGCCATCGGCTCCTTTGTATTTTAAATCAAAACGCTCGGGAAGGTTGTAATCTACTTGGACAGTTCCGAGTTGCCATTCCCTTCCAATCACATCCCTCACTACAAAGTCAATTTTTGGACCATAAAATGCCGCTTCACCTTCCTCTTCAGACCAATCGACACCGAGCGATGCAGCAGCATCACGGCATGCTCTCTCGGCCTTATCCCAACGCTTAGGGTCGCCAACATATTTAGTAGAGTCAGGGTCTCTTAAACCGACTCTTACACGATAATCTGTCATTCCTAATTTGTCAAAAATGATCTGAACGAGTTCGATACAACCGAGAACCTCCTGAGCAATTTGTTCTTCCGTGACGAATAGATGAGCATCATCTTGAGTAAAACCTCGCACTCTAGTCATGCCTGAAATTTCACCAGACTGTTCCCATCGGTATACTGTGCCAAATTCTGCCAGCCGTAATGGTAAGTCACGATACGAACGAGCTTGTGAGGCATAGATTTTGACGTGGTGAGGGCAGTTCATTGGCTTGAGCATATAACCATCGATTTCGCCGGACTTCATCATATTAGATAATTCAGAGCAAGAGCAACCCTCATCCGAGAGTTTTTTCATCAGGTCTTTTTCTACCAAAGGTGGATATTGAGAATCCTGATAATAGGGGAAGTGTCCAGACTTACGGTACAAATCTAGTTTGCCAATATGTGGTGTAAATACCTGAGAATAACCTTGTCTAGTCAGGTGCTCAGCGATGAAATTCTGCAATTCTTGACGGATTATTGCACCTCTAGGTGTCCACAATATCAGACCTTGTCCAACTTCTTCATCGATATGAAACAGTTTGAGGTCCCTGCCGAGTTTTCGATGATCGCGCTTTTTTGCTTCTTCCATTCGGTTGATGGTTTGCTTTAGGGCATCCTTGGTTGGTTCAACAATGCCGTATATACGAACCAATTGTTCTCTATCTTGGTCGCCCCGCCAATAAGCTGAGGAAACGCTGGTGAGTTTACAAAACATCAATTTCGCAGTGTTTTGCACGTGAGGTCCTAAGCACAGATCATACCAATCTCCTTGTTTGTAAATTGTTGAACCGGTTCCCGCCCCAACTTTATCTTCAATAATCTCAATCTTGTATGGATTAGCTGCAAAGTGCTGTCTTAATTCGTTCTCATCGAGTTCCAATCGCTCGATTGTAAGATTTTTTCTAGCAAGTTCCTGCATTTTCTTTTGAATCGGTTTGAGGTCGCTTTCAGTGATGGTTTCCATCGCAAAATCATAGTAGAACCCTCGATCTACTGGAGGGCCAATAGTTGGTTTTGCATCGGGATAAATCTCCATCACTGCTTGCGCTAAGAGGTGTGCGGCGCTATGTCGTAATATATACATTCCAGCCGCAGAATCCGCTGTTATTCCCTCGATTTGACAAGAGTCATGAATTTCGTAAGACATGTCCCTTTCCTGTCCGTCAACTAGGGCTGCCAAACAGCCATTTTTGCGCCCAAGAACATCGGTTATGACCTCAGAACACGTAATGCCAGCAGCGTATTCATTGACAGTTCCATCTGGTAGTGTGATGTTAATCAGCGTCAAATTACCCCTCTCCGACAATTGCCGGAGGTACCGGCCCTTCATCAATTACGCGATTCAAAGTATGTCGTTATCGCTTTTTTACCCTATTTGAGCAATCAATATGTAGTTTTAATCATGATTATTGTTAAACAAAATCCCACAAGTATTGAAGAGTAGTGGGTCCACATTGTAAACATGGCAACAACCCAACGGCTGGTTAGTGTTGTTCTTTTATTGTTGTTACTGCCACTGTTATCGTCGTTTGCTTCGGCTAATGATTCATTCGAACAGCCGCAAATAAACGCTCGCTGGGTTGCTGATGAATCTGGCAATACAGTGCATAGTTACCGCGTTGTGTTTGCAGATGGTGAATCGTATCAGGCCTTGGTTGATGTTGAGCATAACAGGAACGGCGAGATTTTACCAAGTGAAATTTTCCAGTCTTGGGACTTGATAGATGGTTTGAGAGTTTTGGATATCGCGGTCAATACTAGCCTAGACTGGGGAGATATTGTTTCTGTTTCAATTTCGATAACACACTACTCCGGCCAAGAGTTGGTTGACCCGGTGCTGGTCGAGCGAGATTTTGAGATCGGTACGTGGAATCAACCAATGGACGATCATGAAATCATGCTCGAGACGACTTGGGATTTAGATCAAACCTTCAACACATCTTTGGGTCCACAAGGGTTTGAACTCGATTTCGTCGGACAAGGTTGGCAACAGAGGACGGGTAACATCGTAGAATCATGGGAATTGGGTAATGGAACCGTTAGTTTTCTCGAAACAACCGAAGTCGGTAGCAATAACTTATCGCTAGAATTACAGTCTATATGGAAGAATGAGACAATCGAAAATGGCCAATTAATCTCACAGGTCTTTGAGGCGGTTGGCTCAGGAACTCTGCATATAATTGCTGTGGAAGATGACCTATCAACCGCTATTTTGGTTGATGTAACCAATGCTGAATTAAATCGTTCAAACATCAACCAAGTAATCTCGGAACGGCTTAAAATTGATGCCAACGGAGTATTGAACATTACAAATGATGAGGATGAGAACTCATCGACATCGGTAAACGGGGATATTGGCGTATTTTATTTAGAAACATGGGATGAAAATGGTGTAAGACAATATTATGACCAAAGATTCGAGGCAATCGCACACATGGTAATCATTGATGAAGGTGCAAGATTAGATATCGATGTTAATTCTTTAACCTCTGAGGAGACTTGGGTTCAGGGTGTGCGGACCAATCACCTAGAGGAGTTGCTTGGTTCAGGAACATTTGGCTTTTCGGAAACAGACAACGAGTCTTCAGTACAAATAAACGGGACAATTTATCAGTTTCATACTAAAACCGAGCAGGGTATAACGATGGTAGATGAAATTCATATCGATGGTGATATAACCGGGGATGTTCAAGGTGATTTTGGTGTTGTGAGGGGAATAGAACTTACCGGGACACAGGCAAACGCAACAGGTGTCGAGTTTCCAGTTAATGTGATTCATGAGGAGTCTTGGTTCAATCTCACCGGAATAAATGGTGGCAACTTTTTCGATGGTGCTGGAATTGGCGCGACACACAATCAAACATGGGATTACCAAGTGATATATTCGGATTGGGAAAATCGTACTGTTAGGTTGGTATGGGAAGAAACCGGGGCAGATGCATCGAGTGGTGAAGAATATCCTGAGCGAAGCCCAATTGAGAAAACTGCAGAGGCGCCGGAATACGAGGAAACTTTGGGCAACTTGACAATCAGCAGAGAGACTGGCTTAATGCCAATACCGATGCAGCCTGGTGATGTCATAAGACTTGATGGCCAAGATGGGCTCACATTGATTGTAACTGCGGAAAGCTTAGCTAATGACCCAAGGGATGGCCATAATTTCCATGTGGTAACGTGGTCGGGAACCTATGAGGGGAGTGAGGCTGGAACCGCCACCGGAGCAATTATCGATGAAGGACCGTTGAAAGGTTTGATTTCAAGTGTCTCAAGGGTGTTATCAATTCCATTTGGTGAAGACGGTTACCTCGCTAACTTTACTGAAACTCAATTGTTGACAAGAGTAATATCTCCTTCTGTGGTAACGGCTGAAGAGAATTCAGCACCACTAATCTCCAGCCTCTCACTGCTAGAGGGATTAGTTGTTTGTGAGGGGGGTAGTGTCGCAACATTGGTTGCAGAGGTTAGTGATGTCGATTGGAATTTAGAACAGGTCACCGTAGACTTAACTCCGATTGGAGGCATGGTCGTGGAGATGAACGATCGAGGTATCGATGGCGACTCAGTTATCGGTGATGATAAGTTTACTACCCGAATTGTCGTTCCAGGATTAGAGGTTGGAAATTTGACTCTAACCGTCCAAGCAAAAGACTCGTTCGATGTGATAACCACGTCAACAGGTCAGATTACAGTGACTAATCAAGCACCGAGGTTAGTCGGGGCCGAAATATTACCAAATCAAGGGCCGAGGGGCACCAATATGGTGGTTAATCTAGAAGCTTATGATGGACACGGTGTTTCTAACATCAGTTTAGATTTGCGAGAGTACGGTGGCGAATTGATTGAGCTAACAGACAATACGGGAATTTGGACGACAATGATGACAGTGCCCGAAGGGATGTCCCCTGGTGAGCAGGAATTGAGATTCGTAACAGTGGATGGCTTGGGTAAAGTAGGTGTCACTAATCTATGGTTTAACGGTGAAAGAAGCGAACTACATCCATATGGCCCTCACTTCATATCGGATGATGAAGCAATACCAATTTCAATAACCGTCGAGAATTCTCCTCCAACATTTACAATACCAGAAGTAATGGTTTTGTCTCGACAAGATGTGTCGACATCAGTCGTATTTGAGGTAGGAATTTTTGATTCAGATGGAATTACCAACGCCAGAGCAAATCTCGGCGTTTTCGCTCCATTGGGGGCACAAACTGGCTGGGTTACCATGAACGATAACGGCATTAATGGCGATGTAACGCCAGGAGATGGAATCTATTCGGTAGAACTATCGCTACGCCCAAGTACGCCGTTAGGTACCCATGAAATCCAAATTCAAGCAATCGATAGTTTTGATGTTGCAACTCCTATTGAACCAGTTTCTATTGTTGTCCAAGAGGAAACCAATCTCCTGCCTAGTTTAGACAGTGAATCGATTTCAACCTCGGTTTTGGTGGTGATTTTGATTGGCTTTAGCATCATAGCGTGCGTCACGGTTTTCTTGTTAATGCGCAAGGGCAGAGACAAAGAATACATCGAAGACAGATTTGGATTTGAATAGTATCTCTCCGATAACGGTTTATACCTCCGTTAGATGGGATTGCTACCTAGCGAGCGTAGTGTAGTGGTTATCACCGGGCGTTGCCAACGCCTGAACCCGGGTTCGAGTCCCGGCGCTCGCACCAAAATCTTCCAATAATTCGAAAGTAACATTTAACCGTTGAACCCTAATAGCCCAGCAGGGTTAAGCATGACAGACAGACGAACAATTTTCATCGGCAAAAAGCCACTACACGCATACGTTAGAGCAGTTGTTATGGCAATGGAATCAGGCGATCGCAACTTGGAGTTAGTTGCTCGGGGCGCAACAATCGGTAGAGCAGTAGACGTTGCAGAGGTTTGTCGTCGTAGAAATGGTATTATCGCTCAAGGCCTGCCCGAAGAGGTCATAATCGGCGAGATTACTTGCGAAAGTGAAGTGATTCCATCTCAGGATGGTAGAGACCGCACCGTCAGTGTTCTCAGGATAGAACTTGATGGGCATGGCGATCTACCGGAAAGAGAGGAAGAATAATCATTACAAAAGTAAGATTCTTCGCTCAATTTCCTTGGCGGTGTGTTCGAAAACCTCGAAAGGTTGGCCCACTGGGTCGTCCAAGTCCCAATCATCATCTAATTTCACGCTGGGACATTGAACTCCGCACCCCATTGAAATAACCAAATCAAATTCATTAGTGTTGAATTGGTCCAGGTTTTTAGGAGCCATCTGTGATGTATCATGGCCCATTTTTGTTAATATCGTAAGCGCGTGTTCGGAGACCTTATCGGCGGGGTGCGTTCCAGCAGATTGAGCATCATGTCCATGTAATCTCGCAATTCCCTCAGCCATCTGTGACCGACACGAGTTACCGACACATACAAATAAAATTCTCATGTTTAATCTTGACAAATGGAGATATTAAGATTATTACTATGTAGAATAGTTAGAATTATGATTGAGTTTTCATACGGACTACTGGTACAACAATGCTAGTAAGGTATCGTAGTTTGACTGTCTACGCTTTATTGTTTGGCTCATTATTCATATCGCACATTTATTTTGCCGCCAACAATCATGACTCATTGTTTCAATTAGTAGTCTTTTTAATAACCGTCATGTCATTTTTTTGTGGAGCGATTTGTGTGCTTTTTGAATCAAATAGCGAGCGTTATGGCTTTGTATTCCAATTTGGAATGATTGCATCTATACCAATATGCATTGGACTTGGCTGGGCGTATAATGATATGTCAGTCGGCGTGGAAATCGTGATTTTCCCATTGACCTCTGTTTTACTTCACTTTATCATTAAACTCAGCCCTTTAGGGGATACCTATGGATTGAAGTAGGATTATCATCTGGTGATTTCATGGCCGATTCGCCGGTAAGTAAGCATAACCCAAAAAGTGCGGAGGCTACAATGGGCCCAAGCATTCAACAACAGAAAGAGATGGAAAGTGCTTATGCTAATATGCGGCGAAAAATGGCAATGCAGGAACTCGGTAAGAAAATCAAACACAAAATAATGGTCCTTTCCGGAAAGGGTGGAGTTGGCAAATCAACAGTTTCAACAGGATTGGCGCTATCCCTCGCCCAACAAGGTCACACAGTAGGTATTCTTGACATTGATATTACTGGCCCGAATGTCCCAAAGATGATGGGTTTAGATGGCAAGCGATTACATGTTGAACAAGGAAGAATTCACCCAGCTCAGGGACACCTTGGTGTGAAAGTAATCTCGATGGCATTTTTACTTGAAGACGAAGATACGCCTGTCGTATGGCGTGGCCCAATCAAACTTGGCGCAATTCAACAATTCATTGCTGATGTTGAATGGGGTGAACTTGATTACTTGGTTATTGATTTCCCTCCGGGAACCTCAGACGAACCTTTGACGGTGGCGCAATCTCTACCAGATATTGATGGCATGGTTATTGTAACAACTCCACAAGACGTCGCTTTGCTTGACAGCAGAAAATCAATCACCTTTTCGGAATCACTAAAAGTACCCGTTTTAGGGGTTGTTGAGAATATGAGTGGATATACGATTTCAGGAACAACAAACCCCGAAGTCAATCTCGAGATTGCAGGACCTGGCGGTAAGAAACACAAGATAGCGTCAGATAAAGATGGTAAGTTCAGTGTAACATTAGATATTTTCAAGCAGGGCGGCGGTAAATCAACAGCCCATGAGTTCGGCGTCCCATTCCTTGGTGAACTACCATTTGACCCAGGTTTTGTGCGTGGTGGGGACGATGGTGTTCACCGCATAGTCAGTGAGCCCGACGGTGCGTCAGCGATTGCTTTTGCTAAAGTAGTAGAAGCAATAAAATCTCAAATTGGTACATCACAAAGTCAGGGTCTAGAAATTATCTGAGGCAAGGAATATGTCAGAAACGCCCGAGTTAATCAGACTGGAACGTCATGACACCACAATGAATCTGACCTACGCTGATGGCGGCGAATTCGTAATCAGTTATGATGATTTGAGACACTCTTGTCCATGTGCAAAATGCTCTCCGCTGAGAAATGAAGACGAATCAAGTAGATCGCTTCGCCGTCAGATTGAGTCACTACCCGCAGAAAAACCAAAAGTTCGGACCATTGGAAAGTACGCACTTGCGTTCGATTGGAATAAAGGATGCTCGAGCGGAATTTACCGTTTCGAAAGAATTTGGGCATTGGCTAATAATCAGGACCCAGACGATGGCCGTTCCTATGTTCACGGCGCTTGGTAATCCCGTAACTGATATTATTTGGTTATTGGAAGGCGAGGGTTTGATGTATAATCGTCTTGACGCCTTTTTGGAGTGACCGGATTATGCAGGGGGTATATCTCACTTGGATGATTAGTGCTCTTGCTCTTGGTGTCATTCTTTTACCTGTTTTCAAACCCAAGTGGATGGAATTAAGACTTAGCACATTTGTTGATTTCTTCCGTAGGTATTGGATACATATTCTAATCTTGTTTATGATTTACAATGCTAAAGACGGCTTGGATGAGGTCGACAGGATTCTGATGGCTAGCACAGGACTGGACATGACGCCATGGATTTATGCCATTGAAGGCAATTTAGTATTGCATGTTCAAAACTTCTTTGAAGCAGAGTGGTTGACTGTAATGTTAACCCATTTCTATGTTGCTGGATTCATGTTTATATGTTATGTTTCTGTATTCTACTTTGCCTATTTTGATGATCGCTGGATGGCTGATCGAATAACCTTGACAATCGCTTGGGTATATATCATAGCTGTACCCTTTTACTTATTCTTCAATGTAAGAGTCACTGGAGCTTATATCCCCGAGATGGAAACTCTCGCATATTCGTTGAATCCTGAAATATCAGACTGGTTCCGTAGAATTGATCCTTTCACTAATTGTATGCCGTCATTACACATAGGCATACCTTATGCGGTATGGCTTTGCATCAAGCGTTTTGACCATGATGAGCGGTGGGCATTATATCGCAAAATTGTATTTGCCTATGTCATCCTTACTGTTTTCACTATTATCTATCTTGGAATACATTGGATTTTAGACATTGCTGGAGGAATGATAGTCGCCTCAATAGCGGTTAATTTGGCTGATAAAACCTCGAGGCCGGTATGGAATATTTTGGATGAAAGAACCATCAACGCGCGCTTAGTTACTCTTCTAACAAATCCAAGAAAAGCTTACAATTTTGTGGCCGCTAAATTAACCAAAACAGCAAAAAAATTCGCTAGACCCACCTCCCGCGAAACAGGGATTTTATCGGTAGTAGTGTTATTGATTGTTGCTTCAGTCATTACTTGGGACCTCACTCATCAATCATTATCTGCCAAAGGCGTTGAGGCGCCGGATGGTGCTGCTGGCGCAGATGGTTGGCTTGCAACCATTGACAATACCTCAGAAGACGGTAGATTACTGAAGTTGTATGATCTATCCGAATTGGATGATGATGGAGTAGAAGTCATACAGCCAGACCTTACAAGTGATTCAAAATATGAACTAACTGGTGATAAGTTAGTGATTGCCAACAGTACGGTACTCTATGTTGTTGATACTGCTCAACCAAACATCATTCTTTTCCAAAAGTCAATTGAAAATATTAATCAAGTGAAGTTGTGTAAAGTAGGAGATGATTACGTTTTGCTGACTTTGGCAGATGGGCGACTCTCAGCGGAGTACGTTAACGGAGAAGTTATTGATATTGGTGTTGAAAGCGATAGAATTTCTTTTGTCAAGTGCGAAGGAAACGATTTTGCTTTCTTAGTTGAAGATGAGCCGTCAAAAGTATTCATCAGTAATCTCGAGTTAGATGGCTCATTAACATACACGATTAACGCTTCTGCTAATGAAGAGGATGAACAGGTGTTGGAAGATTGGGGCACACCTGTTGACATTGAAAATGCTACAATTATTGATTTGGTTTTTGACAAGACTCATATTTTAGTGAATGTTAATGTATCAGCCGTAGATCGGTTAGTCTTGGTTGATAGAGTCACTGGAGAGCAGAGGTTATTAGGTGATAGTAAGTATTCTTCTTACGATCCCTCAATACGAGACGGCGTGGTAGCTTGGGTAATGAAAGACCACCTTAATCCAACCAGTCCGATTGAAGAATATTATGACGGAGAAATTTTGTATATGTCTTTGACCGATAATTTCACCCATGTTTTGACAGCCGATGAAGTTGACCAATGGGGCCCAATTGTTCTAGAAGATCACCTCATCTACTTAGAACAATCAGAGGAAAGCATACTTATTCAGGTTCATTCATGGGAGCCAGAGTTGAAATCTTACTCAAATATCGTATTGCAAGTGGCATCAGTAGTCGGTATCTTGTTGGTGTTTGTCTATATCAGTCAAAAACAAAACGAAGCAAAATCATTACTGATTCTTGCAGAGGAAGAGTAGTTACTTTTTGATACTCAACATTCTTTCAAGGGCAAGAAGAGAACCCTCTTGGACATCTTTTGAAACTATGATTTGGTTGGGAACTTCTCCTTCGACTAACTTCTCTAAGACATCCATTAGATAAGCAGGGTGAATCATGTACATAGTCGAACACGGGCAGATTTTGTCGTCAAGACATTCAATATGTTTGTCGGGGTGAGAGTCTGCTAACCTTGCAACCATGTTTATCTCGGTGCCAATGGCAATTCTGCTACCGCTTGGTAGCCCCTCAACATAATTCTTGATGAATTGAGTAGAGCCGTTAGCATCGCTGACTTCGACGGTTTCTTTGGGGCATTCGGGATGTACAACGACCGACCCATCAGGATATTTTTCTCTGAAGTGGTTCACCTGTTCTACAGTAAACCTCTTGTGAACCGAACAGAAACCGTGCCAAAGAATAATTTTCGCGTCTTTCAAATCTCCATCTGAGCCTATTTTTGGTACCCATGTTGGCATGCTATCCTCAGTAATTCCCATTGAGAGTCCAGTGTTTCTACCGAGGTGCTGATCGGGGAAAAACAGCACAGTACCGTTAGGACCGGCTCTATCAAAAGCCCAATTTAGGATTCCAGTTGCGTTAGAGGAGGTACAAACAATTCCACCATGTCGACCGACAAAATCTTTCAAATCTGCACTACTGTTCATGTATGTGACTGGGATTAGGTATGACTTTCCATCATTGGGGACTTCGCCGGGAAATTGCCGGTTTATTGGGTCGTTTAATCCAGTTTCAGCAAGAATCTCGCGCCATGCGCTCTCAACATCAGGAAGTGTAGCCATATCCGCCATTGAGCAACCTGCTCTAAGATTCGGCAGGATGACAGATTGGTTGTCATCGGTCAAAATATCAGCCGATTCGGCCATGAAGTGGACGCCACAAAAGACAATATAGTCTGCATCAGAATCTGCCGCTTTTTGACTTAGCATGAATGAATCTCCGATGAAATCTGCATGCATTACAATGCTGTCTCTTTGGTAATGGTGCCCCAAAATCATTAATTTTGAACCTAGCATTTGTCGGAGTTCGGAGATTCTATCAGCAATCGCTTTTTCTTCGGGAGACATGGATGTATCCATGAAATCGATAGAGCACATTGGCAGCGTGATAGTCATATGCTTCAAACCGACGGAGCATATTCTCCTTATCAACGGTTGTTATTCCGTGATGTAAATAAATGAGGGCATCAAGGCCTCAATATGGTCTTCTTACCGGACACTAGACTACACCTAGGCGCAGAGGCCGAAGTATGGTCTGGCCAGTGGATGGGTAAGCCGGCGGTAAGAAAGCTAAGGCGTAATCGTGCTTGGCGACATCCTGACTTAGAGAAGCGCCTTGGCTACCGTAGAATGCTCAGCGAGGCTCGAATTTTAATTCGTCTAAAGAGTTCAGGATTACCAGTCCCTGCGATTTGGGATGTTGATTTAGAAAATGGTCGAATAGTAATGGAGAAAATGCATGGAAGGCCATTGATTGAGGTTCTGAGGGACCCTGCGTCCTCAAAACAGCATATTGACAAAGCACTGTTCAATACCGGATTCGCTGTAAGAATGCTACATCGGCTAGCAGTTACACATGGCGATTTGTCAACCAACAATATCCTGATTGATGAACAATGCAATGCTGCGCTTATAGATTTTGGATTGTCGGCGGTTGAGTATGAAGTAGAGCGATTTGGCATTGATTTACATGTCATGGATGAGATTTTAGGTGCATCTCATCCAAATATTGATGATGCGATTGGTATGTTCTTAACCGGATATCAACAATGTGACGAAGAGCAAGGCCCAATATTGGAACTTTCTGGCGGTAAGCCGCCCGAAGCCAAAGCAGTTCTCAAACGTCTTGATGATGTAAGGTCAAGAGTAAGGTATCATGGATGATGGTTCAACCAACCAATAGGCGCATTTCTTCTACACTTTTTAATTCGGAGAGGTAGATTTGTTCAATTGAATCGTACAAATCATCAGTTTGGTCGATCAATGGTAGTAATTCGGCATAGACTTCGGACGCCTTGAGTTCTGTTTCCAGAGCGTAATTCAACATCTCGACATAGTCAGTAGTGTGGGTGATTGGGTGCGTACTTCTCTCAGTGACCGGAATGCCACCCAACTGAACTATACCCTTGCGAACAATATCCGCATGTTCAATCGATTCAGTCATCTCAGTATTGAACATCGGTGAAAGTTGTAATCGGTGGATTCCTTTAACATTCGCAGAATAGTGAGCGTACATATTGATCGCTCTTAATTCCCATCGTAGTGCATCATTCATTTTATCAACTAATTTATTCATATTACCAACTCTTAGGGCACACTAAACTTTTCCTGCGCCGTTGCCTTATGGGAATGCTTGGTAGTTCGAGTACATAAACTAATTGAATAATTAGCCGATTTCTATCCTGCCGCCTAGTTGATAACCTAAAAAAGCGAATAATATACAGGTAACAAATGATAGTATTGCATATGCTAATGCGAGTGTGGCATTGTCATTCTTCAGCAATGTTACAGTCTCAACTGAAAATGTTGACATTGTCGTGAATGAACCAAGTAACCCTGTGCCAAAGAACAGCAAAATATCATCCGAATAACCTTGATTAATCGCTAGAATCGCTAAGACTCCTAAAGCAAAAGATCCAACCACATTAACCAAAAATGTCGATACAGGTAAGTCACCGGTTTCAATTATATTCCCCGCTCCGTAACGTAAAATCGCACCAATTGCGCCACCGACTGCAACTAAGGCAACTTGTTGAAACACAAGTTTTCTAGATGGTTCTATGTGTTAAATTATCTCATCGGAAAACCCTCTTCGGGACATTTTATCGATAGACATGATAACTCGGTTTGTCTCGCCTTACCATGGGTCCGACAGTTTGGTTCCTGACCAGCAACACCGGAAAACTTTCTGAAGCAGACAATCTCCTAACTAAACTTGGCTACAAAGTTAAACAACTAATTGTGGAAAGCGACCAGTTATACGAGCCTCAAGCGGCGACCTTAGAAATTGTAGCTGAGTCGAAGATAAATCAAGCATTAAACCACCTGCCAAGCGAATTTAATGATGGTGACATGATAATGGTTGAGGATGCAGGGTTATTTATCTCGGCCCTTGATGGGTTCCCTGGAGTATATTCTTCTTATGTACATTCCACAATTGGCAATCCAGGAATAATACGGCTTCTTAGCCATTTAGAAACTGAGGACCCTGTTTCAAGCGCAAATCTTAGAGCAGCCCATTTCAAAGCAGTTGCTGTAATATGGCATAACGGTGAGATTATGGTTGGCGAGGGGATTTGCCCGGGTCATATCGCTGTTGAGCCGATGAATGGCAATGGCTTTGGCTTTGATCCAATATTCATTCCCTACGATTTAGATGCAGACCTACAGCCTCTCAGTGCGGGTAACTATGGTGAATACAGTACTCATGGGAAAACCTTCGGCGCCGTGGATTTAGCGGTAAAGAACAAGTTTAGTCATCGGAGTAAAGCGTTAAAAAATTTGTTTAACCAACTGCCATCAGCATGATAAATTAGAAGCAACTGGAGGAGTGTGAGGGACATGGGATTCTTGAGGACACTTTGTGGGCTTGTCGCCTTAAGTGCCGGCATTTTCTATCTCACCGCTGCCTCAAGCCTGTCCGATAATGGCTCATGGTCGCTGATTGGAATTACGTTTGGCGCCACTTTTGCTTGGGTCTTGTTAGGTGGTCGAGGTGCTAAGAAAGCGACACAGGTTCAAGCAGCGCTACCGGTAAGCGACTTAACGGAAGAGGTCGATGAGGAAATAGCCACAGATACTGACCTTCCTCCGCCAGTCACTGCAGAAGACAATCTAGATGGTGTGTCATTGCGAGAGAGAAAATTAGCAAAAATTCAGGCGGCGCAACAGCAAGATACCGATTCTGAAGATAATGTTGAAGACGCTGAGGATATAGAAACAGTCGAAGTAACTCTTGAAAATGTTCACACTGCGGACGAGTATGTGGTTGAGGTTAGCCCTGAATCAGTGGAAGATGCCGATATTGAGATGACAGTATCCAACCGCCGAGTCAAGCATCAAGAAATCAGGCAGCGTATTGAGAAGCGCAGACGTAATCAACTTGCCGAAATTAGAGCCTCAACCGTGAGAATGTGGGAGGAACACAGCGAAGGCGAAGATATCGTCGCAGTACTACAAAACCCTCAGCACGGTTTGGTAGTATTAGATGAGCCTTTGAAGCCTGAGGCTGGACATGTGTATGGTGCTACTTTCATTCGTCTTGACGAAGCAACAATCCTCAAACTTAGAACTCCACTAGACTCTGGATTTGAAGAGGTTGAAAAGAAACCAAAATTACCTGAACTACCGGGCTTGGATGGGATGCCATTACCGCCAATGCCTGATGGGGACTTACCACTGCCTCCATTACCCAATGCAAGTGATGCTCTTGCAGCGATGAAGTTACAGATGGATGAAGATTGAGTTCTGTTGACTTACCTGTCTTGCCACTTTGGTTTGGCTCTATCCATGAAGGCTTTCACGCCTTCTTCCTTGTCGTTGCTATCGAATAATTTGGCGAATTCTTCCGCCTCAATTGCCACACCTTCCTCCAGTGTATTGTTCAAAGAAGCCTTAATGACGCGCTTTGCTGTAGTTAGGATGAGCACTGATTTACTAGCAATTTTGTTGGCTATATCCAATGTGAAATTCTCCAATTCATCCGGCGAGCATACGTGATTAACCAGGCCGATAGATTTAGCATCCAAGGCTCCAATCATTTCACCCGTCATGACCATTTCTAGTGTTTTGCCATAACCGACTAACTTGGCTAACCGTTGTGTAGCGCCGTAGCCTGGAATTAAACCGAGATTAATTTCAGGGGTTCCAAACTTAGATCGCTCAGAGGCAATTCTAATGTCGCAAGCACATGCCACCTCACAACCTCCTCCCAGTGCAAAACCATCGATCATTGCTATTGTCGGCTTGGTTAAACCCCACAAGGCCTCAACCGCATTGTCAGTAAACTTGACTTTAGCAGCCTCACTGTCCATGCCAACAAATTCTGAAATATCCGCTCCGGCGACAAAGGCATTTGGTTTCGGCCGTTTTCCTTCTTCAGCTGGTAGTGGCTTAGCCCCAGCAATAATCACACACCTTACCGATTCGTTGTTTTCAACCCACGCACAGAACTTTTTCAGCGAATCCATAATCTCTGCATTCAAAGCATTCAGCTTACTTGGCCGATTTATTACTGCTTTAGCAATGTAGCCCTCTAATAAATCATCGTTAATTGGAATTTTTTCCACTGTCAATACAGTCGTACTTGGGTCGTCCATGGACTCCCTAATACAAACAACTTCATCATTTATCCGATTGTGGTCTAAACCAATAATACATAGAATAGAACACACACCAATATTCATGGGTGAGAGTGCGCCGTTGGTAAAGGCAGTTGATATGGCAAAGAAGTATGGTGACTTTATTGCGCTTCATCCACTCAATGTTGAGGTACATTCAGGAGAATTTTTCGGCGTGTTCGGGCCTAATGGCGCTGGGAAATCGACATTTATCAAATTGCTAACAGGCCAACTTAGACCAAGTAAAGGACGAATCGAAGTTCTCGGCATAAATGCCACAGAATCACCCCAGAAGGTCAAAGCCAATATCGGTATTGTTCCCGAATCAGAATCTCCTCCCTCTTACTTAACGCCGGTAGAATTTCTGCAATTTGTCGCCAAACTACGAGACCTTGAGGATAATGACAACAAGGTAGAGTATTGGTTGGATTGGTTTGGACTTGAAGAAAAAAGAAATACGATGTGCAAGGATTTGTCGAAAGGACAACGTCAGAAGGTGATGCTAGCATCAGCCTTTATTCACAAACCTAAGTTGCTATTTCTTGATGAACCATTTGCTAATCTCGACCCTATATATCAAAGAAAATGCCGTGAATGGTTACTTGACCATGTAAAAAATGGCGGAACGATATTCCTCTGCTCACACGTTCTTGAGATGGCTGAGAGAATGTGTAACAGAATGGCGATTATTAATGATGGTAAGGTACTTGCTGCAGGAACTGTTAGAGACCTCAAGCAAAATTCAGAAGAGACTCTCGAAGATGTGTTTATTCGTTTGGTTGGTAAATCGATTGAGGATGTTGAAAAATTATTCGAACACGAGGTATCTGAGGAGGAATAATTTTGCCAGGTGCCCAAATAACCTCCAGAGATTGGGATGATATTGACCGTTCCAATACGCTAACGGGATTGGGTACCCATTCTGGCGGACAATTGCTCTTAACACCATTACGGGGTCTGTCATCGTTTAGAGCAACGTTTGAGGTCATGTTTAAAGAAGAATTTCGCAAGAATGTCGAATTCGCAAAAGCCAGACAAATGGTGCTTTTCCCAATGCTACTAGCCTTGGTGACTATGGTATCAACCGTTGGACTCCAATTTTTGGTAGGAGACTCTGCCGCTCAAACAACTGATACAGAGGCAAATAGTTTCACATGGCAAGAACTACGTTTTGCCCTTCACCTACCGCTTCTAATATTTAGTTTAGGGATGGGTACATTTGCCTTTATGGGTAGGGATGCATTGGTTAGGAGGACAGCAACAAAAAATCATTTGTTAGCATCTCCAGCACTACAACCTCTGCCAAATTCAATGGCCCATTTCGCTTACTTTGTCAAAGATCTGGTATTCTACGTTTTACTTATCCTGTCGCCAATTATTGTTGGCATGGGGCTTGGTAAGGGTCTTGACACCGTTTTTGGTATAACTACTCCCCTGGAGTATTCCAGTCTACCTTGGACATGGTTTGCCATGGTTGTCACACTCGCTCAAGGTCTAGCCCTATCATTTTTAGCATCAGCTCTCTGGATGAGGGGAAGGCCATTCACTATTTTCGGACCAATGGTGGTAATTCTATTTGGGATTATTATCGGAGTAGGAGTATTTGAAATAGAAACAATATTGATTGGTTTGAATATACAAACTAGCAAGAATTTGTTAATTGGGGTGATTAGTTTTGCACTGTGTTTATTCTTAGGATATTTATCATCGCTCCTAATTATCGATGATTTCGATGTCGGAGTGGTTGAGAAGGGCGATTTATACAAACCAATTTATGACAAATTATCCTTTTTGGGGCGTGGCCAAATAAGACTAATTGTCGCAAAAGAGTTTGTTGACTTATTTAGGTCTGGCTCCATTAAAAAAATGGTCGTGTCGTATACAATCCCATTAGCAGTATTACTCGGAATGGCTTGGTTAATTGATTTTGCCGAGGCACCAATACCGATTAATCTGTTGTCCTATGCACCATTCTTAGGATTCTTTGGGTTCAACTTTTACTCATGGTTGACCATATTAGACTCTCCCGAATTTATGAATGGCTTACCAGTTAGAGTGCCTCAATTAATCAGGGCAAAAGTGCTGGTGTACTTTTTAATCACATCATGGATTTCATTAATTTTCATAATTTTAATGGCCTGGAGATTAAATGAGTGGGGATCGCTTCCAACCAGCATAATCGTAATGTTTGCTAATTCAATTTACATCGTCGCGTTGACAGCATTTCTAATGGGATTACGACCAAATAAAGCAATTTTCGATGCATCGATTATGATATGGTTCTGGGTTGGCACGGTTTTACCACTACTCGGTTTGTTTTTACTATCTTTTACTCAGGGTGATGTCTCACTGTATGGTAACTGGTGGGAACGCGCATCACAAGACGGTCTGGCGGCAACTGCTGGCATGTATGATGAGACAATGGTAAGACAAGGCTACGTCGGCATGTTGGCAATTTCCGGATTCTTATTGTTTGCTTCAGCGGTACTTTGGAAACTGATGGACAGACGCTGGGGAGCGGCTGAATTTAACAATTAATTCATGTTGAATAAAAAAAGATTCATATTGAATAATAGGTACCTTGATGAATCACCAATCTCAGGCATTAGTATGGGTCACGCTGTGGCAGTGTGCGGAATGCCCGGTTCCGGCAAAGGTGAGTTTGCTGAGATAATCGCAGCTAACGGTATCCCAGTTAGGTCGATGGGCGATATGGTAAGGGCTGAGGTAAAGGCACGAGGCATAGCAGGTAGTCCAACTGTTTACGGCGATGTAGCGGCAGATTTGCGAGCTAAATATGGAGAAGATGTGCTGGCGATTAGACTTGCCGACGAAGTTACAGAATTAATGAAATCACACCCATTAGTGCTTATTGAAGGGATGCGCGGCACTGCGGAATTTGAAATTTTCAACTCAAGATGGCAACCAAATTTTAGTAGCGTTGCAATAATTGCCGACCAAGAAATTAGATTTCAAAGAACCCAAACAAGGGGCCGCAGTGAAGATGGTGACAGGGAACAATTCCATATTAGAGAACAGAGGGAAGCGGGGTGGGGCTTATATTCTCTAATTGAGTCTGCAGATTTTACCCTAAATAATGAATCGACTTTGGATGACTTAGAAAAACTAGCAGATAAATGGCTCGAAGACTTCACAAAAAATAACTTGTGAAAAATAAAATTGGTGGATAGTGTAGTTGTTTTTAGCCTTCGTTTCACCGAAGTGTTATAGTTATCCAATGCATGTCATCAAATGCATCGGCAGGGGGATATGGTTTGGCGAGAAAACGTGGGAAGCGCGGAGATTCTAAAAAACGGCAGCGCGCACAGCAAAGAGCACAATATGATGAACTCGACAAATATCCTGTCATGCCACCGCATGCATTCGCTAGAGTCGTACGTGACAGATCGACCCTAAATATCATCTATCAGATTATTGAGCCACCGATGACCAAGAAAGAAGAACAATATCGAGAAGAGATAATGGACATCTTCATTCGCTCTTTGACCGCTAATATCGACGAGATAGACGCCAACCCTGAAGCATATCTCAGAACCGCAATGGACAAGGTCATCAAGTCATATGGTATGAAAATCAACAAAAAGTCAAAATCTAAAATCTTCTACTATCTGAAAAGAGACCTGATTGGTTATGGCCAGATGGACGTGTTGATGAACGATGCAAATGTAGAGGATATATCTTGTGATGGCACAAATGTGCCAATTTTTGCTTATCATCGTAAATTCGAATCAGTAGAAACTACTTGCATTTGGAAAACCGATGATGAAATAGAGTCATATGTCATCAAATTAGCACAAAGATGTGGTAAGCACATTTCAGTTGCCGACCCGCTTCTGGATGCTACCCTGATGGATGGTTCAAGAATTGTAATGAAGTTAGGGCATGAAGTGTCCACTAGAGGTTCTTCGTTTTGTATTCGTAGATTCAAAGAAGATCCGTTCTCTCCAGCAGACATTATTGCGTTTAGAACAATGTCTTCATTGATGGTATCCTACCTTTGGATTGCGTTCCAAAACGAGGTGCCTATGCTGTTTGTTGGTGGTACTGCATCCGGAAAAACCACCACACTAAACGCCATGTGTATTTTCATACCTTGGCAGATGAAAATCGTATCAATCGAGTCTACTAGAGAAGTGAACATTCCTCAACCAAACTGGGTGCCTGGTTTGACTAGGCAAGGTTTCGGTGGAGAATCAACTGAGGGCGTAATTGGAGAATTCGAGTTATTGAAAGCCGCGCTTAGAGAACGACCAGAATATATCATTGTGGGCGAAATCCGTGGTGCGGAAGCATATGTTCTATTCCAAGCGATGGCGACAGGCCACTGTGCGTACTCAACAGTGCACGCAGACTCAGTTCCGTCACTAGTCCACAGATTAGAAAATAAACCAATTGACATTCCTCGTGTACTCCTGCCTGCGTTGGAAGCCTGTTCAATACAGATTCAAACTAGAATCAACGGAAAACGTGTGAGAAGAACGAAGCAACTCGTTGAGATTGTCGGTATCGATCCTAACTCACTAGAAGTCATTACCAATGAGGTATTCAGGTGGGATGTGACTTCAGATGACTTTATTTTTAGCGGCAAGTCGTACGTCCTAGAGAAAATCATGGTGAAACTAAATTACTCGCAAGATGATATGAGAAGAGAACTGAGAACGAGAAAAAGGATTCTAGAATGGATGGTCCTTAATGATATCAGGAAAGCGGACCAAGTTTCACAAATTGTTACAGAGTATTATGTACGTCCTAATGAAATTCTAGCTCGAGTAGACGGATTACGTTGAGAGGATTGGTCTGAATGGAACTGACAGCATGGCAAAGATTCTGTAACAGAATTCTTGGTAGAATCTTGAAGAAAAGAGCCCGCAGGGACTCAGCACTATCCGAAAATTTAGTCAAGGGTTCTATGGGAATAATGCCAGAGGTTTACCTTTCAACCGTTATTTTCACATCAATAGCAATAGCAATCGTTTGTTGGGGGATTATTGGAATATTCTTCATGCCCGAATTTGGTGTAATTGCTTTTTGGGAAAGCCTGCAAGACCCCGCAACTATCAATCCGTGTCTGGATTGGGAATATTGGGAACCAGAACTCATCGATAAATCAAAACCAGGTAATGGTTGTCCGGAATACGCAACTAGGATATTCCCCCCACCATTCAAATTTCTCATTGTGATTCTATTCGGTGCAGCATTCCCGTATGCCGGATTTCTTTTGGTTCGCAGTGGGGCGAAGCGTGAGGCAGATCGAAGAGGTGCACAAATCGAAAAATACCTTCCATATGCTGCATCTTACACCGCCGCTATGTCTGCAGCGAATGCAACACCAGCCAAGATTTTCCGGTCATTAGCGATGAACAAAGATATCTATGGTGACGTGTCTGAAGATGCCGGTTTGATTTATCGAGATGTCACACTGCTCGGTTATGACTTAATCACTGCAATCAAACTTAGTGTAGACCGGGCAGCGTCAGTGTGGTTAACTGAGTTTTTCCAGGGTATGGTCGGAACCTTGACTTCTGGTGGTCATTTGAAATTGTATTTCTTGAATCGTGCTGAACACTACATGAGAGAGAATCGAACGAGACTACAACAATTCTTGGAATCTATTGCATTGTTGGCTGAATCCTACATTGTTGTGGCGGTTGCGATGCCACTGTTCTTAATCGTGATGTTGGTTATTATGTTCTGGGTTTCTGGTTCGGGTGCCCAAATGTCTGAAGGAATGCTATATGGTATCGTTCTTGGATTCATTCCAATGATTCACCTTGCTTATGCTGTGCTGGTGTACACAAGCAGTAAGGAACAGGAAATGTGAGTTGATATCATGGCTCGGAAGAAGAAGCGAAAACTAGTCGTCGAACTAGACCTTCCCAAAGATGATAGAACGTTGAAGAACTTGTATATCATCATATTTTTCTCCGTAATACTCGGACTATCCTCTGGGATAATGTGGCTGACAAACTCGGGCTTTATTCCGACCGCCAACGGGGAACCTATGTTCACCAATGTATACTGCGGTGCTACCGCAGAAGATGACTTAGGAACCGATTATTCTGCAGAATTTAGTGGTACAGTCAAACCATCCTATCAAGCTAATGAATCCTGTGCAATTTTACAAGACCGACCAGATCAATTAGAATGGTCTGAGAAACCTTGGACGAATTTCAATTCTAAAGCTAAATCCTTTGACGTACCAGGAATGCCTGAACAAATTAAAGGCAATGTTGTGATAGAACAGCCGCTATCGTTGACTTGCAATGTTGAAGCTGCAACGGCAACGGAATATACTGTAGTTGTTAGAGATCCAGACCTAAATGTATTGCCAGGGGGATTATTTACCGGTACCACCGGAAAGGATAGTGACGTTTGCGAAATAAACATTGACAATCTAGAGCCAGATCGGGGCTATGAGGTTGCGATATTTTCCAATGAAGAGGGTAAGCGACTAAATTCTGCAGAATTTGATCTAACCCTAGATTTCTATGACGGCATTCCAACAAACATGAACAATAAATCATATTGGCTTGGTCCAAAACTAGAGCTTGGACCATTCGACCTAAGGCCAATGATATTCCTAAATTTCTTTGGATTGACCTTCTTTTTCTTACTTTACCCTGCGTCATTTTACTGGGAAAAAGTCGAGAAGAGAAAGAATGAGATAGAGGAGAAATTTCCGGATTTCCTTAGAGATATGGCAGAGTACTGGAAAGGTGGCCTTTCGATGACTGTAGCAGTTCAGACGCTGGTAAAGTCTGAATATGGTGCGCTGAATGATGAAGTAAAGAAAATGTCCGATCAATTAAGCTGGGGTATCAAATTTAGTGATGTTATCAAACAATTCTCCGAGCGTGTTGGCACTCCCTTGGTAAAGCGTGCGATTACATTGATTGCTGAAGCAGATAGAGCGGGTGGGAAAATTTCAGATATCCTGGTCACAGCAGCAAATGACTCACGAGAAATTAAATTCTTAGAAGGTGAAAGAAGCCGTGCTATTGGCTCTTACATTGCGGTTATTTGGACCTCATATTTCGTTTTCCTGGGCGTTATTACACTACTAGGTAAGATCTTTATTCCGGCTATTGCAAAGTCCAATTCAGGTGACGAAGGCGGCGGCGATACCGGTGGCGCTAATATCGGAAACATGACAATTAGGTCAATAGATCCATTGTTTTTCGTTACCGTATTCTATTACGGAGTTACCATGCAAGCACTAGGTAACGGCGCCATGGCAGGTTTGATGCAAAATGGTCGTTTCTCGGCTGGATTCAAACACTCCGGAATGATGATTATTGCAGCATTATTAGCGTTTAATCTCCTTGTATTCAGTCCGGACCTCATTGGTGAATCAAGTCACGCATTTTCGCAATTGATTGTCACATCGGACTCAACTTACACGGTCGGTTTAAATCCATCAGGTGGTGGTTATGTGCCTTCACCGATAATCTGAGGGGTGATTTCCTGCGTAATGAAGAGGATGCCCAAATTCACATACTCGAGATGTTGACGCTATTTTGGTTATTCTTTATGTCTGCAACATTCCTGATTCGAATAGATGTCCCTGATTCAAGGTCAGTTGCCCACGATGCAAGTTTGGAGTCAGCCGGTGAATCAGTATTTCAATACGGTCTTGGCCTGGATGCAGAGGTATCTGGAGAAAACCGCTTAAGTGAGTTATTGTCAAACTCAGATTATGACGGTGCATGTACACTTTTACAAGATGTTTTGATGGCTGGTAAAGAAGCAAACTGCTGGTTAGCAAAAAATAGTGCAACATCTAGCCCATACGGTTTGGTCGGCACACCTTCAGGTGACACACTTACAGTCCACCAACTGGTAACTGTTGAAGATGATTTGTGGACGATTAGTTTGACATTATGGAACATTGGAGGTGGCGCCTAATGAATCATAGCACTAGAATTAGTGATGAAACAGCACAGATGTTACTTGCAACTGGTGTGGTTTTACTACTCTCACTGTTATCCATGGCTGTTTTCAGCGTCAAGGTAGCAGGGTTGACCTCAGCGCATGAGCCCAATGCTGATTCAGTGATTGAGACAACTAAGGAAGCGATGGACGTGCTGCCATCACTGACTGAAAATCGTACTGAGATATGGATTGCTAATGGAGTAGAGAGAATTGAAGCGGTAGAATTAGCGATGTCTAGTGTCCATGATGACCTGTTGCATCACGGCGAGATAAGAGGTGTGGAAGTTAAAATGCTGAATATTACAATTATTGAACTAGATTCATCAGTTGTGGAAATATCGCTCGAATTGGGGGTAACCGATGATTCTTCAACGCTGGAAAGCTTGGTAACCTACACAATAAATGCCTAAGACTGCTGCTGATTCCAAGCCAAATCAAGATAATATTCAATTTTTTCTTGATCATTGGTAACCTTAGAAATATCTACAACTGGCCATGAAGCAATTTTAGACCGCTCAATTAAGCCATCTTGTATTCTTCGAATTCGTTCAAAATTGGCGATATATCTGTCATGTCTTCTAAATGAGTGAGCATCACGAGATTTTAACATTGATTTGTGTTTATCCTCATCGCTTACTGCCATGATTACTCCTACTGCTATACCACCCGAGTCAATCCAACTACGTATCAATCGGTCACTGGGAATGATATGAACTCCCTCCAATAGCAAATCGATGCCTTCTCGCATGGCTCGATTGATTGTCGCCTCAATACCTTTTTCAACAGCTTGGCAAGTATCTACCCAATCGATTATTGCATCATTTGATTCGCCAACCGAGAACGATGAGCGATGCAGAGCGGAATCGGATTGTGTTTCATCAGTTGAGCGCAGTATTTCCCTAATCGCATCGGTTGAGATTAGTCTGGCAAAGTTGCTCTTAGCACCAATTTTCATGGCGACCGTAGATTTTCCAGTACCGGTTGCGCCAGCAATAATCAGCAATCTGGGTGGTCTATTGGCTATGGTCTTGGCAGTAGTCCCAGCAAGACCAACTGTTTGAGCCATGGCAGATGTATGATGACCTGTCAATTATACTTATCATGATAAAAATGGTAAATTCTTGTTATTGAAGAGTAAAAAATACGAGCGAACACCTTTCAAGAGAAACTTATTCGGGGTATTATGAGCGCAGAAAAAATGTATATTGCGGGTGACTGGTCAGACGCTGAGAATGGAGAAGTCAGTCAAGCAATTAACCCAGCAACAGGCGAATCTATTGCCACGGTCCCAAAAGCGACTGTAAACGATGTTAATCGTAGTGTTGAAGCCTCTAGAGCAGCTTTACAGGATTCGCAATGGAAAAATATGGATCCGGCTCAAAGAGGAAGAATACTGAACAAAATGGCTGCGGTAACATATGGTGCAGCCAAGGAACTAGCCAAGATAGAATCTGAGAATAACGGTAAAACCTTCAGAGAAGCACTATCTGAAGTGCGTTACGGTGCTTGGACCTTGGAGTATTTTGCTGGTCTGACAGATAAGATAGAAGGTAGTACTATTCCGGTTCCAGGAAATCGCTTGAACTATACATTGCGTCAACCAATTGGCGTGACTGCGCATATAGTTCCCTGGAACTTCCCGCTTCAATTGGCACTTCGTTCAATTGCTCCAGCTCTTGCTGCAGGCTGTACGGTAATTGCTAAACCGGCATCTTGGACACCGTTATCGTTAATTGCATGGATGAGGAAAATCGCTGAAGCTGATGTAGGACTACCAACCGGAGTTTTGCAAGTAATTACCGGCTCAGGTGGATTAATCGGTGACGCTCTTGCTGGCCATAAAGGGGTGGACGGCATTGTACTAACAGGCGGGGTTCCTACCGGCAAAACAGTGATGGCAAAAGCGAGCGATAATCTTACTCCAGTAACGTTGGAATTAGGCGGCAAAGGCGCTAATATTGTGTTCCCTGATGCCGATCTAAAATATGCCGCCAAGGCGATTTGTTTTGGTATTTTTATGAATGCAGGTCAAATGTGTTGGGCTGGTTCTCGGTTAATTGTTCATGAAGACATTCATGATGAATTGGTTGCCGCAGTGGTGGCAGAAGTCGCAAAATGGAAAGTAGGCCCCGGGATGTCAGAAGGTGTTCGAATAGGCAGCCTAGTGCATGAGTCACATCGAAGTGAGGTTTTGGAAAAACTTACTATTGGCCTTAAGCATGGTGGAGAGATTGCCTGTGGAGGTAACGCTATATCTGGTGAGGGGGCATTCATGGAAGCGACTGTGGTAATTGGCGTTGATAGAGATAATCCGTTGTTTTTTGATGAGTTGTTCGGCCCAGTACTATCCGTCACCAAATTTACGACAGACGAAGAGGCACTTGCTTTGGCAAATCATTCCGATTTCGGGCTATTAAATGGTATATGGACAAATAACCTCAGCCGAGCCCACAACTTGGCGCGCGAGCTTGAGTCTGGCATGGTTTCCATCAACGAATTCCCAATTACTTTCCCACAAACGGCCTTCACTGGCTGGAAACAATCAGGAATTGGTATTGAGCAAAGCAAGGACGCCCTGAGATTTTACACTAAGGTAAAGAATGTCAATGTCAAACTTTGAGGATTTAATATGGCAGTAACAGTCAATGATTTAGGTGATGGAATTACTTTGGTGACCATGGCAGGTAAGTCTGCCAATCAATCATTCTCAATGGAATTTTTGCCACAGATAGCAGATGGCATACTATCAAGCCTTTCAGATTCATCAGTTAAGGCAATCATCATTACTGGCGAGGGTAAATTTTTCTCTGCAGGAGCAGACATCAATGCTTTTGCTGATGCCATCAAAAATGGCGATGCTCCAAAATTAATTAGAGATTTGACTGGTATTTTACACCCACTAATTGTGAAAATGAGACAATCACCAACTATTTGCGTTGCTGCGATAAACGGTGCCTGTGCCGGTGGCGGTTTGGGACTAGCTCTTGCCTGTGATGCTAGGATTGCATCCTCCGGTGCTAAAGTAGCAGCATCATATTCGGGAATGGGGTTATCGCCAGATGGGGGCACTACTTGGCTACTACCAAGATTGGTCGGCAATCAGGTTAGTAGAAAGTTCTTTTTTGAAAATAGTATATGGGATGCAGATCAATCTTTACAACACGGGGTAATTGATGAACTGGTGGAGGATTCAAAACTTATTGAAAGAGCAACTGAAGTAGCAAAACTTTGGAGTTCTTGGGGTCCACATACAAAAGAAGCAACAAAGCACTTACTCGATGTACAAACCAATCAAGATTTCGAGACACACTTGAAACATGAGAGAACCTTGATTGAAGCAGCCGGTACAACTGAGGCTTTCAAGGAGGGTGTTACTGCTTTTCTAGAAAAGCGAAGGCCGAAATTTGACTAAAATTCTGGCATCTCAGTTTCTTCAGCCTGACCAGTAGACCAATCATAGATACCCATGCCGGTCTTTTTGCCAAGGCGCTTATTGGCGACTAATTTTTCAAGTAACGGATGTGGGGCATATGAATCATCACCAAAAGACTCTTGCAGATTTCTCAAAATGTCTCTGCGGACATCTAGCCCAACCAAATCAGTAAGTGCCAGAGGGCCCATTGGATGTTTGTACCCAAGCACCATGGCCGTATCGATATCCTTCGCACTTGCAACCCCATCAGCAAGCATCCTAATCGCTTCATTACCAAGGACAACACCTAATCTTGAGGTTGCAAATCCAGGAACGTCATTGACTAATATCGTAGTTTTATTCATCACTAAGCCTGCTTCTTCAGCCACGCTTACTGTCGCTTCACTAGTCTTGTCATGTTTAACCAATTCAAGCAATTTCATTATCGGTACAGGATTGAAAAAATGCATTCCAATCAATCTTTCTGGGTGCTTCATAACACTGGCTATTCTACCGATTGAAAGGCTAGATGTATTGGTTGCTAATATGGTTGTTTCACCGACATATTGCTCAACTTCGAGGAATATTTTTTGTTTTAGTTCTAGAATTTCTGGTACGGCTTCAATAATTAAATCACAACCTCTGACCGCGGCTTCGAGATTTGTTTCAGCACGCAGGTTTTTTGACCAGTCTTGCTTTTGCTGGGCAGTAGTCTTGCCCCTTGCAATACCTTTGTCCCAAAATGCATCAATTCTTTGCATACCTTTTTCCAAACCCTCAGGAAATGCATCGTATAGGATTGTATTCCACTCCGATTGTGCACATACTTGGGCAATTCCAGCTCCCATCGTGCCTGCTCCAATTATCGCTACCTGCCTAATGCCCATGTTACACTCCAGTCAATGATGCTTCATGATGATTGCTTGTGATAGAATTTTTTCTCTGCGCAATGATTACTCCACCAGTTATCAGCACGAAAGCGAAAATAAGTGATAAACCAAGTTTTTCCTGGAGTAATAAATATCCACCGATTATTCCAAATGGGGGCACTAAGTAGACATATAAAGCACTCATTGAGGCACCAATTTTGACAATACCATCGGCAAACCAGACATATGCTATAACCGTAGAGAACAACGCTAGGAAAATAATTCCAATCCAACCATCGCCTGTGGGCAACACAACTCCTCGGGTTGCCACCTCGATTGCGGTAATTGGGGTTATCATAATTAAGCCAGCAACAGAAGACCAGACTGTTAACTCAAGAGGGTTGAGTGGCTTTTTAGCGTCGTTTGCTGGTGTTGTCATGGCTCGTTTCATTAGAATCGTATTGCATGCCCAAGACAGCGCTGCACCAGCAATCAGAATGTTACCAAGAACTCGGTCCGCTAGGGGGATATCGATATTTGGAGAATAGTAAAATAATATTCCCACCCCAGTCATGCCCATCAATAAACCGATCACCAAGTTCAAGTGCATTTTCTCGTTGAGAAATATGACGGCTAAAATTGCGGTGAATAGAGGATTAAACGTAATCATTAATGATGCATCACCTGCTGCAGTGTACTGCATTCCAAACATGAAGAAAGCCTGATATACACATGTTGAGAAGAACCCAATTAGAAATATCCTGGACCATTCTGATCTACTGGGAATCATCCATTGATTTGATACTTTCAAGAATAACAGAAAGCTTACTGTGGCGATTATATATCTAAGCCATGAGGCCATAAATGGTAAGATATCAGTGGCTACTACTCTGCCGGCGGGCCAGCCGAGGCCCCAGATTACCGCAACTAAGAATAATTTAACATGAACTAAGAAATTGTTCATTCAAACCGCTCCAAGCCAAGTTGGAGCATCCTTGATCGTGGGAGGCCTATCTCAGGGAGTCCTTTGGCAGGAGCATACATTTTCAATCCTTCAATTCTCGAGACATACAGTCCGTAACTGGCCATATCATCTAGTTTGTAAGGGGTTTCAAGTCCCATCTCAGTTAAGGCATCACAGGCTTTTTGACTGTATATAGGGTATAAATTAGTCGAGAAGTGCATCCACTCGGAGATTCTCTGAGTGTCAATGCCATCGATGGTCAAAAGGTGTTGAAGTAGAGCGACATCAGGATACGACACTGTTCGAATTATCATTTCAATCTCGTTAGTAACTTCTTCTGGGAACGCAAAAGGTTGCCTTTGCGACCAGTCTTCTGCGACTTTAATATGCTCCATTGAGGCTTTGCTTTGGATGGTGAATAACGCCTTTGAGTATTCTTCATCATCAACGCTGTCTTCGACTAAGCCGGGCAGTACTGAGTAGAATGACTCACACTTGTCGACATCTACTCCATAAAGGGAAACGGGTATCATTTGATTCACCTTAATTATGCAGAGACACCGATACCGGATTCTATTTGTCTTGTTGACATAGGTTTGTTAGCAATCCATTCTTGCTTGAACAACTCCTTTAGGTCAATCTCATCTTGGTCGGTTGGTAAATGGGTTGATAAGTATTCTTTCCAATCATCGTCGCTTCCTTCGAAAGGCGCTCCGTCAACAGTGAATCTTTTTCCTTTAGCAGTACCAATACTTCTGTTGAAATTCTCATGAGGAACATACAATTTTGTGGCATCGTCGGGTAGATAGCCGCAAAGCTTTCTCACTTCTCCGACGATCTCATCGTGGTAGTGGCCTCTTGATTCTTCATTCAGGGTTGCTTTATCGACTGCTATTCCAGCATCGAGTTTCTTGCGCTCATCCCAGCGGCCCTTAACTCCCCAAACATAGGCCCAGTGTGCTGATGACGAGGCATCGACGCCAAATAGGTCGTGTGCGGTGGAAACCCACTTGTTGATGTACCTTTGAAGTAGGTCGAGTGGAACTACTCCGGCCTTTATGATCCTCCTCAGTCCGTTGAATCCGGTACCTAGGTGGAATGCTTCTTCCTTGAGCATTGGTCCCATAGATGCTGCCAGAGGTTTGAAAGCTGAGGTTGACAGCATTCCGAGTTGGAATTTACCGTCTCTGTCAACGAACATGGTGTAGCAGAAGAAGTCTAACCAATGTGGCATTGGGATGTTGAATGCCCCGAGTAGTCTATCGCCATCTTGGGCATTTCTCTCGAGCAATTTTTGAGCCTCTCTACGTCCCTGCTGACCGAAGTAGGTCATTAGAAGGTAAGCCATTTGCCAGCCATGGCGCTGTTCTTCCGCCATAATTCTCGCTGCGGAATATCGGTCGAAATCTGTTGGTGCTGATGCTAACAAGTGCCTTTGTTGTTCCACAGATGCAAATTCAGTGTCACCCTGTACCGTAATCATGGTTATCAGGGCATCACGCATGCTTTGGTGAGGCACTTGCAGGGATCGCTCCCACTTTGGTCTTCCTTGATAGTCACCAAACTCAATAACATCGCCAGCTCTTTCCCAGTCAAATAGTACAGATAGCTCAAAGTCACCTAGCCACGATGGGTCAAAGCCAACTCTTTTTTGCCAATCTTCAAAATTCGAAATCCATTCGTCCCAAGTATTCGGTAAATTGTCCATGATTTCATCGTGGCGAGGCTCTTCCTTATTGTCTTTGCGAACATGTTCGTATCACGATAAAATTTCATCGTAGTATTTGTCAATAACCTTGCTTTCGATTGAGTGTAGCATGACTGATAGGGTTGATTTGGAAATTCCTAATTCACTTGATAATTCAGTTAAGGTAATTTCTCGTGGTGCGCTCCAATACCCTCTGCGGAACGCCAATTCAAAGACTTCACGTTGTCTTTTTGTCAAAAGTTTCTCGTCGCTTGAACGAGTAGATTTGAGTATCATCTGTAGATTTTCTAACTGGATTTCATTCACCAATTGCTTTGCTTGTTCAGATGAGCATTGAATGGTCCAGTCGGCCCATCCATCAATCACATCAAAAGGTGTTCTGGGAACTACACCAACGGTTCTCAGAGGTCTGATGAAACCACCACCACCGCTGGCGATTGTTACACTCGCTTTATCCTCACCAAGAAAATTAACAGTCTCAATACCGCCCAAGTTATCCAAATCGGCAAGTAACTCGTGTTCTGCAGCAATTTGTGCAGTACCTCTACCTTTTCCTAGTGGCATAGTTTCGATTATCTGCAAGACCAAGTTAGGGTGATTTCTGGTCACTTCGCCAGCCCAATGACCGTCAGGTAGACGAACTTCAATTCTTACTATTTGGGACATGTAATCACAAACTGTGGGTACGGTTATGGCTGGTAAGTTGCCTACTCTCAACATCGATCATTTCAGCAAAGGTCGCTATTGTCCCATCATTATTTATCTGCACACCAGGCAAGTAACCATCACAAACCCCAGATGCAACGAAGATTGCATCATCCGATTGGCATAAATCTTTAGCGTCCCACAATCGTGTCAAATCGTCATCAATCATGCTTTTTGCTCGGGCTTCTTCTTCCTCAGAACGAAACACCAATCTTCCTTCAAATACACCACCAATCCCTCGAATTGCAGTTGCTGTAATGACGCCTTCAGGTGCCGCACCGATTCCTAGTAACATGTCGTGCTCACCTTCAGGTCTTGCAGCCCACAGTGCAGCAGATATATCCCCATCACTGAGCAGATGTAATTGAGCACCCATACCTCTTACTTGTTTGAATAAATCATGATGTCTTGGTCTATCAAGTGCTATTATTCGAACTTCTTCGATCGGTTTGTCAAGCACAGAGGCCACTTGTTCAATATTGTATGATATCCCGGCATCCAAACTTACATGCCCTTCCATTTCCGGACCCGCAGCAATTTTGTCCATGTAGCAATCAGGTGCGTGCAGTAGTTTTCCCCTTGGTGCTGCAGCAAGAACTGCAATCGAATTTGGTAAGTTATCAGCACAATTATTTGTACATTCTAACGGGTCAACCGCAATATCTATCGCAGCAACATTAGGATTGCCTATCTCACATCCCAATTGCTCACCGATATACAACATTGGTGCTTCGTCTCGTTCTCCTTCACCAATTGCAACCCGCCCATCAAATGGCACACTGTCAAAAGTCAATCGCATAGCTTCCACAGCAGCAGCATCAGCAGCCATCTTGTCGCCTTTACCACGCCATTTTGCGCTGGCGATGGCAGCCAAGTCAACCGCATCGAGGAAGTGATTTGCTAACTCTGAAACCGTGCCCATAATTCAACTGGGTAGATGCTAATCAATGAACAATGCGGTGTTGATTCATTGATCAGATTTGTATTTTTTAATGATTCTTACCTCACAAATCTCACTGTATGGGTATTGTCCATCAGTATTTTTTTCATGCGATTTAACCATGTCAAGGGCGCACAATAATCCGGCACAAACTCCAGTGATTGCCTCCATTTCAATGCCGGTTTTGTAGTGGGCGGCAACGCTCACAGTACAACGCAATGAGGTTTCTGAAAGCTCCCAGTCAACTTTGCAGCCTTCTAACGGGATTGGATGACAATGAGGAATTATTCGTGGCGTTTCTTTAACAGCTTGGATTGCTGCGATGGTAGATGCTTCGATAACGTCACCCTTTTTCACCTGATTAGCAGCGATAGCCTCGATCGATTTTTTAGTTAGCTTTAGTAATCCTGTGGCGATTGCACTCCGGTGCACAATTTCTTTTTGAGTAATATCAACCACGCCTTCAATTTCTTTTTTCATAATATCAACCTAACCCTGCTTTCCACATCTCGCCCGTTTCAGACACTTCCTTCTTCCAAATTGGTGCCTGTGACTTTAATTCATCGATCAACCACTCACATGCTAAGAATGCTGCTTTGCGGTGAGGGCTTGCAACATGTATGGAAACGATATTTTCCCCAGCCTCAACCCGTCCTGTGCGATGTGACATGGCAATTTTTTTCACGCTAAATTTGTCGATTGCTTCACTGGCTAGGTTGTGTAAAACCTCGCCTAATTTTTCCTGCCATGCGTCGAATTCTAATCGATATATTTGCACCCCGTTGTCGATTCCTCTAGTTATTCCAAGAAATGAAACCACAGCTCCACATCCTGTCAAATCCAGTGATTCTAAAAGCGACTGATGGTCCAAATTTTCTGGAGACTCTCGAATGACAATGTCTCCGTCCATGCCAATGCGAGGTAAACGCATAATTCAAACCTCACGCCCCATTGCAGTATACATGGCGGAGGCTGGTCCAATCAAAATCATGGGGGCAGGGCTGTCGGGTCTTGCTGCTGCGACTATATTGGCTAAAGCAGGTAGAGAAGTCCATGTTCATGACATTAGAGATAATTCTGGTGCCAGGTTTGATGGCGATTTTCAAGCCTTGGAAAATTGGAGTATGGATAAAGATTTTTTTGACCAAATGAAAAGCTGGGGTTTCGACACAAACGGATTTAAAGCAACTGAATTTAAGGTAGTAGACCTAATCCACCCCGATGATAAAATAACCCAAGCTAAGAGTCCAAATATTGCCTATCGGATTGTCGAAAGAGGTACTTCAGAACACACGATTGACCAAGGGATAAAGCGTGAGGCACTAGCCGCCGGAGTAAAAATTCACTACAAATCAAGAGTAAAGGAAACGGACTGCCATATTATTGCCTGTGGTCCAAAGGGTACATCTGCGGTTGCTTATGGCGAAATCTTTCACACCGATCATCCAAACCACATCGCATTTCAGTTGAATGATAAGCTTGCTCCAGGAGCATACTCTTACCTAATAATTATTGACGGTGTAGGGTTAATCTGTACCTGTCTTTGGCGTAAGCAAAAGAAGAGTGACAGGTTTCTCAATGAAACCATTGCTTGGTATGACAAGCACTATCCAACATTGAACCGAAAACCAATCAAACGAGTTGGCGGGAAAGGTGATTTTACTATCAACAAAAACTACTTTCAAGATGGTCGGTATTATGTTGGAGAATCAGGCGGATTGCAAGATTTCATGTGGGGTTTCGGAATGAGAATGGCAGTCTGGTCTGGTGTTTTAGCAGCTAAAGACATCTTGGGAGAATTGGACTATGAAACCGAAGTTAGAAGGCAGTTATTGCCATACGTTAAGACTAGCGTTGCCAATCGCTGGCTGATGAATCGTGTGGGCGATAGATCATTCAAGATGATGTGCAATCGCTGGATGAAAGACCAAAATAAGCGTGGTGACGGCCTTGTGTGGATCGGAAAATTGTTCCGACCAAATTTATTGAAGAGTTTGATTTACCAAATAGTCAACCCGTTTATGCTAAAGAAAGACCCCAAATCTATGGGTCGAGGTGTGCGTCGCATGCCGTTTAGAAAGGCTATGAAAAGAGATGATTGGGAACCATCAAGTGAGGCAATGGCGGTCAAGAAACAATGGGATGGGATTAGAAAAGGCGGGGGAAAAACCTCCTTTGCTGAAGACTCTGACCAGATTTCGATACCCAAAAGTTGAATGCGATTTATTCATAATGCTAGTCCATCTCGGTTGACACATGAGCGACCTGTACGGATTAAAACTCGAGCCTATGCCAAATAAGTTGGTAAATTATGGAGTTACTGAAAATGGAATTGCTGTGATTGAACTCACTTCAGATTCAGCTGGTAAACCAATAGACGGTCAGAATGACCGCTCTCCAAATACCTACACACATGAGATGATGAGAGATATCGATGAAGCGATAGTTAGAGCACGTTTCAATGATGATGTGACATGCATAGTATTAACTGGCAACGGGGCATCTTTCTTCTCTGCAGGAGCATCAATCCAAATGTTGAACTCTGTGTCTCCAGGCTTCAAGTACAATTTCTGTCTTCACGCCAATGAAACTCTTTCAAGATTGGAGCAAACATCCAAGCTAGTTGTGTGTGCAATAAACGGACACGCAGTAGGTGGGGGACTTGAAATCGCTATGGCTGCTGATATCAGAATCGCTAGAAAGAATTCCGGTAAGGTGGGTCTTCCAGAAATCAACCTTGGTGTTTTAGCCGGAACGGGCGGTACAGCACGTTTAACCAGATTAATCGGCAAAGCAAAAGCCTTGGAAATGATGGTTACTGGAGAACTGATGTCGTTCGAAGATGCTCACGCAGCGAATTTAATCAATCATATTTGGGAAGGTTCTCCAGAAGACTTCCGAAGAGACATTCTTGATTGGTGTTCTCAATTCACCCTGCCGAATAAGGCGGTCAAGGCGGTTGGTAACATCAAGCGTTCATGTCAAACTGGGCCGGAAATTCCATTCGAATATCACTTGGCTCTTGAGCGCGAATTACAAGCAGCACTGTTTAACAGCACTGACGCAAAAGAGGGCATTGCAGCATATGTGGAGAAGCGGGTAGCTAACTTTACCGGCAACTGAAATTGGGGTGATTTCGGCTGACGAAGTATAATGTTCCCGCAGATGTACCGGATGAGTTGATTCCAACTTTTATCCAAAACATGGATGCAGCGACAGCTGGTACAGGGAATATGAATTTGTTTGCCTGTGATCAAAAAATTGAACACTTGAATGATGATTTTTACGATGGAGGCAATGAAATTCCACTGTCGTCAAACGACCCAGTTCACCTATTTGAAATTGGCAATCGTTGTCATCAGGCCGGTACAATTGGAGTACTAGCAGGACAATTAGGATTAATTTCGCATTATGCTCGAGACTATCCAGATATTCCTTACTTGGTAAAAATGAATTCTAAATCACACATGGTAAAAACCTCTCAGAGAGATCCAGTCTCTCAATCACTGTGGGATATGGATGATGTTATGTCTCTGGTTCACAATGGAATTAATGTAGTTGGAATCGGTTATACAATTTACATTGGAAGTGAATATGAGCATGAGATGATGTCAGAAGCTGCTCAGTTAATTCGTCAAGCACACGAGTTGGGGATGATCTCAGTCGTTTGGATGTATCCTAGAGGTAAAGCGGTCACCAATGAAAAAGACCCACAGTTAATCTCAGGGGCAGCTGGTGTTGCTAATTGTATTGGAGCCGATTTTGCTAAAGTGAATTACCCCAGCGAATATCCGGGAATGACAAGGGCAGAATCCTTGGCTATAGCCTCACAGGCTGCGGGTCGTACCGGCATAATATGTTCCGGAGGCGGTACCTTGCCACCGGAAGAATTCCTTACCAGACTTTGGGAACAAATGAACACAGGAAAATGTCGCGGTGCTGCCACGGGACGTAACATTCATCAAAAAGACACTGAAAGTGCGGTGAAAATGACAGCCGCTTGTCATGCGATTATTTGTCAAGGTGCATCGGTAGAAGAAGCGCTTAAAATCTACCAGTCATAATTAGTAGGTGGGAACATGGGTGTTATTCATCCAGATATCACAAAAGCAGAAACACTGCCAGCGCGATATTACACGAATAAAGATGAGTACTCAAACTTGCTACAGAAATTTTCTTCTTCTTGGAACTTCATCGGTCTAGAATCAATGCTAAACGACAAAAATATCATTCCAGTTACGATTGGAGATATTCCAATGATTCTAACAAAATCAGGCTCTGAATCTCAGTGCATTTCAAACGTTTGCACCCATAGAGGAATGATTCTTTGTGATGAGGACCAATCCTCTTCGTCAATTAACTGCCCGTATCATGGCCGAAGCTTTACATTATCAGGCAAAATGAAGCACATGCCCGAATTCAGTCAAGTAGAAAACTTCCCATCACTTTCAGACGATTTACCAAGTGCGAAAGTAGTCAACTGGCATGGAATGCTATTTGCTAGTCTCGACTCTGATGATAGTTTTGAGCAATACATCAGCGCAGTAGAAGAGCGAATGAATTTTTTTGATTTCACCAAACTGGCAAGAAATGAAGAATTAGACAGACTCCACGATGTGTCAGCTAATTGGATGTTGTATGTTGATAATTATCTTGAGGGCTTTCATATACCGTTTGTCCACAAAGGATTGAATTCAGTGATTGATTATTCTAGTTATCAAACCGAGTTGTTTGATAAAGCAGTATTACAGGTTGGTGAAGGACGGAAAGGCGAGGTTTGTTTTGATATCCCAAAAGGACATCAAGATTATGGCAGAAATATTGCAGCATATTATTGGTGGCTGTTCCCAAATCTTATGTTGAATTTTTACCCCTGGGGGGTATCTCTTAATGTTGTATTGCCTCAAGACGTTTCACAAACCAAAGTAGCATATTATGGCCTAGTTTCTGATTCGAGTAATTTTGGCATTGGGGCAGGAGGTAGCCTAGATGTAGTGGAATTGGAGGATCAGTGGATTGTCGAGTCATGTAATGTTGGGATGGGATCAAGTTTGTACGAGCGTGGACGTTACTCACCCACCATGGAAAAAGGAGTTCACCATTTCCACAGATTACTGACTGAGTAATTTCAGTACTTGTCTTCAGGTGGAGAACCAGTTGTAACATTGCCTTCTTGGTCAATGATAATAGGTGTGCCTTCTTCCCAACCGGGGCAGTTGCTAGAGACCCATGTGCGGGTTGCCCATTCACATATGTCGTATCCACCTGATAAAATTCCAGATCTCTTGATGTAACCGACTTTAACGATGTCTTTGTCTTTTGATAATACATTTCCTAACTGTTGGCTCGTTGTGCCATGACGCATAGTGCTATTGATGTGTTCCAGAATTTCCGCAGTGTTACGGGGTCGTTCGCCTAAAAATTTCTTAATTTTCTCTCTAATTCTGGTAGTTTTCATCTTTATTCACTTTCCTGTCACGCAGCGTATATCTCTCAAACAAATGCCACTAATTCACAGGACAGCGGTTGCTGATATAATAGTTCCTCCAGATTCAATAGTTTGTTACATTTAGGTACTAAATTAAGTGTAAAAAAGGAACCAATTATGATGGGGTGTAAGTAAAAACCAACATTTCCAGTGGAAATGTGTAACTAAATGTAACTAGTTAGTATATTTTGGATTAAAATTATAAGACAAATAGTGCTAGCCCATTTAGAGGTGACAATTTTGTCCACAAAGAGACTTAGAAGTCGTTCTCAAAGGCGGATACTAAGTTGGTTACTAGACTATAGTGGTTCACTGACCGATATTTCTAACGCATTGAAAATCCGGACCTCACACACGTCACTCGCGTTGAGCGAGCTAAGGAAAAATGACTTTGTTCATCGCGATGATTCCCATGGAATTCGTGGTGCAGTACACAGCATCACCACCCATGGTAGAGACAGGTTAGAACAAGACCGTCTTAGTTTATACAGGAAATACTCCACTAACCTTGATTCTGATTACGATGGTATTGTGTTAGAATCTAAAGATACAGAATTATTATTATGTTACCATAAAAATGCTCCAATTTCATTACTTACATTACCTTATGACCCATATACGGACCAACTTGAATCGTCCGCAAATTCCAGTGGAACAAAAGGGGTGATTTGGGCTTCAGTGGTTCCAAATTCTCTACGATGGTATTCGGCTAAAGATCTGCAACAAATAACCCCGCCAAACGAACTTTCTCGAGGTACTCTCGATGCTTGGTTGGAAAAAAGAGAATCCTTCGCACTATTACGAGCCAAATTATTCAAACCAACAAGTCAATGGAATGTCCCTCCAGGAACTAAATTTAACTCCCCTTTAGCTAGTGATGATGTGCAATTACCATATGAATTGTGTCAAGGATCACACATCATTGGTAATATCGTCGAAACTAATCAAGCAGTTTCTTGGGGCGCTAGATTACATGCTCACTTGACATCTGATATAGACAGCAATTTACTCATTAACTCGTTTTCAGATAATGCTTGTGTGCTTCGGAAAAATGTCATTAAGCCGGATGTTAGTGCTATGCCGATAGATAGTCTCTATGATTGGCTCAAACTACGTCACAAGAGGCTTTCGAGTGAGAAAATACTTAGCAAATTCGAAGAAATGAAAACTATTATTCAGAGTCAATCCATAAATGGTCTAAGCCTTACACTACAAAAAGATATATCGCAAGATTTTGGTTATTGTGAATGGATTGATGAGATACCGCAAAACCTCGAGATTTCAAACTTATCAGTCGATGGATTGAAGTCAATAATTTTACATCTAAGAGAGAATTTAGACTATCCTTACGTTATCGAGTGGGGTTTTGATACTGAAACTAATCTAGAGTTTCTCAATTACCTAGTTAGAGATAGTAACTGTAGGTTATTGGTAACAAGAATTGGACAAGCATTCCAATTAAATTCCTCGTTAGGGAGATTGGTCTCTTTACCAAAACTTGCCATGGCTAGATTAATTTTAGCTAATCAACAGTCAATAGATATTGAGCTTTCACACCAATCCAACAGCACTGTGGAGGTTGCACACAGCGTAATTCCTAGAGATGGTAGAGAGTTATTGCAGTCTTACCAAAATCATACTTGGAATTTGAGTTTAATGTCCGGGAAATGTGAAGATTTTCAACACAGAGATCAATTATGGCAAGCATTACACAAATATCCTACCGGCGATGAGAAATGGGCAAATCAAATTGAAACCTCTAACGCGCTAGCCGCTTGGATTGCAACACCTCCAGAAAATCGTTCAAGTAGGTGGATAAGAATTTCAGAAAAACTTGAAGGCAAATGGTCAGATTTGATGGCTGTTGATGAAATTTCGCTGGATTTACTCGTGACTAGTATTGCTTATGCCAGTGATGAATGGCGTCTGAAAGCAATTAGAACCATATCTAATCACTTCCTGTCAGATAATCAAATGGTTGTTGAAACCATGAATTCCGTAATGAATTCCACTAATTCAATCACTATTGCAACTGCAATATTGTTGATTTGTGACAAACTACCTATGGAGTTCTCAGAAATAATTGATAATGCTATTGATGAATGGCTAGATTCGCCACTATTTACTGCTGAGGTGCTTGAGGCTTTATTTAGGCGAGAGGGAGAAGATACCTTCGACCGTTTCAATGCTTACTCAAGGGTACTATTAGCATCTAAAATACATCCAAAGAACTCAATACTGTACAACTGGGGCAGGTATGTATCTGCACTGCAAAACCTTGAGGTGATATCAAATGAATTAATGAGGAGATTCATGAATCTATTACCCTACCAATGGTGGTGTGGTAATTCATCAACCTGGCTAATTAGTCAGCTTTCTAGCTCCTCCGGCCGTAGGTGGTTATCCAACCAAACAATTCCATGGCCAGGTTTGATTTTCAGACTTAATGGAGAATTATGGGGTCCACCCGGATTGCGTGCGAGGTTTCAAAGAAAAATCCCTGATAGTACTGACTTGCTATACATAACAATGATGCAGGACTCAGTGGCAAAGAACTCGCTGATGGATGTTTTTGAGCTAGTTTCCAAATCAGAAGATAATAATTACCGGGTTACGCCTAGGACCCATCCCAAATTAGTCTATTTGCTACAAGACATCAAATATTGGCCTGATTTTTCAACCGATGTAATCGAAGAAGGAGACTCAACCATTGGCGCTTTGATATATGGTATCTCATATCATAAGAATACTCTCTAAAACGATGGTTTCATGTATGTAATCTCACTGAGATATTTGCCGCACTAGCAACATCGGGCAGAGCTACTGTGAAATTGCAATGAAGTTCGATACCAATGTACGGTCCGCTATCGAAGACCAAAATGACCCTTCGGGGGATGATTTTTGGGGCAAAAGCGGTAAACCATTTGATAGGTTATGGGTCCTTGTGCGACGTAAGGATGAACTCAAGACAACCACCCTATCATACAGCACGCCCCGGCACCGAGGGTCAGGCCTTGGAGCAATGCGATGAAACAGGCCGTTAGGAGCTGGGGCACAGTGCTGCTGTCTCACTCATGGGAAAAACGAATTGTTTTTACAAAATCAAGCGATTAACTCAAAGGTCAAATTCACTACAGACTAGCAATGGCAACTGATGTCCGTTATGCGTGTTGCCTAATCGGTGGAACATTTGACCGCCTTCACTCGGGCCACAAACTCTTGCTGAGGATGGCTATGTCACGCTCTGATCAAGTTGAGATTCACGTATTAAGCGATGAGTTAGCAGGTCGAAAATCACCGTTTATTCAGCCATATGAGGAACGTGTTAATGCAATCTTGGATTGGTTGTCTGAAAAGTCATATCATTCGGTGAAAATTTTTCAATTAAATGACTCATTTGGTCCAGCACCCACTCATAAATTGGCCGATGCGATAATTGCCACACCAGAAACTTTGGGCAATTGTAATGAGATAAATCGACTGAGAAAATTATCTGATTTAGCAGAATTAACAATTCTAGAGGTGCCTCATATGCTTGATTATTCAGGTAAGATAATTAGTAGTTCAAGAATTAGAAGCGGGAAAATTGACATCAATGGAAATGCATGGCTAGAGGACTATCATCGAGAAAATAATCTAAAGATGAGCGCTAGACTTGATGATGAACTGAAAACCCCGATGGGGGTTTTATTCGAGGGTCCAGAAGAATATCCTGAGGTTGCAATGGCTGAGGCACTTGAGTCGATTGTTCAGGCAGACAGTTCGATAGTTGCGGTCGGCGACGTCTCAGTAGCGACTCTACTGAGCCTGGGTGTAGTACCGGACATAGGTATTATCGATGGTATGACGAAGCGGGTTGAGTTACTAGATTGTGATAAAATAGACACCTCTAGATTTGCTAATTTATTGAGTACGGTCAATCCTGCAGGTCACATAACCCCGTCATTGATCGATGCAGTTGAAAAGGCACTTTCAAATGATGACTCGACTGTAATCAATGTAGATGGTGAAGAGGATTTAGCACCGATTGTCATTCACTGTTTAGCACCAATAGGCACCTCTGTAATATACGGACAGCCAAAGCGGGGAGTCGTTGTTCAAGTATCGAGTCTAGCTGTTAAAAACCGATGCAGAGATATCTTGTCTATGTTTGAGGTGGTTGATTGAAAGATAAACCACTGATTTCAATAACGGTTTGTGTCAGGAACGGAGTGGAATGGATTGACGGATGTTTAGAATCATTAAAGAATCAGACTTACCGGCCAATCGAAGTTATTGCTGTTGATGATGGTTCGACCGACGGGTCTCGGGAGCGTTTGGAAAAATGGCATGATTCAGAGGGGGAAGTCCCAGTTTTCGTGTATTCTCAAGACGCGCTTGGGTTATCAGCTGGAAGAAACCTAGGAGTCAGCAAATCCCGTGGTGAATGGGTGGCAATAACTGACATAGATGTGAGGCCAACACAAAATTGGATTACAAGTCTGTTTGAAAAAAGTCTTCCTGTCGATGATAACGAGACTATTGTCGCAGTAACTGGAAGAACTATATTTCAGAGAGCCGATGATTTAGTTAGCGTATTACGCTCGGTTGAAATCGAATCGAAATATCGCTCAAGGCCTCGAAGAACCAGCCTCGCGAATGGTCCTTGCTCTATGTTTAACAGGAAATATCTTGATGAAATTGGCGGATTTAATCCTTCATGGTATCACGCGGAAGATATGGAGGTAAGTTTGCAATTAATATCAAACGGAGGTACTATTGTTTATGCTCCAGAAGCGGTTGTAGCCCACGTTCCCGAATCAGGCAGAAGGCGATTCTTAGCGAAGCGGTCTAGGGATGCGAGGGCCCATGTCAGGATTATGCGTAAATATCCAAAGAAGCGCCGGCGCGGGCCAAATTTTGATTTTATCGGCAGTTCTACAACGGTTCTGTTGGTAGCTCCGCTTTGGTTTACCGCAATAATTACTGGATTACCATTCCTATATTTTTTCTTGCAAGCAGAAAGTAAAACTTGGGAAGAGGTACAAACCTGGTGGCAGACAAATATGTTGCTAGTAACCCTGGCTCTTTTGCTAATTCAGGAACTAATCTTTTGGCGAGGCACACTAGGTGTGATCAATCGAACCGCAATTCTTCAAAGTAACAAAAATCGGATTATTGTTTATTTTGCGTTTAAAGGCCTTATCATGCAATGGAGTTTAGCTTTGTGGAAAGGCTTGATGCTTGGGTGCTTAGATGCTATGCTAAAACAGAATGGTCATGAATCAAATTAGTCATGATTATTGTTCATCTAATTCTGGTGAATTTGCTGCATAAACCAATGCGAAACCAAATGCCAATAGCGCAATGGTTACGGAATATACTCCCGGGTCAATCCATCCGGTCGCCGTTAACCCGAAGTATAGGTAATTGATTACCCCTAATAGCAGACACCAAGCACCCATGGTCTTGAACCAACCACCTCGGTCGGGGTCTGCTAATGACATCCATGTGTCATTCACGAAGATAGACTTTAACCAATCTCCTATGCCACCCTCCTCATTATTGATCGATTTGAATCCGAGTCCAGCAATGAGTCCACAAATAGCAATAAATACTGCATCTGAAATTACGAATGCCGGAGCAGTTGACAGGTCTTCGAAAGCTCTATTGGTGATTTCAAATGTCAGAACCCCACTCCACGAAACTCGATAATTTGGATGAATCTCGCCTAGAAGATTTAGTACCGCTAGAAATATTCCAAGCGATCCCAAGCCGACAAACCAGTTTGACATGGTCTTGGATGGGTTAAGCACCATCTGTACAAAACTCTCATCGCTGTTACTCACTTCGCTCATGCGTCGCCCACCTGCCTTCTGATTATAAGTACACCGAACCCAAAATTATGCTGAAATGCTCTACAACCTAGTTTGATACTTGTAGATGCCATTGAATATGTCTTCAAGTTCAGGTTCAGATTCGATCATTATTTGACCAGGGTCAATATTTTGTGGGATACATGAGTTAATTTCTTTTGACCGACCATACCTGCCTTTGCTGATTGTCCGGGCAGTTATCAAGCCCAGCATATCTAAACTAGAAATCAAACCAGATACACGTCTCTGGGTAAGTGCGTTCGTACCGAGATGTCGACATGCTTGGGAGTAAATAGAGTAAACTTCACCAGTTTGGATATTTTTCAAACCGTTCTTTTCGTTGATTATAATCGCCGCGAGTACAATTTTTTGTTGATTTGGCAGCTTTGCTATCACGGGAGTCATTTGATCGGCCTCAATTTGATGTTGAGCAATTTTCACGTGATTCTGCTCGACTTTTTCTGAACCGCTCAACTCAGCCTTCTCAGTTGAAACTCGAAGAAGATCTAATGCACACCTTGCGTCACCGTGTTCTTGGGCAGCAAGTCCTGCACACATCTCAATAACACCGTCTCCAATGACATCTTTATTTAGCGCAATTTTTACTCTTTCACGCAGGATATCTTGCAGTTGTTGCGCATCGTATGGATTGAAAACAACATCTAATTGTCCAAGCCTAGACCTAACTCTTGGGTCAAGGAAGTCTGTGAACTTTAAATCGTTTGAAATTCCGATAACGCAAGATCTTGCGCTCTTGAGCGATGAGTTAAGATTGGTTAAGTTGTAGAGTAAATCATCTCCCGCTTTTCGAACTAAATGATCAATTTCGTCTAGTACGATTACGAACACACCCTTTCGTGAGTCCATTCGCTTTACTAATTCGCTGAACACCCGATCAGTTGGCCAGCCGGTAAATGGGATCTCGTCAATTTCATGATCTTCCAACAGTGAATTTCCTATGTGACTTAGCACCCGATATTGGGTATCAATTTGTCGACAATTAACAATTACAGTTTGTACCGGCCGGTTAAGTTGTTCACCCTTCTGCTCAAGCTGACTGCAAACATAGTTAGTTACAGCAGTTTTGCCCGCACCTGTAACACCATAGAGGGTCATGTTGGAGGGGATATGCCCCTTCAGTGCCTCCACAAGATTGAATGACAGAGTTTCAATTTCACCTTTACGATGTGGTAGGTTACTTGGATGGTAGTTGTGACGGAGGTATTCTTTGTTCTGGAACAGGGTTTTTCTAGACAGATATCCATCAAAAATGTTGTCTGTCATTTATCCGTCCACCGTTTCCATCATCACCTCGGCCTACGGGTCGAAGCGCGATGGTCGTCCCAGTCCGAGTCCCCCTCATAAGCATACCTTCGCCAAAAATTTTCAACTTCCTATTTTGATAGGTAAACCATAAAAATTTATTTTCTTCAAGATGTTAAAAAATCCATTTTCCTCGCCACCGAAAATGCGACCTGTCCTCAGCATGTATGACGTTGTCTGGATGATGGGGAAATTCATCAGCGGTTATTTTTGGTTTAGTCGAGTTTTTCGAATCGATATATGTATGAGTGATTATGAACTTTACTTCGGGGTATTGCTCACTCAATGCTTGAATATCTGATGGTTTGTGATGTTCCTGACTAGGTACCCATTCAGGAACCGACATTTCGATTATTACTAAATCTGTATCACCAATTGCCGAATACAGCGGTTCACAAGGCCCTGAATCGCCACTGTGAACGAATTTTGCCCCATCAGTTGATTCGAAACTATATCCAAAAGGGTCGACAAATTCGTTGTGATTGACTTCAAACCTATTCCACTTCCAACCATCTTTGGTGCTACCCTGCGCTTTTTCATTCCAGACAATCGTTGAAAGGATTTTTTTCATCGAACCAGGGTATGCAATCTCACACAACTCCTCAATTCTCTTACGCGCTCCCGGGGCAGCAACAATTGTCAATGGTTGGGATAGTTCTCGGTCTGAGATGTAGGTTCTCTCTAACAGTAAGAAAGGTAAACCAAATATGTGATCTCCGTGGAGGTGAGTGATAAAAATAGTCGATATTTCACTTACCTTAATGCCATTTTCTCGTAATGAAATTAGTGCAGTAGGAGGCGCATCGATTATGTGTTTTCCATCAAATATCGCAAATGAATGGTGCCTGCCGTTAGGCAAAAATGCATTGCCCGTACCAAGCATGATTATTTCATGCGCCATAGTTACTCCAAGATGTCTTAGGTATTGTTATAATCGGTGTGGTCAGTAAAAGAGAAACTCCAATTTCCGAACCTTCAATTACCCCCTCCGGTAGGCGATAATGCACCTGATTGGGCGGTGGTGGTTACATGTCGGACAACAATGATAAATCATTAGCGATTTTATTTGGCTCACAAACTGGAAATGCCGAAGAATTAGCAGAGAATACCAAGAAACTTGCCGACAAAGCAGGATTAGTTTCTCAAGTCTTTGACATGGATGGCCTCAGCGCCACAGACCTCTCATCGCACAAAAGGCTACTAATCATAACCTCAACATGGGGCGAAGGAGAAATGCCTGATAATGCAATAGATTTGTGGGAGTCGGTATGTTCAACATCTCCTCAATTAAACGGATTGCATTTTTCAGTCTGTGCGATTGGCGATACCTCATATGATGAGTTCTGTCAAGCAGGTATAGACTGGGATAATAAGTTGCATGAACTCGGTGCTAACAGGACAACTGATCTTCAACTGTGTGATGTTGATTTTGAGCCAGAATGGCAACAGTGGGTCGATAAGGCTGTACCTGCAATGGCGGCAGTGGTAATCTCATCTGCAGACCCTGAGCCAGCAGCAGAGTTAGAAGAAGAGGTACAGGAAATAACCGTAGCAGAGCCAAAAGTTAAGGAAGAAAAATCTGCTTGGAGCGCAAAGAATCCATATTTCACAAATATAGTAGAAAATTATGTTCTCAACGGCGCAGGGTCAAAGAAAGAAACGCGACATGTCGTGTTCGAACTTGGTGACTCTGGACTGGATTACAAAGTCGGAGATGCACTGGGTGTAGTCCCGGAAAATCCACCGCACATAGTAGAAGAATTAATTGAAATTCAAGGCTGGGACCGAGATTACAAAGTAACAACCCACAACGGAGAAAGGTCGTTGTATGATGCATTAAAACTTGACTTTGAGGTGCACATGGCTAGCAAGAAGTTTGTTCAATCGCTGTCGGAAAAAATCATTTCAACTGGGTTGAAAATTACAGTTAAATTCGTCTCGAGAACTAGAGGCGGGCGAAAGTGGAATGCAAGTGAACAAGAGCTGTTGCCGCCCGAACTTACCGCAAACGCTCCTTCAGAGGAACCGAGTGAAAAATTAGAACACCTCACAAATGACGCAAAAGCGATGGAGGATTATCTATGGACGCGAGATTATGTCGATATTTTGCGAGAATTTGATGCTAAATATTCTCCCGAGGAATTCTTAGATCTAGCAGCTAGACTAAAACCACGACTGTACTCTATTGCGTCCTCGCACGACGCACACCCTGGATTGGTGGAATTAACGGTGGGTATAGTTCGATTCAGCTACCACGGAAGAGATCGTGGCGGTCTATGCACTCAATTCATGGCCGACGAAATAGGCACATCAAGTAAGCGAGTTGGTGTGTTCATGTCGCCAACGAAGTCATTTGTCCTCCCCGAGGACAAAGATATCGACATCATAATGGTCGGACCGGGTACGGGCATAGCACCATTCAGAGCATTCATGGAACAACGAGTGTTCGATGGTGGAAAGGGTAGAAATTGGCTATTTTTCGGGGACCAATCGTCAAAAACCGAATTTTACTACAAGGATACTATTGAATCTTGGCTCGATAGTGGAGATTTGTACCGTTTTACAACAGCATGGTCAAGAGATCAAGCCGAGAAGATTTATGTCCAACACAGACTAAAAGAACATGGTGCTGAGGTTTGGGAATGGTTTGAAAATGGTGCATATTTCTACATTTGTGGTGATAAAACCTACATGGCAAAAGATGTACATCGTGCGCTAATTGAGATTGCGATAGAGCATGGCGGAATGTCAGAAGCAGATGCTACACACTTTATTGAAAAGACAATGATGAAGGAACAGAAGCGATACCTTCGAGATGTCTACTAATCACAAACCTTCTGTTGGCAAGTTCACCATTTTGACGGGTATACTCTCACTCATTGCAATGTCTATCATTCTTTTTGTCCAAACAGAATCAGGACCGGGAAATGCCAACATATGAGTGGCGTGTTTGAGCATTTCATCCGCTAGCGATGCAATAGCTTCAGGCCGGCCACTATCCAATTCTGTATTGGGTCTTGGTGACTGCCAAGCCTCAGTGTAAACGGCTAATGGAATGTTTTGGTTATCAGCCCATCGCTCAGCTAAATAATCTACACCACTCGCCCCGCCAATAATTATCATATCAGGGTAAGCATGCTGCTCAACCCAATGGTCAAGTTGATCTTCAAGCCACGCATAATCATAAAATTTTGAATTCCCGCAAATGACTAAATTGATGATTCTGCCATCCTTATTCAAATCTTTACCGCCTAATGCGGCCACAATTTCCGCACCTGATTTGTCTATTTGGTCCATAATGGCCAATCTCATTACTACAATATTAATATAATCCTACAAAAGGGGTTAAAAATCCATAATCCGCCTAAAAATGACCAAATTCCGTACTTAAACTCCGATATTCGGCGATGAAAATCCATTCAAAAATCACGATATTAACCGTTTTACTCATAGATTGCCGATGTTTCCGCTAGAATATGGGATTCAAGCGGGTCTTGATTGCAAACCGCGGCGAAATAGCGCTCAGAATTTTGCGAACACTGAGAGACATGGGCATAGAAGCAGCAATTATTCATGGTAAGGAAGACAGGTTGTCGCTACCGGTTATGCTGTCAGACGTCGCCTACCCAAATTATCGAACAAATCCGCTGGATTCTTATTTGGACATTGAAGCAGTTGTTAATGCTGCTAAGGAGTTAGAGTGTGATGCTGTTCATCCAGGATATGGTTTTTTGGCGGAGAATGCACAATTCGTCAAGCGACTCACAGAGGAAGGCATTACCTTCATTGGGCCATCCAGTGACGTAATTACTCTTCTTGGCGATAAAATAGAGGCTAGGGCTGCTATGGAAGCAGCGGGACTGCCAGTTGCTAAGGGTTCATCAGAACCGATATCCGATGAAAAAGTTGCTAGTGAATTGGCGGATGAGATTGGCTATCCCGTTATCATCAAGGCAGCTGCTGGTGGCGGAGGAATCGGTATGCAAATTGTTGAAGAAGAATCTCAATTTGCTAGTGCGCTGAAGCTGTGCATGTCACGAGCGAAATCGGCTTTTGGTGATGAGAGGGTATTTGTTGAAAAATACATACAAGGAGCTCAACATGTAGAATTCCAAGTGCTAGCTGATGGCAAGAATGCTATACATTTTGGTGAACGTTTCTGTTCCATTCAAAGGCGACATCAAAAACTGGTTGAAGAAGGTCCGTGGCTTTCTGATGAAAAGCGAGCAGAAATTGGGGATTTAGTCTGCAAAGGTGCTGAATCCGTCGGCTACAAAGGCCTTGCAACATTTGAATTCCTGAGAGATTCCAGCGGTGATTTCTATTTCTTAGAAGTAAACCCCCGGGTGCAAGTTGAACATACTGTGACCGAATTGATTACTGGACACAATTTGGTTGAGTTAGGAATCCGCGTTGCTCAAGGTGAAGATTTGCCCTTATCCCAAGACGAAATAAAATGGCGTGGTCACGCAATACAATGTCGGCTAAACGCCGAAGATCCCAAACAATTCGTACCTAGCCCAGGTAGGCTTTGGGATTGCCACTTCCCATCAGGCTTTGGCATTAGGTGTGACACACATGCCCACCCTGGATATGAGATGCCAGGTTGTTTTGATTCATTACTAGCCAAACTCTTGACGTGGGGTCATGATCGGGATGATGCTATCAGAAGAATGCGTACTGCGCTAGATGAGACTCAAATTACTGGAGTTCAACATCTTATACCACTTCACAGAAGGATAATGGATGAAAAGGATTTCTTGAATCGAGATGTTACAATACAGTATATCGACAATCATCAAGAATTACTTGGATGAGGTGAGATTGCTTGGATGTTTTGATGGTTGGAAGTATTGCTTATGATAGTGTAACCTCGCCGGTAGGCAAGGTTGAAGATGCGCTAGGTGGTTCTGCGGTTTATGCTGGAATAGCGAGCCGTTTTCACGGTAATTATCTCGGGTTGGAGAAAATTGGCTTAGTCGGAGTTGTTGGACAAGATTTCAAGGCTACCGACATCGCTATGTTGGAGTCACAAGGATTAGATTTGACAGGTTTAGAAATCGCAGAGGGTAATACGTTCCGTTGGGAAGGTTCCTATCATGGAGATATGGGAGTTGCTCAAACACATGATACTCAGTTGAATGTATTTGGTGACTTTGACCCCAAAGTGCCATCTCAGTCAACAAGCCCGAAAGTTCTATTCTGTGCTAATTTAGTCCCTATATTGCAATCCAAAGTCCTAGAACAAGCCACAGGAACGCGCTTATCTATGTTAGATTCGATGAATCTATGGATCGAGATTGCCAAGGAAGATTTGTTATCCGTGATGAAAAGAGTCGATCTAATAATTATTAACGACGGTGAGGTTAGAATGTTGGCTGAAGATGATAATCTAATCAGAGCATCTAGAACTTTGATTGAAATGGTTGGTTGTCAAACCCTTATCATAAAAAAGGGGGAGCATGGTGTAGTCGCATTCCATGACGGAGAGATAATTTCGTTGCCTGCTTATCCGACTGAGAATATAGTTGATCCTACTGGATGTGGTGATTCATTCGCTGGTACCATTGCCGCTTTTCTCGCCTCAAATGATGGTAAACTTACTAGAAATGAGTTGAGAGAAGCCCTAGTTAGAGCAACAGTGACCGCGAGTTTTACCTTGGAATCCTTTGGAACTTCTGGCCTATTAGCTTTGGATAATGAAATGTTTAGCTCAAGGCTCAATGAATTCGAAGCAATGTTAACATGATTAAAGGTCAATCCTTGGAAGACCGCCCTTGCCAGCAGTTGAATTTTTGTGAGCCTCGGTATCGATTAAATCAGTCCATGAAATATCATCGTCAGATTCGGCAAACTCTTGTTCATTCTGTTCAATCAAAGCCCTCCTTCGCCGAACGTTCTCTTCAAGTTCACGGGCTTTTTCGTCTGGTAGCGTTCCACCATTGCTCTGAGCTAAATTCCTGAAGGTATCAAGTTCTTCTTGCTGCGCTTCATCAGCTCTTTCCCTTAGGTTTGTGGATTGTGGGGCAGTTTCTTCTAAAGTGTTGATAATACGATTAGTAATTGAAGTGCTCAAATCTCTCATGGCATTGCCTATGGCAGGTACTAGCCTGCCCCTTCTTGTTGAACTACTGGTATTCACTCTTCGTTTGACAAGTCTAGAGTTATTGGCTGTGGTTTTCTTTCGCAGCCTAGAGTTTTGGTTGATTGGTAGGGCGTCGTTCGTTGGTAGTTGTCTGTGCGGGTTAGTCTCTCTTCTAGCGCTAGCAACCAGTGATTCCACCGGGTTTCCTTCGGTATCTAGGTTACCTAGTAATGTGTCCGGAGAGTTAAACTCGTCGAAATCTGTTGGCGGAGTTGGTTGGTTTATTTCGTTGGGGTTGTGATAACCTTCTTTATTCCAAAAACTCGGTATTAACTCTGGCATCTGTGAAGGGCCTGCTTCGTCACTTCTGAAGGTTTCATTACTTGATATTAAACCCGGATTTTGGAAGCGATTGTCTGGTGAACTGTGAGGGTTGTTATTGATATTGGGCAAGTCTAAATCTAGTTTATTAAACATCGACATTGGGTGGTTTTCTTGCCTATTTCGTCGATCAGCCACATTCTCAATGCCTCGCTGAATCAAAGAATCTCCGCTAGTAGAAGTATTACGCTCCCGTCTTTCACTGGCTAACTCATGCCAGCTTGGAGTAGTCGTTTGAGGCGTCGCCGGGGGTGGCATTACAGAATCGAATATGCTAAGGTCCAGAGCAGGCGATAAATCAGGTTCAGGAGCAACAGATTCTGCTATATCACTTGAAAGAAAGGTTGCTATTGATTCAGGCCTAGAAACTGTCGCAATATTTACTGGAACATCATTTTGTTCTAATATTGAATTTCTTGGATATTGTGCATCTGTTTCAAGAATTTCTAAGCCATCCGCAGCCTCTTCTAGTGAGAATCCTTTTTGTAATTTTATTAAGATGGTGTTTAATTTCAATAAGGAGAAATCATTTCCGGTAATAACGTGGCAATCACCTGCCTCGGTGTCAATAGTTAATGTTGGTTTTCGAGTCACTGCCCACCCAATCATAAGACTAAATCCGGCTAAAAGCGTGATAATTTGAAGAGTGGAAGACGCAAAGATTCTGATGCTTGACCAAACCAATGCCAGGCCGAGAGTTGCTACATAGCCGGGAATTAACCTAGTGTGGTGATGGTGTACTCGATTAATGGTGTGAATTTTTATATCCAGTCCGTGCCCAGATTTCGACTCTAAACTTAGTATTTTTTCGTCGATATTTGCTACAACCTTACCAGACGCGCCATCGAGGTACAGCGAGTCGATTTTTACATCTTGTGACTCTGCCGATGAATATGCTACGCGACCTGTTGAGTGCATCCTAATTGCTCAAGCAGACTGTGTAGGTTAAGAAACCACCGCAAAATTACCCCGCGAAACACCTTGTTTTATCGCCGAGAATTTTCGCCGCCTCACTCACTCAGTCGAATTATCGAGGAGCCGATAATTCTAGGCTTAGAATCCAATTGAGCAATAATTGCAGAGGCAGGATTTTCTCGTCTTACATACACTGGAGAATCCCATTCCACAGTCAGTTTTTCACCATCAACAGACTTGATTCGGCCGACTGTGAACTGCAAGTCCACGCTGACGTGTACAACATCACCTTCGGTAAGTATTCGTTTTTGGAACGGTGATGTTGTCAAAGTTAATTCTGATATTTTATGCTCTACAACAGCTAACGGGATGTGAGTATTGGTTTTTTTGTCGTCAACAGCAGGCTTGACAATTATTGAACCGTTGCCCAGGGATTCTTCTTTAGCGCCTCTTATTGCTATTCCGACCCGATCGCCCGATTGGGCAGTTTGGACATCATCATCCATTACTTGTAGAGACTTGGTATTGCCACCTCCTTTTGATGGCAGTATGTGAAGTTCATCGTGGACTTTGAGAGTACCACATTGAACGTAACCAATTGCCACCAACCCAATACCTTTGACATTGAAATATTGATCGATACTAACCACCAATGGAGAGGCGGCAGAATTGGTTAATTCATCTTGAATTTCAGCCATTAAGTCATAAAGATGGTTACGAATATCTACACCATCCGGTGGCATGAACTTCCACTTATTCAAACCCGCCTGAGCGAACATTTTCTCTGCCATTGCTTGGTCAACCCAATCGCCATCCTTCGGCCTAACTACCGCAATGCCAAACTCGATACTGGAACTAGCAAATGCGACCAGAACTTCACCTAGAGTTGCATCGATAGCACTAATTTCGATAATGCCTACTCTCCCAGCCGAAATTGCGTTGAGTAATGGTCGTAATCGTTCGGGGTATCTAGCAGGCCTAATTATGGATATTATTTTTGCAATACCTTCTTTACTCTCTTTGTGTACATAAGTATGAACATCACGTTGGTCGGTTGCTTTGGCAATTTCTTTCGCTAACTCATCACTACCAAACATGGCAACATTTAGTACCGTCATAGCAGCTCCACCAGCAAATCTCAAATCAATTTACGGGCAAATTATTCGGTTTTTTCCGTAATCATGTGGTTTCTTATTTTTTCTGCTTTATCCCATTCGATTTGTTCTTCATCAGTTTCAACAACAAATTGAGGAATGGGGATTGGCCGCATCATAGCATCAATCGCAACAAAGAAAAAATAGCCTTCACAGATTTTTTTCTTCTCCCAAGTGGCTTTATTTACTGCGAGTGCAGTTACCTTTGAGCACGCAGTGTGAGTACTTGTGTAGACCACTTTGCCAGAGACTTCCAATAGATCACCCTGTCTTGCAGGGGCAATAAATTTCAGTGTATCGATTGAGATTGTCACAAACTCTCGGTGAGCGAATTTTGAACAAGAGATCCCACCAGCTTTGTCCATCATTGAAAGTAGTTTACCACCAAATAACGTGTCATGATCATTAGTATCTCCGGGAAATATATGTTCAATCAGGGTAACAGGCTCTTTTGAATAAGGCTTCATGATGCTCGGATAGGTTACTAGTTCAAGAAGTCATGCTGTCAATTTGATATCATGCACTGGTTTCTAGCAGAATGTGGGTATACGGGAGGTTATCGATCGGCAACAGGCAAGTAGTCTCACTCTTGTGGTAGTTGATTTATCAGTTGGACACGCTAAATGCTGGGGGAAATTACCGCGCGTGCGGGACGGCAATATTGCCTCGAGAAATCATATTCTGTTACAAAATTACCTAATTGAATCGTAAAGAGCCTTTTCATCACGAAAAAGCGATGCATTTTAGGGGTAGAAGTCTTGGATAGTTACTGGCGATAGCATGGCGATTAAAAGTGACCGAATAAAAACATCACTATTTTTGACTCTCTTAATGGTTTTAACACCTTTTGCTGGGGCATCAACAGTAACCACATTTTCTGATGGTTCCTCCGAGGTAGTCATTGAATTCAAGGATGGCGTAAATTCTGAAAATAATACTGAAGGTCGATTTTTTGTGCCTACTGACGAAACAATAACTCACGCCTCAGTTAATGTTTCCACCAGTGTACTAACGGTCTCTAGCAACGATCGTGTAGGTGTTGAGTCAGGCCTTCCTATTTGGAACCCAATTCTAAACAATGGGGCAACATCTTTCAGCAATGAATCAAGATTTGTTTATGAAGATGTTAATCAAGATCCGTTACCAGTTTCTCTCTATTCATCCTCATTCGTCACAGATTTCGAGAACTCGGACGAAGGTATGCTCAATAATTCGTTGTTCATTACTGAACATCCAACTGATAATAAACTCAAAGCTTGGGAATATGGATACAAAGGCGGAAGAACTACTACAGCCGGTCCAGCAACCTGTGCCTCTGGTGATATGTGTTGGGGCACTAATTTTTATGACAATGATTACACAGATGATTCTCTAGCAAATGATGGAACCTCTCAGAGGTACAAATGGTACATGGACACCCCGCCAATCTATCTTGACGCCAACCTCAACAGCACCATCCTGACTTTTTCATCCTGGCACTCGCTCAGAACCGATTTCTTAGGGAATGGTGACAACACATTCTCTGATTGTGCCTACATGGAGATAAGATCCTCAAGCACTGGGACATTCGCAAATGAGGAAACTGGATACAGTTTTCTGCCTATTTACTTGCCTCAGGTATCAGGAGTTTCTCCCAATAACGGACTTTACCAGAGACTACAAAGCGCAAGCGCCTCTGGCAAAATAAACAATTACTGTGGAGGAGTTCCAACCAATAGTTTTGCACTGGGAGGCACATCAATAAGTGTTAGTAATTCAAATGGTTGGTCAACTGTGGCAGCAAACTTAGCGGCTAATCTTGGTAGCTTCGTACAGATTAGGTTCATCCTTGAATCCAGTGATAGTAACTACGCTATGTCTACTGCTGATAAATCCGGCTGGTATATTGATGATCTAAAGATTGGTGATGGATACCAAACAGCAGAGCAAATAACAATCAACAACATACAACCGAGTTTGGAGTATGAAGAAAAGCAACCAAATGGATATGGAATTTTAGACCTTGATATGTTTATTCCAGGAAACTCCCAAATTTCAGTGGATATAATTGATACATACACAAACAGCGTAGTAACAGCAAACGGAAGAGCTCTCACCGGGATATCCACTCCAGTAATTGGGTTGTGGGATGTAGATGTAGATGACCATCCGTTCATCGACATCGAAATCCAGTTTATCCCTAGCCAAGATGGCGTTTCTACGCCGGTGCTTTATGGTTATAATATTGGTACTGCATCCCATATCTCGTTTAATGATATAAATCAATACAGGGAATATAACATATCGAATGGTGTAATGTCAATTAATTCATCCACTGGTAAATACGCAACTTATAACTCAGCGAATTTACTTGGTGAGAACAATGTTCCAATTTATTCAATAGAAGTGCAAGGTTTAGAGCGTTCAGGGTGTAACTTTACTTCAAGCATTACATCCACCGGACAATCCGCCTCAACAGGTAGTCAAACATCAAGTTTGGCAGGTGTCCAATTAACAAACGGAACAAATAATCTATCAAATCCAATATATGATTTTGAGCTGAATTTCGAATTTAATTCCGATTGTTTAGTATTTGAATTAGTTATTGTGCTAGGATTTGGTCACATGATAGAAAATCCCTCAATCGATTTTTACAATGACGGAATTATCGATTGGGAGATGGAGCAACCAGCATTTGGCTCTTATGGTTCACAGAGTAACTTTTGGATAGGGCAAGGTCAGGATACCACAAAACCCCAGAGGCTTATTGAGATAGATGCGGCTACAGGTCAAACAACAGAAGGTTTCATTCTGATTCCCAGAGGTGCTGTGATTGAGTATTTTGATGTGGAATTTACTCAGAATACCATTTACAGTATACTCGATGCAACCGAAGGTTTCCAACTCAACCTTACAACGGGACTAACGAGTACCAATCTTGGCAATTTTGAATACGAGACAGGATTTTCACTATTGGAAAAGACCAGTTCTGCTAGATTATATCCTGCTGTATCAGAATTGATTTCAGACCCGAACACCCCTGTTTTCATAACTGATTCCTATGGTATGGACTGGGTAAGAATAGCATTCGAAATAACTCAAGAAAATGCCAATGACGGTGCAAGTGTGCTACTAAAATCTTTGAAAATCATATATAGCCACACCCACACTCTATCAACAGAGAGTGGATTTGAAGATAGTTTGAGAGAATTTGTTGCTAGAAACCTTCAATCAAACTCA